>JBBAWW010000055.1:0-21745 GCA_040397035.1 Roseiflexaceae bacterium | reverse complement strand
CGCAACCGGCATGGAATGACGCTAGGGGTGAGGTGTTTTGGCGTAGGTATTGTATAGTGTAATCTTTTGATTTTTAGTAAAGAATATGAAAATTTCATACTGATTTTGTAAAAAAGTAGTGAATTGTATTACAATAAAGATACAATTCACTACTTTTTGGTGAGGTAATTAACGATGGATAATTTTTTTGACGGCTTCGATGAGCCGGTCGCCATCGTTGGGAGTGTTGTAGGCTTGAATTGCTACCCGCAAGAAGGTATGACCGTTCCACTGCACGACGGGGACTTCGATTTCGAATTCTTCCCACAAGCGGTGGTAGTGGTATTGCTCGCCGGTAGGAACTGGGCAGAGTGCCATTTGATTCCACCACATGGTGGATTCGTCAGATACCGGGGTGAGGCCCGTAATACCGGCAAGTTCTTGGCGAATTTGTGAACCAAGGGCGTGACAGGCGGCTCGTACTGCCGGCCAGTTGTGGGTGTGTTGGAATTCGATGGCGGCGGGTACTGCCAGCCATGGTGCGGGGTCGTTGGTACCGACGTTTTCGTACATGTTGGTAAAGTGGCTGCCGGTTAGGGTGTGGCGGCTCAAATTCCAGCTACACACAAAGGGTTCGAGCATATCCTGTTTGTCGCGGCGGGCATACAAAAAGCCGGCACCTTTGGGAGCACACAACCATTTATGGCAGTTGGCGGCATAAAAGTCGGGATCGAGGGCGGTCAAATCGAGGTCGATATGCCCTGGGACGTGGGCGCCGTCGATGATACTCAAAATCCCGGCAGCCCGGGCCCGTTTGATGATTTCGGCAATCGGGAAGATGAGAGCCGTGGCCGAGGTGATATGGCTAATCGAGATGGCTTTGGTGTTGGGGGTGACACCAGCCCAGAAGTGCTCGATGAACGCTTCGGGTGTGGTCATGGGAATTGGTACTTCGCGGTAGACGAATTTGCCGCCGTAGCGCTTGAGGTGGTATTCCCAGGTATTGTTGACGGCACCGTATTCATGGTCGGTGGTGAGGATTTCGTCATCGGGACCAAAGCGCAACGAATTAACGACGATATTCATGCCGTAGGTAATATTGGGGACAAACACCACATCATCGGCATCGGCATTGACAAATTTACCAAGGGCGGCCCGTGCTTCGGCTAAGAGTGGCAAGCGCCGGCGTCCAAAAAAAAGGACTGGCTCAGATTCGAGTTCGTCTTGCCATTTGCGATAGGCGGCGATGACGGGGCGGGGACATGCGCCAAAGCTGCCATGATTGAGGAAGACAATGTCGCGGCGGAGATTGAACTGACTCGCGATTTCAGGTAATGGCAATGTGAGTACAGGCGTCGTCATTGGTAGATTCCTTTTGAATAGTAGTGCGTGCAGACGAGTATACCAGACATTACGCATGCCATAGCACGAGTAGGTGTGCTACTCCAAACGCAAGCGGAACGAGCCAATATCAATCGGAATTGAGGGGTCGTAGCCCCTCCGGTTGCCTGGTGGCGTCCGATTGAGGGCATTCATGAATTCAAGCCAACGGCGTTCGTCACTTTTGTAGCGGCGTTGACGAATTACATCGCTAATCCACGTGCGATCACTAGGGCGGATATTGAGGGGAATCCGTCGGATTAAATCGCTGACGGCCACATCCCAAACGATAAGGGTGCCACTAATATCGGCACTAATCAAGGTACGTCCATCAGCGCTTAATGTCAGGGCGCTAATCCGGTGTTGGTGTTTGGTTAGCTCGATTGGTTCGAGTGATTCATGCAAGCGCCAGAGGGTGATGGTGCCATCAGTACTGCCACCAATTACAATCCCGCGGTGGGGAATACTGGTCATCACACTCGGGATACCGCGCGGTAAGGGGACATTGGCAATCAATTCGCCACTATAGCTTTGCCGAATTTGGAAGCCACCGGTGGCTGCCCCAGAGAGGATTTGGCCACCGCCATGCAAAAACACAATTGGTGCAGTGCCTGAATATTGTTGTTGCAACACACCATCGAGTAAGCGCCAAATCCGCACGATGCCGTCGCCACATATGGCAGCCACGAGTTGCCCATTGGGACTAAATACGACTTGTTCGGCGACGCTCGGTAAATCTAAACGGGCCACAGGGTCACCACGGTCTAGCCAGCGTGACAAGGCGTCACCGGCGAGGAGCTCGCCGCTAGGCATGCGCCAGATGGTGATGGCATGGTCGCGGGGGATGCTTTGATTGACGAGCGCCAACGCAGGTGCTGACCCTGCCACGGCATAATATTGCCCATCGGCACTCAGTGCGATATGGGCTACCCGGGCTGTAGGGGTGCGTATGCTACTGAGATGGACCCCTTGCAACGACCAGAAGTGGAAGGCTTCTTCGCCACTACTAATCAATGTGTCACTATCGGGGATGAGTTGGAGCGGACTTCGTCCGGCGTATTTGCCATGCATGGTGCGTTGGTGTAAATCCCAGATATGGATGGGACCGACACTGGCGGCACTACACAGCAAGCGACTGTCGCGGGAAAAAACCAAGGAATGCGCCGGCCATTGATGCGGATCTGGTGGCATCATCGGGCTACCGTCGCTGAGTTGCCAGAGCAAAATCGCGCCATTACCATCGGTTGCCGCTAATGTATTGGTATCAGGGCTAATTGCGATGTGGTGGATGCCCCGTTGCCCGCCATTGAGCGTTAACCGGATTTGTGGTTGCGGCTCTTTGCCTGCAAGGCAGGTTTCGGCGATATTGCGCAATACCCCTAATGGCATCGTTTGATTGCGCACCGCCGGTTCGGCGTCTTCGCTGAGGTGCACAATCAAGCGCGCCGCCCAACGGGCGGGGGCATAGCGTGCCACCACTGCGGCGACATTGTGCATCAGTGGACGGCGTAATTGGAGCACCGCCTCTTGCCATTGGGCATCGTTGAGGTCAGCCACATAGATCAGCGACGGTGGCAGGAGCGGTGGTGCGTTGGGTTCTTCTTGCAGGGCGGCGGCGATGCGTTCACGTAGGTGCGTTGAACATTGACTATAGGCTTTGAGCACCAATTGGCAATCGGGGTCACAGGCCCGGAAAGCATCGACTTGGCCGGTCAACAATAAATAGACCGCCCGCCAGGTCATTTCTTCGGGTAGGTAATTGGCGCGGCGGGCGATTTCAAGTGCAATAGGAATGTTTTGTTCAATGGCCAGCAAACATAACGCTTGGCGGGTGTCACTGCGTTGCAGAGACAGTAATGTCCGCCGTGCCCGTTGGGCGATGGATTGATTGCGATCGCCACACGCCAAAATCAAGGCTGGCAGGAGTCCAGGGCGGGCATTGATGAGTAATTCGAGTTGGCCAATATGGAGGGCGCTGAGGACACGGGCATCGGGTGGGGCGTTGGCAATCCAACCATGTTGGGCAATGAGTCGCCCAAGCGTGGGGTGGCGGGTCAACGCCCACACGCTACAAATCACATTAATGTGGCGCCAATCGGCGTGTTGCGACAAGGCCGATACCGCGGCATTAGCGGCATCGTTGTCATTGCCATTCATGATTGCTTCGAGTAGGGTATCGAGTGCCGTCAACGAGGCGTCGCGAGCCAAGGCCGTGGCTGCTCGTTGCCGTCGTGAGCGCCGCAACAAACGAGTTTGACCATTGAGAATGGTACGGTATTGGCGAATGCGCTCGTTGTTCACAGCTGTTATCCCATCGTGCTGATATGGTCCGGACGAATCGTGTAGCGAACCCGCACTTCGTCGGCTGGTCCTTGGTAAACCGCTCTATTGAAATAGCGCAACGATAATTCGTTGATGTGAGTGCGGCCAATTTCGGGATTAGAAAAGTCAATGATTGGACCACGCACGGCGATATAGCGATAGGCAGATGCAGTATCGACAATCATCAACGCCACATAGGCACGGGCCTGCATATTGCGGTCTTTGATGCGGCCAGTGGCAGCATTGACATAAAACAAGCCATCGGCATAACTAAACCATACTGGCGTGACTTGGGGCGTGCCGTCATGCATGGTGGTGGCCAGTGATGCGACGAGTGGGCGTTCGATCAAATCCATAAAGGCTACAGGAATCTGCGTCATGCGTTCATCCATTTCAAATTGGGGATAACATGCTCACCAAAGGCTTTAATAAAGGCGGTCTGATTGCGACCGACATTGTGTACGTGAATTTCGTCAAAGCCGAGGTCGACAAAACGTTGAATGTGGGCGCGGTGTTCGGCGATATTGGCTGAAATCAGCATGCGATTGGTGAAATTTTCGGGGCGCACGAGTTTGGCGATTTCGGCGAAATCTTCGGGGCTGCGAATGTCTTGTTTGGGGAAGGGCATACCGCCATTGGGCCATTCGGTCATGGCGTTTTGGACGGCTTCCTCGTGTGTTTCGGCCCACGACATATGCAGTTGTAATAGCTTGGGCATGGTGCTGGGGTCTTTGCCCACCGATTTGGCGCCGTCGGCGAATTTGCCGAGCAACATTTTGAGTTTTTCGGGAGCCGCACCCGGCGTAATAATCCCGTCGCACTCGCGACCGGTCCAGGCTGCGGTAACCGGGCCAGCAGTCGCCACATAAATTGGCGGCGGACTATCGGGTAACGTCCAGAGTTTGACTCGTTCGATGCTGAAGTATTTGCCGTTGTCGTGTTTGACTACTTTGCCACTCAACAATTGCTTGATGATGGTGATGGCTTCTTGCATCATGGCGAGGCGCACATGCGCTTCGGGCCATTCGCCGCCCACCACGCGCTCGTTGAGCGCTTCGCCACTGCCGAGTCCCAACCAGAACCGGCCGGGGGTCATGGCGGCTTGGGTGGCGGCGGCTTGGGCGACGACGGCGGGGTGATAGCGGAAGCTGGGGCAGGTTACGCCAGGCCCAAACGTCATATTGTTCGTGGTGGCACCGAGGGCTGCCATCCAGCTCCATACAAATGCGTTGTGCCCTTGTTGGGGTACCCACGGTTGGAAGTGATCGGCAGCCATGACCGCCTTGAAGCCGTGTTGTTCCGCCAAAATCGAATAATTGATCAATTCGCTGGGGTGGAATTGTTCGAGGGCGGCGGCGTATCCGATGATTCCCATGTGGTGCCTCTTTTGTCTAAAAATTAGTCTTCGTCAGTATGCTCAGGGCGTAATGCTAACCGCGACAACAAGCGTCTAGTTTGGCGCCCACCAGGATCATTGCGTAAACGAAATAGGTCAATTGGGCGATCAATATCAAAGGTAATCGGCCCTTCACGGATACTAATGACGGGCAAGTTGGCAGCTTTGGCTGCCGCCATATGGCGTTGCAGGCTGCCTGCCCCAAACGACCAATGCATGCGGGTGACGGCATCACAGGCTAGGGCGGTGGTGCCACCATCGTGTGATCCTGCCAGTGCAATGCCACCGCTGGGCATACTATTGACGAATTCGTCGATATCATCGGCTTCTACCAACGGTAAATCGGCGTGGATAATGAGAATCGACGTGGCAGGAGCCACTTGTGCGATGGTCAATTGAAGTGAATGATTGAGATTGGTACCGATATCGCTAATCAACGTAATATTTCGTGACGTCACCAATGCTTGCGCAGCGCCATCACTGGCCGTCACGATAATATGGTCGATGGTATGGCTCTGGGCCAAGGCCGTCAATACATCGTCGAGCATGGCGAGTGCCAAGGCCCGGCGGTCAGCTGGCGAGAGTACTGACGCCAAGCGACTTTTGGCTTCACTCAAGGTTTTGAAGGGCACAATTGCGGTTGTCATGGTAGCGTTGCCATGAATTCCATACAGGTACGCGCCAAATTGGCTTTGCGCATGTCATCGCTCATAATGGTGTCGGTGACACACACGGCCATCCCCAGTGCCTCAATGGCTGGTGCCAAGGCGGTATCGACATCGTCAATCACCATACCATCAATCAGTCCTTGGTAGTGCCGGGCAATTCCCAATGCCGATACTTCGATACCGGCATAGTTGAGCATCGCCACGGCCGGTCCTTTGATGGCAGCACCGCCTACAATCGGACTGATAGCGATCGCAGGCACCTGTCGTTGCATGATTATCTGACGCACTTCCGGTAATGCGAGGATGGTACCGACGCTGACGAGGGGATTACTCGGCGCAATCACAATCCCAGTGGCGGTTCGGAGGCTATGGAGTACATCTGCAGTGGCATATGCCGCGCCAATCCCATGGTAATGAATGCCGGTGATTTGGGCTTTGGCGCGGTCTCGGACGAGATATTCTTGGAAGTGGACTTCACCTGCGGGGGTGGCGATATGTGTTTGCACTGTATCGTGCGTCATGGGTAGTAATGTGACGTGCACTCCTAGGGCTCGCCGGAATTGATTGGTGATTTGGGTTTCGTTCCAGCCTTGTTTGCGCAGTGCGGTGCGTTGGATGTGCAAGGCCAAATCTTTGTCGCCCAACATAAACCAATCTGGTGCGCCGAGGGTGCGGAGCATCGACATACAATGGTCGCTGTCGTCGACAATCCCCCAGCCTTGGGTGGGGTGGATGATGCCAGCCAAGGTGCACATCACGATGTCCATGTCGGGGCTGATTGCTAAGCCGTGGAATTCGATGTCGTCGCCGGTATTGATGATGGCACAAATGCTGGTCGGGTCAACGATTTGATTGAGTCCTGCCAAAAAACGTGCGGCGCCGACGCCGCCCGAAAGCACGACGGTTTTATGGGTAATGTCGCTGTGTGAAAGTTGTGTTTCCATTTGCTCATTCTACCAAAAAAAGGAACTCCACGAGAGAAATATCTGCATACACGCAAGGTGGTTTTGGGGTGGATTGATATATTGGGGTGGATTGATATAATAGCACCAATTTGCCAATGGCTAATCAGTAACATTCCAGCGTAAATCCGTACCCGTGCGTTTGGGGCGTCGTACTGGTGCCTGCGCCATATAGCCAACCGGAATCAACGCTTGCGGAACCCATTGGGCATCGAGCGCCAGCGCCTGCCTGACTGTATCGCCACAAAACAACGGCGCACACATCCAGCCACCATCGAGTCCATGTGCCACCGCCGTCAGTAGCATGTTTTGGATGGCACAGCCGATACTTTGCACGGCCATCAGGTATTCGGCGTGCTGGCGCGGGGCATCAGGGTAGTGGTCGAGTACATTCAGGTCAACACATGGCAAAAAAAGTAGGGGCGCAGTGCTGATACGCGCGCGTGACGCCGCCACTCGGGTGGCGATGACGGCAGCATCGCTGCCATCACTGCCGAGCTGTGCTTGCCATTCGGCGCTCATGGCGTCACACAGGCGCACGCGCGGAGTGCCCGCGCCTACTACCACGAACCGCCACGGTTGGCGGCCGTGGGGCGAAGGGGCTTGAGCCGCAGCGGCGAGCAATGCTGCACAGACAGCGTCAGCGACTGGTGTGTCGCGGAAGCGGCGCACGCTCTGGCGGCTATATATGGCATCGTGGAGCGTTGTATCCATGGTGGTTACCGGAACAAATCGCGATTGGCCGGGCGAATCAAGGCTTGGGCACTCGCTTCGACGGCACGATAGTGCATGCCACGTACGATTGCCACCGGGATGCAGTCGATTTTGCCCATCACGAGTTCTGCCGCAGCCGCGATTTCGTCGCCAATAGCGAGGATACTAGCCTGCATGTGATAGCCGTAGGGGTCATCGATGCCGGCATAACTTTCGATGGGGTCGATGCCAGCCACACCGATGGCAATATTGACTTGGCCTTCGCGCCAGGCCCGCCCAAAGGTATCCGAAATAATCACGGCAATGGGCAGATTGGTGGCCGCACACAGCGTATCACGGATGACGCGGGATGAGGCATCTGAATCAACTGGTAATAGGGTGATATGCCGCCCACCATCGACATTTGATTCGTCGACACCGGCATTGGCACAGATAAACCCATGGTGCGTTTCGCAGATGAGTACGCCCCGGTCCATTTTGATGATGCGTTTGCTTTCGCGTAGCACTACTTCATAATAATTGGCGTCTTTATGGCCTTGGGCGGCAGCCATATGCGCCATATGTGACGGCTCGACGTCGCGGGGGTCGACTATTTGCCCTTCGGCCTTCGAGACGATTTTTTGGGTGATGACGACGATGTCATGAGGCAGCAGGGTGATTTGATTGGCGTTGAGTGCCGCCAAAATCAATGCGCCGAGGTCAGCACCGAGCGGAATTTCGCCAATACCATGCACCGGAATAATACTAATTGCTGAACGCATGCGCTTCACCTGTGGCAATCGGATATATATGTAGTGTACCATGAGCGCTTCGTCCTGTGCCTGTAGAAATGCTTCCTGCCCAAACATCGTTTATGGGCTGTTTTTTACCAGAAAAATCAGCTATAATAAAATAGGTTTTCGAGATTTTTTGTGCACAGAAAAGGGAGTCACTGATGGACTTCACTGCCGATTACGATATGTTCCTCAATGAGGAACATGACATGCTTCGCCAGACCGTACGTGATTTTGCCACGCGCGAAGTCGCACCCCACATCCGCGAATGGGACCGTAGCGGCGCCTTGCATGGCGAGGGCCCGGAAACCCGCACCCACATCCGTCCCCTTATAGAAAAAATGGGCAAGTTGGGCTTCCTCGGGATTTGTTTGCCAGTGCGCTACGGCGGTGCCGGCATGGATTACCTCGCATTAGCCGTGTTGTGCGAAGAACTCGAACGTATCGACAGCTTTTTGCGGGTTGTCGCTAGCGTTCACATCGGCCTCAACTCCATGACTATTTTCCAATGGGGTAACGAAGCCCAAAAGCAAAAATACCTCAAGCCCCAAGCCGAAGGCAAACTCATCGGCGCCTATGGCTTGACTGAACCCAATAGCGGTACCGACGCCGGCGCTATGACCTCGACCGCCCGCCGCGATGGTGACCACTACATCCTCAATGGCGAAAAAATCTGGATTAGTTTGTCAGACGTCGCTGATACCTTTGTGGTATTTGCCAAAACCGACCCCGCCAAGGGCAACCGCGGTATTTCGTGCTTTATCGTCGAACGCAACATGCCCGGCTTCTCGTCATACCCACTGCACGGCAAATTGGGTGTGCGTGCCGGCAACACCGGCGGTATCGTCATGCAAGATGTGCGTGTCCCAGTCGAAAACCGTATCGGCGAAGAGGGCGAAGGCTTCAAAATCGCCATGGGCGCCCTCGACAACGGTCGCTACACCGTCGCTGCTGGCGCCGTCGGCTTGATCCAAGCTGCCCTCGAAGCCTCGGTGAAATACGCCAAAGAGCGTCACACCTTTGGAGTGCCGATTGGTGATCACCAATTGGTCAAGCGCATGATGAGCCACATGGTACGCAAAATGGACACCGGCCGCTTGTTGGTTTACCGCGCCGGCTGGATGAAAAACGCCGGTCGTCGTAATAGCCGCGAGACGACCCTCGCCAAATGGCATACCACCGTCAGTAGCTGGGAGGCTGCCGACGATGCAGTCCAAATCCACGGCGCCTATGGTTTCTCTGACGAATATCCCGTCGAGCGCTTCTTGCGCAATTCACGTGGTGGCGTAATCTACGAAGGTACCCGCGAACTGCAAGAATTGCTTCAAGCCGACTATGCGATGGACATCCGTGGTAATCCCCCTGTCCGCTGTGAACTCCCCGCCTACAACCGCGCCGAATGGGAAGCCGAATAATTTATTGGTGCTGGGTAGGTGAACAAAGGTTCACCTACCCAGCGCGTTTTTTTCATAATGGGTGAAAGAGCACAAAATGAACATTGTTGTCTGTCTCAAGCAAGTGCCACGTGACAATACCGTGGCTATTACCGCCAATCATGCCATTGATGCCAGTGGGATTGAGCCAATCATCAATCTATTTGACGAATACGCCCTCGAATCCGCCTTGCAACTCAATGACACCCATGGTGGCACCGTTACGGTGCTATCGCTCGGTGATGACGAATGGCAAGACCAGATGCGCCGGGCCATGGCGATGGGTGCCACCGACGCATTACTGGTGCAGGCCGATGCCCAATACGACGTCTATGCTGCCGCCCAAATCATCGCCAACGCCATTCGCCATCTCGGTATGCCCGATGTGGTGATGTGTGGCCGCAATGCCACGGATGACGAAAGTGCTGCCTTGGCTCCCATGTTGGCCCGCCTGCTCGGCTGGCCCCAAGTCACCTATGTGGCGGCGATTACTACCAGCGATGCGACGTCGTTGACGGCAGTGCGTCAACTTGAAGACGAACGTGAAACAGTCCAAGTAACGTTGCCGGCAGTGCTGAGTGTCGCCAAAGGTGAACAAGAACCACGTTTCCCATCGTTGTTGCGGGTGCGCAAATTCGCCAAACAGGTGATTCCAACGGTGACTATCGCCGATATCGGTGTGCCTATTGCGTCCGCAGTGCAAATCATCGATCGCGTCCCACCGCCGGCTCGTAAAGGTGGCGAGATCATCGCTGGCGCCGATGTGGCGGCCAAGGTAGCCGCATTGGTTGACCGTTTAATTGCCGATCAAGCATTGTAAGAGGCCACCATGTCACAACATATTTGGGTCCTTATCGACCAAATCAATACCCAATCAACCCCCAGTGCTGCCCAACGCGAATTGCTCGCCCGGGCCACGGCGCTGTCTGCGCACGTCACCGCCCTTGTGGTCGGTGCCAACGTGGGCGCACTCGCCCAAGCCACTGCCAGCTATGGCGTGCAACAGGTGGCCGTGATTGACGATGCCAATCTAGCCGATGGAGCCGCCGATGCCATGACGAGTGCCATTGTCGCTGCCATCAAATCAGCCGATGTGCAATTGCTGTTGACCACCAGCACTTTGCGTATGCGCGACGTGAGCGCCGCCGTGGCCGCCGAGTGTGGTGGAGCCTTGGCCGTCGATGCCAGCGATGTGCGTATCGAATCTGCAGGTGTCCAAGCCGTGCGTAGCTCGCACGGCGGTAATGTGATTACTACGTTGCAATTTGGGGCGCTAGTGGCGGTGGTGTCGGTGCGCAAGCAAACTCACGCCGAAGCCGTCGCCAGTGCCACTGCTGCAGCGATTAGCGCCTTGGCGGTCACCGTACCTGCCAGCGCCATTCGGGTGCTGAGTCACGACCGTAATCAAGCAGGGGTCAATTTGGCTGATGCCACGGTGATTGTATCGGGTGGACGTGGGCTTGGTAATGCGGAAAACTACCATCGTTTGATTCCTGCCTTGGCCACCAGCTTGGGTGGCGCCTATGGCGCATCCCGCGCCATCGTCGATGCCGGCTGGGTACCATATGACCATCAAGTAGGCCAGACGGGTAAAACCGTTAGCCCCAAGTTGTATGTGGCAGTAGGGATTTCGGGCGCTATTCAGCATTTGGCGGGGATGCGCTCGGCGCGGACGATTGTGGCCATCAACAAAGACGCCGATGCGCCAATCTTCCGCATCGCCAGCTACGGTATCGTGGGTGACGCCCTCGAAGTCGTACCGGCCTTGATTGCCGAGGTCACCCGCCGGCGCGGCTAAATCGCAATCTATCACAAGGGCGTCCCACTCCATGTGGGACGCCCTTGTCGTGTTGGCTGATGGATTATTTACGCCGACTAGGCGGGCAACATATAACCAGTTGCTAGGGTGGTGTATTCGGCGATTTGGCTAGCCACCCAGTCATCGCCACGGTCGAGTTCGTCGGCCATGAAGCGAGCCACGGCCGGCGCCATGGCGATGCTGGCTTTGGCGTTGAGCAAGAGCGCCCGCGTGCGGCGGGCCAACACGTCTTCGACGGTGCGGGCTTGTTCCATTCGTACTGCCCAGATTACTTCGGCGCCGGTATACGGCAAATCGGGGTGGATGGGGCTGGCCCACGCCGGATTTTCGTGCATCAGGGTGCGAATTGCGGCGGCATCGCTACCATAAACTTGCATGTCGTCGCTGTCTGGGGTGGTGCTCCAGCCATGCAGGTGCAGGGTTTTGGTGACCGACGGGCGCACGGCGAGGCTGGCGGCCTGTTCGATGCGATTGACGGCGTCTTCGCCCATATGCCGGTAGGTGGTCCATTTACCACCAGTGATGGTCAGCATGCCACTATCGGCGATGACAATCGTATGGTCGCGTGACAGCGATTTGGTCTTGCCGTCACCGCGACTTGCTTTGACGAGTGGGCGCTGGCCCGCAAAGACGCTCAAGACATCGTCAGCGGTAGGGCGGCGGCTGAGGTATTTGGCGGTATGACTGAGCACAAACTCGATTTCGGCGGCGAGCGGGCGCGGTTCGATTTGCGATTCGGGCATGGCGGTGTCAGTGGTGCCAATCACCACACAATCATGCCACGGCAAGGCAAACAACACCCGCCCATCGGCGGTTTTGGGGATCATGACGGCATGATCGCCGGGCAAAAACGACCGATCGACCACGATATGGATGCCTTGGCTCGGTGCAAGTAACGGCTTGGCAGCGGCATTGTCGAGCCGGCGAATTTGATCCACAAAAATCCCGGTGGCGTTAATAACCGCCTTGGCGTTGATCGTGACAGGGGTGCCACTTTCGCTGTCGTGAGCCGTGACACCACAGATTTTGCCGTTGCTGTCGTGGAGTAAGCCGGCAACTGGCATATGGTTGAGTAGGGTAGCACCATGGTTAGTGGCAGTGCGCATCAACGTGATGGCCAAGCGTGAATCGTCGAATTGGCCATCATAATAAACGATGCCGCCCTTGAGTCCACTAGGAGTCAATGTGGGGGCAAGTTTGAGGGCTTCGCTACGACTAATCAGCCGTGAAAACCCAAACCCTAAGCGCCCTGCCATGACGCTATACAGTAATAGCCCAGCCCCATAAAAGGGCATGTCGATGAGATTGTAGGCAGGGACGACGTGGGGCATGACCCGTACAAGGTGAGGGGCATTGTTGCGTAGGCGCCCGCGTTCGTGCAAGGCCTCATACACCAACGACAGATTGCCTTGGGCCAAGTAGCGTACGCCCCCATGGACGAGTTTGGTGGCTCGACTCGAGGTGCCTTTGGCAAAGTCGTAGGCTTCGAGCAGTAATGTTTTGTGGCCACGACTTGCGGCATCGACGGCAATACCGAGCCCGGTAGCGCCACCGCCAATAACCACAATATCCCAGAGTTGCGTGTTCGTGATGCGAGCGAGGAGGGTTTCACGTTGCATGAGTGTTCTCATTCCTTATTTTGTTACTAAGGGTATTCTACCAAATTTCACTATGGAGTAGGTATCTGTTGCATCGTTATGCGAATATGGGCAGGTACGTCGTGACGTGATTATTGCGGATACGCTGATTTTTTTGTGATAGGGTTACGAAATCAAAACTTTTGCTGATATGCAGTAGCAGTGAAATAGCGTATGATGGAACTACCATACACCAATAAAATCATTGCAAATAATGTAATGATATCAGGGAGTCATTTATGAAGACAAAAACTGCCACTGTTGCGAATACACCATTAATTAAACCCCACATGGAGAGTCACAAACTGCACTTGCTTGAATCGATTCAGCAACGCATATTGTGGTTGGCGACGATGATGATTCACCATGCCAATAATGTGCGACCCAATACAGACGGCACCAAAGTTGGTGGACATCAAGCATCTTCTGCCTCGACTGTTACGTTAATGACGGCCTTGTATTTTCACTTCCTCAAAAAAGGTGACCGCGTGGCCGTGAAACCCCATTCTTCACCTATTTTTCATTCAATTCAATATTTGTTGGGCAATTTACCCAAACGCTATATGACCACCTTGCGTGAATTTGGCGGCTTGCAATCATACCCGAGTCGCACCAAAGACCCCGAACAAGTTGATTTTTCGACCGGGTCAGTGGGATTAGGCGTCGTTGCACCCTTATTCACCTCGTTGACGCAACGGTTTTTGCGCGATCATGGCGCGGCCATCCCCGAACGTCGTTTCGTGGCGGTGGTAGGTGATGCCGAACTCGACGAAGGCAACGTCTGGGAAGCATTACTTGACGAAGCGCTTGACGGCATCGGCCAAGTGGTATGGGTGGTTGACCTCAATCGCCAAAGCCTCGACCGTGTGGTGCCAGGGATTCGCGCTGCCCGTCTCAAGAAACTGTTTGCCCAAAACGGTTGGCGTGTGCTCGAAGCTAAGTATGGCCACAAATTACAAGCGTTGTATGCCTTGCCCGGTGGCGAAACCTTGCGCCGGCGTATTGATGACATGAGCAACGAAGAATACCAGTCGTGCATCCGCTTACACGGCGCCGAATTGCGCGAACGCTTGTTGAATAGTAATGATGCCGATCGCAGCACCTTGGCGGTGGTATTGGCCAAAGTACCGGATGATGAATTACAGAGCGTGATTTCGAATTTGGGTGGACACGACCTCGACACCATGTGTGAGATTTTCGACGAAGTCGATCGTGATATGACCCGGCCAACGGTGGTATTTGCCTATACGGTCAAAGGGTGGGGCTTGCCGATTGCAGGACACCCGTTGAATCACTCGATGTTGTTGAATTCCGAACAAATCGAAACCTTGCGGGCCTCGATGGGGATTGCCAGCGACGATTTATGGCCAGATTTTGATGTTGACAGCCCCGAAGGACAAATCTGTCATACGGTGAGTCAACGTTTGACTGAACCCGAAATCCCCGCCTTGCCGGCGGTAACGGTGCCGAGTCGCGTCGACTTGAGTATGCCTGATACGGTGAGCACCCAAGACGCATTTGGACGTTTGTTGGTGCGCTTTGCGGATATTCCTGAAATTGCGCCACACATGGTGACCACATCCCCCGACGTGTCAGTATCGACCAATTTGGGAGCCTGGATTAACCGCAACGGCGTCTATACGCACCACCCCGAAGTCACTGATTACGAAAACGAAGCCCAGCGCTTGTTGCGTTGGCAACGCTCGACCAACGGGCGGCACATCGAGCTGGGTATCTCCGAAATGAATTTGTTCATGATGTTGGGAATGGCTGGATTGTCGTATGAATTACTGGGTGCGCCGCTGGTGCCAATTGGTACCGTCTACGATCCGTTCGTGTTGCGCGGGCTTGATTCGTTCATCTATGCCGTCTATTCGGGAGCCAAATTCATCGTGGCCGGTACGCCTTCGGGGGTAACACTCGCACCGGAAGGTGGCGCCCACCAATCGACGATTACGGCATCGGTGGGGATTGAATTGCCCAAATTAATGATGGCAGAGCCTTGTTATGCAGGCGAGCTGGAGTGGTATTTGCTGGAAGGTGTGCGTAATTGCTTCGACCGTGAGCATGGTCGTCCGTTGTATCTGCGTTTGAGCACTCGTACCATTGACCAAGCGCCGTTTTTTGCAGCGCGGGAACGCTTGGGCGTCGACACCTTGCAACAACAGTCCTTAGCCGGCGCATACCGTTTGGCCACGTGGCAAACAAATCACCCCGAATTGGCAGGGGCACCCCGAGTCATGTTGTGTGCGAGTGGTGCGGTTATCCCTGAAGCATTACAAGCCGCTGAATTATTGTGGCGTGAAGGTGTGGCTGCCGATGTCGTCAATGTGGTGAGTGTGCGGGCCCTGTACGAGCAGTTTGTTGCGGCGCGTCAACACGGTGAACGTGATCCCTTTGCATGGCTCTACCCAGATGCCGCACGCCACACGCCAATCGTCACGATTCATGATGCGGCATCACACGCCATGGCGTGGTTGGGCAGCGTGTATGGGGCTCCAGTGACCAGTTTGGGTGTCGATGAATTTGGCCAGTCAGGCAATCGTCATGATTTGTACCGCTACTTCCACCTTGATGTGGCAAGTATCGCCGATGCCGCCTTTTGTGCCATTGATGAATAACCGAAATTGATGTACGTAGCATGGTATAATCCAGCATACGAGTGATGACACTCGTATGCTGATTCGGGAGTATATCATGCCGCGTACAAAACCATCCATTGCCGTGTTACTCCGCGAATTAGCCAATGCCACGTCAGACGCGTTGAGCATTGACGCCATTGTTGCCAAGATTCGGGCGCACCATGCGCTCGGTACCCGTAATCCACAAACGCAAATCCATACGTTGTTGCACGATAATCCGTTGGCCGTCGGCTGGATTGCGTTACCTGACCATACCTTTTTGGCGGTGCATCAGGCAGTCAACGGCGTCACCTTTCGGATTATCCCTGATGTGGCGGCCATCAACGGTGACTATTTGTTGCGTGAATGGTTGGAACCATTTGTGACTGCGGATGAGCCGATTCATGTAATTGGTGATAGTCAGCCACTGGCTCAACTCGGCCCCGACGTGGTTTCACTGAATGGCTGGTATGCGCGCCATGGTGCCCAAATCGGTGATCATTTGATTGTGCGCATCGATGTGCAACGCCGCCATCACATTCACTTGAGCCTCGACGATGCGAATACCCAACACCTCGCCGATGCCCGTGATGCCGAGCGCCAGCTGATTGAGGCACTTTTTTATCAAAAATATAGTAGCCCGTCGTACCACACGTTGGCACATGCGGTGCTGTTGACGTATGCCCGCGCCAATTGGCGCAGTGCCTACCCTGGCCGGCCGTGGCATGTGCTCGTCAATGACGCATACGCAACAAACATGGATGCAGTGCCAGTGCCATCACGATTGACGTTATTACACCAAGAAATCGCCGCACTCCAACAATCACTGCGTTCTCGTCGCAGTGTCGATAGTGATAGCGGCTTGTGGAACGGCATCGTGTTGCGCTACTCGGCAGTGCGATTGTTTATCGATACCAGTAGTGAAACCCCGCAACGTGGGCGGGTTGAACCGATAGATGCCCGCATCGATTACACCAAACGCATCAACGACGCCATTGCGCGTGGTCTGTATGATGTGCAATACGATGATGATCCCCGTGTTGACGGCGAGATGATTTCGTTTGGTATCCCCGAAATGCCGATGGATGATGCCGACCCCGCTGACGACTACGCATCGGCGTTGTATAGTGATGACGATGATGACGACGATGATGACGACGATGACATCGAATACGAATATCGCTTGCCGTCAGCCGACGAAGACCTCGACGATGATACATTTACTATGTTGTTTGCCAATCGTCACCCCGCCCTCGAAGCGTGGTCCGAACGGTTACTCAAAAGTATGTTGCCGGCAGAACGACGTCGCATGATCCGTGCCGAAACGGACGAAGATTACAATGCAATCTTGACGATGGCACTCCAGCGCATTATCCCGCAGAACCCCCAATTTATGGCAACGTTGCGTGCAGAACCAACTTCACCCCGCGACGATATCACTGCTGGTGGCAAAACGTATGCCACGTTTGAAGCAGTCGAATATATTGCTGCCCAAACAATCCAAGCGACAATTGAGAATGATACCAGCAGTGATGATGATATTTTTGGGTCGGGGGGCGAGGCGGTATTTGCGGTCGAATTGGCCCTGCGGGAAAGTAGCGCCCAAATTACCACATTTGAGACGCACTTACACGCCGCTGGATTACGTCAGAGTACGATTCGCCGCAAAACCTTGGCCTTGTCTGGTTTGGCGCAGTTTTTGGCACGCTACTACACCAAATCATTAGCCGATGTGACGTATGCCATGTATGATGAATATCTGTTTTTTCATTATCCACGGCATCACACTAATCGCGCCGCCCGCGGCGTGCGGACGTTGATTAGCACGTTGCGCGAATTTTATCAGTATCGCGCCCAAACCGGTGATTCGCGGGCACTGACGGCAGCTGACGCCATGTATGCCTGTCGTGCCCAAGCTGAGCAGGTGTTGGCCTTATTGATCCGCATCCAACAATATCCGCACGAACTCACCGCGTTGGTGGTTCACTTATTTGCACCATATACTGCATGAACACAATCAACTATCACATTGCGTTGCCACAGCGCCGCGCACATTTAATCGACGTCACCATTACCATCGCCTCACCTGCGTTGACCATTGATTTGCAGATGCCGGTCTGGACGCCAGGCTCGTACCTCGTACGCGAATATGCGCGTCACGTGCAATCTTTCTCGGTCAGTCAAGCGGGACAACCGTGTATTTGGTTCAAAACCGATAAAACGACGTGGCATATCCAAGCACCGTACGTGGAAACCCCAATCACGGTGCACTACCAAGTGTATGGCTACGAACTCACCGTGCGGACGAACCATGTCGATGATAGCCATGCCTTTTTTAATCCGGCGGCAGTCTGTATGCAACTCGTCGGGTATACCGGCGTATTGCCCGTGCACGTGATTACCCCGAGTAATTGGCAGGTGGCCACCCAACTCGAGTTGCAGGGTGAAGTGCACCAATCTGCAGATACGGCGACATGGACGTACACCGCCACTGATTATGATAATTTGTATGATTCGCCGTTTGAATGTGGTACGCATCAGATGGTGCGATTTTTTGTCGCTGATATCCCGCATGATGTGGCGATTTGGGGGCATGGCAATGAACAAATTACCACGTTGATCCGTGATATAGAACGGATTGTGGTGGCGACACAGCAACATTTTGCGCATGTGCCGTACCAACGTTATTTGTTTATCTTGCATCTCGCCGATGGCATGTATGGCGGGCTCGAACATTGCAATAGCACCGTCTGTTTGTGTGACCGCTGGGGCTTTGCCAAACCACGCGATTACGAACGGGTATTGGGGCTGATTACCCACGAATTTTTTCATACCTGGAATGTCAAACGCATCCGCCCGGCCCCGCTTGGTCCATTTGATTATGCCCACGAAAACTACACGAGTCAGTTGTGGTTGGCTGAAGGGGTGACATCGTACTACGACAATCTCATCATGTGCCGGGCTGGATTGATATCGACGCAACGCTACCTTGATCTCTTGGCCGAAGACATTAGTAGTGTGCAACGTACCCCCGGTCGTCATCTACAAAGTCTGGCCGAGGCGAGTTTCGATGCCTGGATTCGCTATTACCGCCCCGACGAAAACAGCCCTAATGTGAGTGTGTCGTACTACATCAAAGGGGCAGTGGTGGCCTTTGCCCTCGATATGGCGGTGCGGCAATGGAGCAACGGTGCGCGTAGTTTTGATGATGTATTGTGCGTGCTAGAAGCACGCTATCCGTTGCATATTCCTGGCATCCCCGAAGACGATACGATGGTAATCGTCATTAGTGAGGTAGCCGAGGTTTCCTTTGCCATCGTCGCTGATTTTTTTGCTGATTATATCTACGGTAGGCGCGAACTTGATTGGGACACCATCTGCGACACCGTCGGCTTGCAGCCACGCTGGCATTTGGGTGATGAGCCGGCGGTGACGATAGGTGCCAAGCTCCGCCAAGACGATAACCGGCTGGTAATTGCGGCGTTGACTCCAGATGGCCCGGCCCAGCGTGCGGGGCTCGCCCCCTTTGACCAAATTATTGCCATCAACAATAATCGGGTAGATGCCACCCGCATCAAGGCGCGCCTACAAGAATTAGCTCCTGATAAATTGATTGACGTCACGTATTTTCGCCGGGATGAACTGCGGCAATGTCAAGTACTCCTCGCCGCCACGCAGCCAACTGCGCTGACGTTGTTGAGTGTGACCACGCCGAGCGGTAATCAAGCGCAGCAATACCAGCAATGGCTGGCCATGCCAGTCCGACAGGAGTAACAGATGCCGACGGTATTGGTTGTTGATGACGAGACGCCGCTACGTGATTTGATTCGCGCCTACCTCGAACGTGATGGATATACGGTGGTCGAAGCCAGCACCGGCAAGGAAGCGCTCTCTGCTGCTGCCTTGCACAACCCTGATATCATCGTGCTCGATTTGATGATTCCTGAAATCGATGGGACTGAAGTATGTCGTCGGATTCGTGCCAGCTCCGATGTGTATATCATCATGCTGACGGCCAAGGCTGATGAAGTCGACCGGGTGGTCGGGCTGGAAGTAGGTGCCGATGATTATCTCACCAAACCATTTTCGCCCCGCGAATTAATGGCGCGGGTGCGGGCGTTGTTGCGCCGGCCCCGTGCGCAAGTGGCGATGGCGCGCGTATTGCGCTTTGGTGATTTGACCATTGATGTCGATGGCCATGAAGTGCGCGTCGGCAACGACGTCATCACCTTGACTGCCACCGAATACCGTTTGATTGCCATACTTGCCAGCACGCCTGGACGTATGTATAGTAGGGCACAATTGCTCGAACATGTCTGGGGCTCATCGTACTATGGCGATGATCGGGTCGTCGACGTACACATCGCCAATGCCCGTCGTAAAATCCAAGAAAACTCCACTAGCCAACCGTTTGTCGAAACAGTGCGGGGTGCCGGCTATCGCTGGCGGCAATCATGAACACCCTCCGCATGCAACTCTTGTGGGCGCATTTAATCGTAATCATTGTCACCATGCTGGTGTTTATGGCTACTGTTTATTTGGTGACGCCGCGGATTCGTGACCGGTTGGTACGCCAAGAACAATCTGCCCAACCGAATCCTGCCCCCCGCCCCGGGAATAATCGCCCCACACCGCCGCCAAAGTTGCTCCCCCAACGCGTCTATGATGCGGCAGTGATGCAGTCCACCTTAATTGCATCAGGGGTAGCGAGTGTAGTGGCATTGCTGGTGAGTCTGGTGTCGGCACGCGTGATTGTGCGCCCGTTGCATAGTGTGATAACGGCGAGTCGGCGCGTGGCAGCGGGTGACTTTCGCCAAATCGACGTGCCCAATGGTGCTCACGAAATCCGCGAACTGGCGTTGCAATTCAACTATATGGCCGCTGCCCTCAAAGACGCCGAGCAACGCCGGGCCGCCTTGATTGGTGATGTGGCGCATGAGCTTCGTACGCCACTTGCATCAATCCAAGGTTATGCCGAGGGCTTGATAGATGGCGTCGTATTGCCTCACGACAAAACCTATACCATCATTCGTACTGAGGCTGCCCGCCTCAGTCGCTTGGTCGACGACTTGCAATCGTTGTCACGCGCCGAATCAGGTTCGTTGGTCATGCACATGGCACCCCATGATTTAAATGCGATTGTTGATCGGGTGGTAGACCTGCTCCAAAGCCAATTCAAAGAAAAACAAATCACGGTGACGGTTACGCATCAACACGACAACGAGCCGGTTAATTGTGACAACGACCGGATTAGCCAAGTGGTGGTGAATTTGTTGGTAAATGCCACGCGGGCCGTCAGTACCAACGGCAATATTCAGGTCACCACTATGCATCAGCAGCAGATGGTCTGTTGCATGGTCAGCGATGACGGAATTGGGATTGATGCCGCCCATTTGCCCCATCTCTTCGAACGCTTTTACCGCGTCGACCCGTCACGCACCCGTGCGACGGGGGGCGCCGGGGTCGGTTTGACGATTGCCCGTGCGATTGTGGAATCTCATAGTGGCACTTTGACTGTGCAGAGCGATGGGCTTGGTCGTGGGGCGCGCGTGACGTTGGCATTGCCACGGGCATAGCCATGCTCAATGCATTGTCTCGCACCAGGCACGGTAAGATTGCCATTTATCTCGCACAGGGTACGTGGAGCACACTGAGGCGGGTTGTTGATTGACGTGCGCCGATGAATTCTGCATTTTCTATTTGTCTCGCACAGGGCACGCAGAGGACGCAGAAGCGGGTTGTTGATTGACGTGTGCCGATGAATGGTGTTCATTGCCAGATGGGCTGTGGCTCACGCGGAGACGCGGAGGGCGCGGAGACTTTCTGCATGCTCAATTTTGCATGCTCAATTTTCCATTTATTTGTCTCGCACCGGGCACGCAGAGGACGCAGCGGCGGGTTGTTGATTGATGTGCGCCGATGAATGGTGTTCATTGCCAGATGTACTTGTGGCTCACGCGGAGACGCGGAGGGCACGGAGACTTTCTGCATGCTCAATTTTGCATTTATTTATCTCGCACCGGGCACGCAGAGGACGCAGC
>JBBAWW010000054.1:0-22005 GCA_040397035.1 Roseiflexaceae bacterium | reverse complement strand
GTATCAATGCACCAACCCACAACCAACGAGCCGCCTAGATTGGCGTAGGTATTGTTTCATGTTATCTATTAACCGCGTCCATTGCGTACAGGTGAGCCAATCACCGCAGTAGATTGCCCAACCTGCCGTTAAAAATCGACAACGAGGCGGGTAAACGAACAGCACGACACTTCCCGATAATCGCCGTTGCGTTGAGACCATAAACTACCCCAATTAGCGCTATTATTTGTGCCGCAGGTCTGGTTGTCACAATAACTGACGCATCACACCGACACTGCTACGGAACCGGCGTGGTTTGCGGCCCAGTCCCAGCAATCGGCGTATCAAGGGGATTACCATTTGCATCGTTATTAGGGCCGCTCGGGCGTTGGGTCATATTTGGGGGAACCCCACCAGCGTCATTTGCTGATGGCGTATTATTCGCAGTCACCCCTTGCGTCGGTTGAATCGGTGTTTTTTGAGTAGCCATTGACGTATTGGTGATGGGAATCGCTGTCACCGTGCTAGTGGCTGGCACCGTTGTCATGGTGACCGTCGCAATCACACGCATGGTTGGGAATGGTGTTGTCGGCACACTTGTTGGTTGAGTGACTACCGTTATTGATAATTGCTGCCCTGGATTGCGGGTGGAGTTTTGATCAGGGGGTGGGCCACGTGGTTTGTCGTTATTTGAGCCGACCAATGCTTGGATTTCGGGTAACAATGTAAAAATTTGTTGCTCACACGCCACCGGCATATTGTGGCCATCCCATTTGTCACAGACGCTCCCCACTTGATGGACGGCTGATTGACACGATTGATCAGCATTCCCTTCGGCACCCGCCACAATATCGTCCATGCACCCATAGATAATCGCACCACGAACGCCTACATCTCGCCCTGCAGGGCCGGCAATACTTGCAACAATGGGGGGAATCGGCACCACCCGCCCAGTAGCAATCACCGCATTGGGGGTCACACTCACCGCAGCCAAACCAACGCCGGCAATGGTTATCCCGATTGCCACACTTGTGGCCGTGGCGGCGACACTACTGCTGACGGTGGTCAGTCCGGTACGCACGACCCCTGCAGTTGACTCACTGACACTATTCCACAAATTATTGAGAGCACCCACCGCATTGCGTACAGTTTCACTCAACGTGTTCACTCGTTGGCGCGAACCATTCCGCCGATTGCGCCATTTGGCGATACCACTCCGTACGCTATTGAATGGACCCACCAACCCCATTACAAGCACTACGTCGAGGATGTCAACCCCAGTACGAATCCCTTCGTATAGACCAAATGCCGAAAAAACAAAAATCGTACTTGCACTAAGCACGAGGATAATCGCCAACAATACCCATGCCAGATAATCAAGCAAGCGGACACCTTTGCCCAGCCAAATCTGCCACACCGCAAGCTGGGACTGTTGCACCACCTGTTGATACCACGTGCTATCAACATTAAGCTGCGATTTGGGTTGCCATGTACTCACCGGCACCACACGACGAGCTACTATCATGCGCACCACGACGACGAACCCGACCAAACCAAGCAGCACCACGGCGATTAATTGAGTATCAGCTTGGCGCAACGCATCGACAAAACCGGCAATCCCGGTAACAAAACTAACGACGGCGATCGCACACAACGCCCATCACTGCATACGCCGGGTCACAACAGCGGATTGAGGTGGGACGGTAGCAACGTGCGCTACCAGCGCGTCAACCAATACCTGATTATCCACGAGCCACCCCCGTTAAGCCATTGAGTAATTCAAACCAGTCCGCAGTCGTTGCGATGGTTTCACTAATGTCAGGGGAATCATCATTATCACCAGCGCTTGCGATTGAGCCTTGTGTCGCCACAAACAAATGATTGGGCGCAGGAATGGGTGGCAAATTGAGGTCAATCACGGTCACCCGTTGTGCAAATAAATCGACAACAAAAAAAGCACCTTGCGTAGCATAGAGTTGGCTGATTTCTGTCAAATCACCGAGTTCATGGGCGATTACCAAACTCGGCATGCGTTGTTCACCCCCAAAATCGCTAAGCAAGTGGCGGAGCTCTGTGGTTGGGGGCAGTGATAATTGGAAGCAATTTGCGAGGGATTCAGCCAACCCGAGGCCATGGGCCACACGTACCGTTATTTCGAGTTTGGCGGCAGCCGCTTGCACCACTGGCCAGATGAACGTCGCAATTGCACCGGATGGCGTAACCAATGCAGCCCGTTCATCGCTTTGTGCAAGGCGCAACGCCCGCGCCGCCACCGCCAGCAATTCGGAATTCTGCCACGTGTCTTGGCTGGGGGCGTGGCGGCTCAATGAATGCATTTGCCCAATCATTGTGCGTGTGGCAGGATCGAGACCAAATGTCTCGACCCGATACACTTCACTCAACAATGTGGCACCTGCGTGCGATACACAGCACGGACCCCACCCCGTCGAAATAAGGGCAATTTCGTTTTTTGTGGCCATACTCGTGCCTCCTTCATCACCACGCCCACTGCACCAATCAGTGCCTCGCTATCCATTGCTTGATATAACCACCTAGCATCCCAAAATTTTCTTGACCCCATCAATGTGGGAACGTCGCCGACCAAATCGCGCAACGTTCCTGCTCGATGCCACCCGTGTGAGCCCTCCAATTACATATTTGCCAACGCCTGGGTGATATCGGCAATCAAATCACGGGCATCTTCGATGCCGATGCTGACCCGAAAGAAATCATGCCCGTTGTAATCGTTGTAAACAAAAATCAAACTCTCGTCATGCCCGAGGCTGACGGCATGCACAAATACTTTTAATTTGGCGATAAAATCAGCCCGTTTGCTGGGATCGACCAAATCAAAATTGAGCATCCCCGAAAAACCCTGCATTTGTTGGGCGGCCACCGCGTGATTGGGATGGCTCTTGAGGCCAGGGTAGCGTACCCACGCCACCCCCGGTGCTGTTTCGAGAAATTGGGCCACCTGCATAGCGTTGGCATTATGTCGTTCCATCCGGATAGGCAAAGTCGCCACACCCCGCATGATTTGCCAAGCATTGAACGGACTAATACAGGCCCCCATGTCTTTGACCACGAATTTGCGAATCACGTCGATGAGGCTCTTTTTGCCAAACACTGCCCCACCCAAGGCATCGCCGTGACCGTTGATGTATTTCGAAATACTGTGTTCGACCAAATCAGCCCCCAACGCCAACGGGCTCTGGGTGATCAAACCAGACCACGTGCTATCAACCGACACCAAGGCCCCATGTGCATGCACAATGGCGGCAATCGCCGCAATATCGCTAATGCGCGTGGTAGGGTTGCCGGGAGTCTCGATGTGGATGAGTTTGGTGTTGGGTTGGATGGCGGCCTGTACCACTTCGGGATCAGAAGTATCGAGCAAGGTGGTTTGAATGCCAAAACGAGATGGGAAGTGTTCGAGCAACATAGTGCGCACCGAAATATACGAGATATCGGAGCAAATCAAGTGATCGCCGGCGCTCAACAACGCCAAAAACGTGCCGTTGATGGCGCTAACACCACTCGCCGTCACCACACAATCTTCGCCACCCTCGAGTGCCTGCAAGCGCTCTTCGAGCCAGCGGGCATTGGGGTTGAGGTCGCGGGCATAGCCGTATAAGGTTTCGTCATAATTACCATCGGATGGCAGTACATAGCTATTGGCCATCACCAACGGGCGTTTGACGGCACCTGTGGCGGGATCGGGCTCCCAACCGGCATGAACACTACGGGTCGACATTCCATGTGATTCATCGTGTGGCATGATGGTATTCTTTCTATTATGTCTACTTAACGCCAGCCAAGTGCGTCTTGGGGCATCAGTTGGGCGACTACAGTATCACGGTCGTGAGCGCCATGGCTACTGGCAATCCGGTAGCGCACGGGTCCTCGTGGGCTGGTAGGGAAATTGGTGTGCCAATAATGGTTGCCGGGCATCGATGCCAAAAAACCATTTCAGCGCCCTGGAGCAACTTCCCAGCGATTAAATTTAATTTCGTTGGGCATTACCAGCGGGGCATCGAGGGGCGTCCAAATCTAGGCCTGGTCGGTCGGATTACCAATTTGGTGGTATGTGCACGCAATAAGGCTTCAGGCCATTGTACTCCATCCATCCCCCAATTGCGCAACATATCACCGTTGCGCATCGACCCAATTTCGGCACGGGCGTTGCGGGGGTTTTCGACTTGCCAAAACGTTTCACATGTCCACGTAAACCGCTGGGCTGCTGGTACGTGTGCGGTGGCAGCGCACAATAGGCGAGGAGCAATCCACTGTCAATCTACACACGACAACCGAGGATGGACGCTTTGATGGCGCAATCATAGCACACCACTAGCAATCAAGGTACCAACTTATTTTTTCCTTTTTTTCAAAAACCTGTATGATAGCTATAAAGTATTACGTGTGTATCGTATCGTCACAAATAATATCGTTGCATCGTTGCATGCGCCCGTTCAAAGGAGAACCCCAATGAAAATCACTGACCTCAAATGTGCCGTTATCGGCGGCTACCCCATCGTGCGCATCACCACCGACGCAGGCATCGACGGTATCGGCCAAGCCGAATCGTACAAACCATTCCTCGCCCCCCACGTACTTTTTTATCGTGACATGATTCTGGGACTTGACCCCACCAACGTCGAAGCGGTGATGCAACGCATCCGACGGATGGGGGCATTTAAGCCATGGGGCAGCGCCGTCAGTGCCATCGAAGTAGCCTTGTGGGACATCGCCGGCAAAGCCGCTGGGCTGCCCATCTACAAGCTCCTCGGGGGCAAAGTGCGTGACAAAGTCCGTGTCTACAACGGGGCCGTACGCTTCCCACTGCGCGATCAATCACCCCAAGCCTATGCCGAAAACGTAATACAGATGGCCGAAGCCAAAGAAGGCTTTAGTATCGTCAAACAAGGCATTTCGTTCCATAGCAACATGATGTACGACGTACCCAACTATTTCATCGGCGAAAAACGCACCACCGGGCGCCATCCCAACCGTGGGCTGATGACCGAACAAGGGATGAAGCATACCATCGCCTGTATCCAAGCGATGAAAGATGCCCTCGGCGACAACGTGGGGCTGGCCCTCGACTGCGGTCCGGGACTCGTGCCCCAAGACGCCGTGCGCCTCGCCAAAGCCGTCGAAGGCATGAATATCATGTGGCTAGAAGACATGCTTACCGGCGACTATGTACCCTATGTCTCGGCCGCCCAATACCGCGACGTCAAAAGCAAAACCAGCACCCCCATCCATACCGGCGAACAGATTTACTTGCGCCAAAACTTCATGGAACTAATCGAAACCCACGCTGTCGACATCATCGGCCCTGACCCGCTCGACGTGGGTGGCATCGCTGAACTCAAATGGATTAGCGAATACGCCGACCTGCATGGCATCATGATGGCACCCCACGGCACTGGCGATGGGATTTTCGGGTTGGCAGCGCTGGTCCAAGTCAGTGCCACGTTGCCCGACAACTACATTGCCTTTGAATACCCGGTGGCTCGCCCCGAATGGTGGTACGACATCGTCGATGGCTTGCCTGCCCAAATCGTCAAAGAGAGTTTCATCGATGTCTGGGATGCGCCCGGGCTCGGTATCACATTCAATGCCAACGCCAAAAAATATCTGGCCGCCGGCGATGAACGCTTCTTTGATTAGGTCAATGGCCGTCGCATCATTTTAACGATGTAATTCAGAGGAGCATTACAATGAAGATTACTGATCTGAAATGTGCCATCATGGGTGGTGCACCCATCATCCGCATCACCACCGATGCGGGTATCGATGGCTATGGCCAAGCCGAATTTTACAAATCCTATCTCAAGCCACACGTGTTGTTTTATCGTGACATGATTATCGGACTCGATCCCACCAACGTCGAAGCGGTGATGCAACGCATCCGGCGCATGGGTGCATTTAAGCCGTGGGGAGCCGCTGTGAGTGCCATCGAGGTGGCATTGTGGGACATCGCCGGCAAGGCAGCGGGGCTGCCCATCTACAAACTGTTGGGAGGCAAAGTACGTGACAAAGTACGCACCTACATCACCACCAACCGTTACCCCATGCCCACCCAAACACCAGCAGAATATGTCGAAAACGTGCTCAAGATTCGTGAGTGGCCCGAACAATTCACGATTTTCAAGCAACCCATTTCGTTCCATAGCCCGATGGCCATCACCACCCCCAACTACAGCTACGGCGAGCGCCGTCCTTGGGGCGTGCATTCCAACCGGGGCGTCATAACCGCTCAAGGAATGGCCCACACGGTGGCCTGTGTGGCCGCTATGAAGGACGCGTTGGGGGATTCGATTGGCTTAGCCCTCGACTGTGGCCCCGGTTTTATGCCCCAAGACGCAGTGCGCTTTGCCCAAGCCTGCGAACCCCACAACCTACTCTGGCTCGAAGATATGCTGTCTGGTGACTATACCCCATTTGTGACCGCCGACCAATACCGCGACGTCAAAAACAAAACCAGTACGCCGTTGCATACCGGCGAACAGATGTACCTGCGCCAAAACTTCATGGAGCTGATTGAAAAACGGGCCGTCGACGTGATTGGACCCGACCCGCTTGACGTGGGTGGCATCGCCGAACTCAAGTGGATTTGCGAATACGCCGACATGCATGGTATCATGATGGCACCCCATGGTACTGGCAATGGGCTGATTGGTCTGGCCGCATTGGTGCAGGTCTGCGCCACCTTGCCCGACAACTTTATCGCCTTTGAATACCCCAAAGCCAATCACCCGTGGTGGTACGAGATTATCGACGGGCTCCCCGACCAAATTGTCAAAGAGAGCTTCGTAGATGTCTGGGATAAACCGGGCCTGGGGATTAGCTTCCGCGTCAATGCCGCCAAGAAATATCTCGAGGCCGGCGATGAACGGTTTTTTGATTAAGCGGGAATCATACGCCAGGTATCGCACGTTGTAACCGTCAGGCAACCCAATCACAAGAAAGGAACACCATCATGCAGGTCGAAGTCGAAATCGCCCAACTCCGTAGTAAAGTGGCCCAACTCGAAGCGCAAATGACGTTCTTGTATACCCATCTTGGGGTGACCTATGTGCCAAACCCCGATATCATCAACCAACCGGTGATTGATCTGCTCAAAACTGGTCACTACATGGATGCGATGAAAGCCTACATGGACATCCACAAAGCATCGCTCAGCAACGCCAAAGCAGCCGTAGACGCCCTCAATAAAAAATACGGTACGGAATAATCAACACCAAACACCGCACCTCCTTGATTTGCGTATCAAATCAAGGAGGTGCGGTGTTTTTTCAAAAACGAAATATATATCAACGTAGCCGAAACACGTTTACTTCCCCACCGTAATCGTCGCTGTCATATTCCAGCGCAAGCGTGGGTCACTTTTGACGAGATCAACTACCGCCGTATAAACAATATCCCCTTGGCGATTGCTACCAAACAGATTGATACTGCGGATGGTACCGGGTATCACGATGTCAGGCATGGCATCAAAGCTGACTGATACCGCATCACCCACCTGCACATTGACCACTTGCAGTTCATTCAGGTCTTCGGTTTCGACATGCCATACCTGTGTATCGGCAATCACCACTGCCGGCAGGGCGGGGTTCATCAATTCCCCCACCGTCAAATCCATGGTCGCTACCACTCCCGCAAACGGGGCGGTGAGGGTGGCTTGATCGAGGTCGTATTGGGCTTGAGCGACGACAATCTTGGCCGCGTCGATTTCGACTTGGGCTGCCGCCAAATCGACGGCCCGGGCGGGGGCGGCAATCTGCGCCAATTGCGCTTCGGCTTGCGACACATCGGCGGCCGCCGTATCGAGCTGGGCCGTACGCGCTCCCCCTTGGAGGCGCGCCAAATTTGATTCGGCCAACGATACTTTGGCTTGGGCGGCAGCCAAGCGGCTTTCGTCGGGGTACTGGAGCTGGTCGAGGCGGGCTTGGGCATCGCTCACTCGTGATTCAGCAATCGACACACCACTTGACTCGGCTTGTTGGGCATTATCATAGGCCACTTGGGCCGTTTGTACCTGCAATTCGGCCGAGTGCATGGCGGATTCGGCTTTGACCATTAAATCATAATATTGCTGTTGTTGGGCATCGTTGAGTTTGAGGGCATGGAAGAACGGATCGCGGCGGTTGTCTTGCACATATTGCCAGTTTTCTTGGGTCGATGCATAGGTAATTTGTGTCTGCGTTAAGGCCTGCACCGCTTGGTCCATCGCCAACTTGGCGGCCGTTTTAGCGGCTGACAAGGCGGCGTGTTGTTGCTTCAACGTCGCGGTTGCTTGATTCAGTGCCGCTTCGGCCATATCACGATCGGTGGCTTTGGGGTTGCGCACCGCCGCTAGTGCAGCTTTGGCATCAGCGAGCTGGGATTTGGAAGCTTCGATATCCGACTTCAAGACACCAGTCTGTACCAGCGCCGCGACGGCTTGGGCTTTGCTCAGCCCCGCTTTGGCCACCGCAATCGATTCGGGTGGGGCGCCTGCAGCGATTTGGTCGTATTTGGCTTGGGCCCGCGCTAGGCCGACCTTGGCTTGGTCGAGACGCAACACCAATGCACGCGTATCGAGCTGTACCAATGGTTGCCCCACCGTGACGGTGTCACCTTCGGCCACCAAGATTTTCGCCAACGTCCCTGACAGGGTAAAGCTCAACGTGACATCCCGTACCGGCAATACTTTGCCATCGGCGATGACGTCCGTCGTGCGCTGTGTGACCGTGATGGGGACGGCGGTCGGAGCAGTGGTGGTACTACTACTGCTACAGCCCACCAACAACGCTCCCGCCAGTACAACTACCATGCGCTTATTCATGCGATATTCCTTTCTGGATTAACAATTTGGCCATCCGTCACCGTGACCGCCCGCCCCGCCCGGCTCGATAAATCGGCATCATGCGTCACCATCACCACTGTTTTACCTTGGCTGGCGAGATCTTGAAACAAGGTAAAAATCGCATCGGCGGTGCGACTATCGAGATTACCCGTCGGCTCATCGGCCATGAGCAAGGGCGGGTCATTGGCCAAGGCCCGGGCAATCGCCACCCGTTGCTGTTGCCCACCAGACAACGCCATGGGTAATTTGTCGGCATGCTCACTCATTTCCATGCGCGCCAGCAACGCCAGCGCCCGTTCACGCCGCTCCGATTCACTGCCAAAATCACAAAAATCCATCGGCAACATGATGTTTTCGGCCACGGTCAAGGTGGGCAACAACTGAAAGAATTGGAAGATAATCCCTATACTGCGCCCACGCCATTCCGCCAACGAATTTTCGTCGAGGTGGGTGATGGTCGTCCCGGCCACCCGCACCTCGCCTTGGGTGGGGCGATCGATGCCGGTAATCATGTTCATCAGCGTCGACTTACCGCTGCCCGATTTGCCCACAATCGCCACAAATTCGCCCCGATTAATTACCAGATCAATCCCTTTGAGCGCCACATAGGGACCGGCGGCGGTGTCGTATGCTTTGACCACCGCATCGAGCTCGATAATCGGCGCATGCAGGTCTATGGGCACATCAGCCACTGGCGTCGGCACCGATTTGGGGCGTTTCAACCAATCAAAAACCATATCGCACCTCAGGCTTATTCATATGCCAATACTTCACGCACCGTCAATCTGATGGCAGCCCGGGCAGGCAGACGACTAGCAATTACCGACAACAGCAACACCACCACAAACCAAACTCCCACGGCGTACCACGCATACGTCCAAATCAAACTCGTCCCCAACAGGTTAATCCCGATGCCATAACACATCACGGCGCTCATCGGCAACGAAATCAGCACCCCCATCACCCACGCCAGCATGCCAATCACCACCCCTTCGCTGACGATGACTTGGCGAACCGCCTGGTCAGATGCGCCAACAGCCCGCATCACGCCGATTTCACGAGTACGTTCGAGTACATTCATGCTCATCGTGCCCGTCAAGCCCAGCGCACCCACCACGGCAATCAAGGTCGACAAAATCGACAGCACCACGCTAAGCAGATTGAAGCGATCGGCCAGGATGATGCGGTCTTCGGTGCGACTATGAATCAAGCGCACATCATAGCCGGCCTGCGTCAGCTGGCGTTCGAGGGCGGCACTCGTCGTTTTGTGGGTGAGGGCATCATGAATCTGTGTGCTAACCCGAATGGTGTCTGTCCGACCGACACTCCCTGCCACGGCGTTGTAGCCGTCAATAGTCATATAAGCTAAGCCCGGATTAATGGGCGGCTGGAGTTCTTCGATGTAGCCCACAATCGTAAAGGGATAATCTTGATCGGCAATCCGGATGGTCACCACCTGCCCTACCGTATAGCTAGGCTCTTTGCGGGTGATGTTGGTACTGAGCACAATCCCGTCACGTTCGCCGGGGAGCAACCAACGCCCTGCCACCATCCGCGGCGAAAACATGGCAGTTTGGGCGGGCATGGCGCGCAAGGTGATTTTTTCACCCGTCGTCCCATCGGCATGCACGGGGTAGATGACATCACGGAGCAGACTTTCGGCCGTCACCACCCCCGGCACCGCCAATATGTCAGGGGTAATCCGGCTGGCGCGGTAGAGCCGGTTGAATTGCACCTCGACATCGTAGCGTTGCGAGGCAATACTGGCATCGAGGGTTACAAACAACGACGCCCGCAACGTCATCGCCGAAATAAACACCGCGCCCCCCAGTGCCAAGGCCGCCAACGTGCGTGCTAAACGGCTTTTTTGGCGGAAGGTGTTGCGCAATGCCAAGCGCGTCGGCCGACTTACCCCCTTGATTTTGGCAATCAGCGTATCAATCCGGCTTACACCCAGCGGGGCAATCGTATCACCAGCCAGTGATTCACGGGCCGAGCGATTGATGACTAATCTGATGGGAATGGTGGCAGCAATGACTGGTACGACGATGGCAGCGATTATTTCGAGAAAAATAACCACTGGCGGCATGGTGAAGTGCGTAATATCGACATTCAATTGACCCGCAATGAATTTCTCGAAGGCATACGAACCCAGCATACTCAGGGGAATTGCAATAATTAGCGCTAGTAGCCCAAACGCTACCGCCAGCGCATAATACATGCCACTGATTTGGTCGGTCCGGGCGCCAATAGCCTTCATGACCCCGATTTGGCGCGTTTGTTGGGTCAAAATCGCACTAATCGTATTGATAATCAAAAAAGTACTAATCACCAGTACCAACAACCCTAATATCCCCAAAATCGTCATCAGTGTCGGCAAAATAACTGCAGCCGGATGTTGCAACGGTGGCGAGGGAATGTCGGTATTGATGATCTCACGGCCACTGCGCTTGATGAGTTGCTCGACCGTGTGTGCCACACTACTGATATGGGCGAGATCATAGCGATTACCTTGCACCACAAACGCCACTTGGTTGTAGCTGGTTGATCCACCCAGCCATGCCATCGTATCTGCGTCGACATAGCCAAATACTTGCCCCGAAATAATCGCCGGCGGCAAACTCATGTCGTAGGCAGTCCCAGCGATGCGGACTTGTTGGGCGGTATGCCCTGGTATTTCCATCGTCACTGTGTCACCGATATGGGCTTGGGCTTTGCTGAGCGAGGCCCGCTCAATTAGCACCGTATGCCGCGGTGGTGGCCAATCACCCTGCTCCGGGCGTACGATGTTGACCGTCGTGTTGCCATCGTTGGGGAGTAAATAGAGCACCGTGTCTTGCCACAACGCCGGCCCGAGCTGGATGCGCGCCGTCACCGCCTGCCGCCCTTGGGCTTGGGCTACGTTGTGCGCCTTGGCAACGGAATTCACCAATACATCATCGAATTCAGCTGTCGTGATTGTGGCACTGGCCGGATTTGTGCCTAGGAAGGCATTATCAAGCGCTTGTTGCGTCACAATTAACCCTGCGATAATCGTCCCAAAGGCAAATACCCCAATCGCAATGGACGTCACCACCAGCACCGTCCGCATCCGGTTATATGCCAAATCGCGCAGGATTTTCTGCCATCTTGGTCGTAGCATATCCACTCCGTCTCCGTACAATCTTGACGAATGGGACTGTTCACGATAAACTAAACCATATAGTTTACTTGAACGTGGACACATTCTACACCAAACGGTTTAGTTTTGCAACAAAAAAACAAGGGTACCACCGTGAATCCAACGACTCCCCCCAAATACAGCCAATTGCGGCAAGAAAAGCGCAATCAGATTTTGGCAGCGGCCCAAGCGTTATTTCTCGCCAATGGGTACAAACGCACCAGCATGGAGGCGATTAGAGCAGCGGCAGATGTGTCGAAGCCGACGCTTTACACGCATTATGCCGACAAAGAAGCGTTATTTGGCGACGTGGTGCAGGCGACGTTTAATCAATTAGGGTTTGGGCACTTCACTGGCGCACAACTAGACACCCTGCCGATTCAGACGCAAAGCGAACTACGTATCGTCTTGATTACCTTTATTACCATTACCATGCAACAGATATCGGATTCAAATTATGTGGCACTACTACGGATTGTGATTGGCGAAATGCCCCACTTCCCCAATTTAATGAGCATCTTTCGCCAAAACGGACCAACCCGGGGCTTGGCCATTGCCACCCATTTTTTTGGGTTGGCGTACCAACAAGGCACCATCAAAGTCGCAGATGCAGATCTAGTCGCCCGCCTATTTATCGGACCAATCGCGTCGTATATTTTAACTGATGGGTTATTACAAACCGGAGAACCCAAGCTTCCCGATAGTGCGCGCATCGAAGCGCACGTTGACCTCTTTCTCAAAGCGGTCTGTTAGCGGTTTAGCGCTACGCCGCTGATTCACCTGCCGCCCCACGTTTTTTTCACAAAGAGGAGATAACGAAGTCGAAAGCGTGAAGTCGGCAATAGGAAGTGACGTAGGAAGTCAATAAGTAAGGACGATTACTCCACGGCGCACACGCACCCGATTGGCGCAACAGCCACAGTTCAACACGCCGTGGACAATCGCCCGTGGAGCCTCCGCGTCCTCCCTGTGCCCTGTGCGAGATAACGAAGTATGAAGCGTGAAGTCGGCAATAGGAAGTGACGTAGGAAGTCAATAAGTAAGGGCGATTACTCCACGGCGCACACGCACTGATTGGCGCAACAGCCACAGTTCAACACGCCGTAGACAATCGCCCGTGGAGCCTCCGCGTCCTCCCTGTGCCCTGTGCGAGATAATGAAGTATGAAGCGTGAAGTCGGCAATAGGAAGTGACGTAGGAAGTCAATAAGTAAGGGCGATTACTCCACGGCGCACACGCACTGATTGGCGCAACAGCCACAGTTCAACACGCCGTAGACAATCGCCCGTGGAGCCTCCGCGTCCTCCCTGTGCCCTGTGCGAGATAATGATAATCCTACGGCAACATGCCATAGCGCGATGCACCCAAATACAAAATCTCACGTACCAAATCGGCATGCGTGAGTTGGGCGGCATTGATTATCAATGCCAAATCACTATAATCCGGGGCCATTCCTGGCAAGGTATTGATTTCGATCAGGTTTGGGGTACCGTCAGCAGCGAGGCGGATGTCGACTCGTGACAGATCACAGGCCCCGATCGCACAATGCGCATTGATGGCTAGTTGCTGGAGCTGAGCGGTCAAAGTAGCATCAATTGATGCCGGACAACGAAAATCAGCTTGACCAGGCACAAACAAATCCATCACCTTGAGCTGCGCACCATACACTCCAGGGGTCACCGAATCCGCACTATCGACTTCGTTGACGGGCAAACGCATAAATCCATCGGCGGCATAACGGTCTGGAATGCGGCTATAGCGGTGTGCATCAGCACGCCCCAACACGCCCACGGTAAATTCACGCCCGCTCAGATAGGTTTCGACCAAGGCGGGTTGTTGATAGCGCTGGATGAGGTATTGGACGCGGCTCCGCAACGCAGATTCATCATAGACAATCGAGCCGGCATCCATGCCCATCCCCGAGCCTTCACGGGCTGGTTTTACAAATAATGGAAAATTCAAATCGGCGCGTAACGGTTCATCCCCCGTGACAAACAATTGAAATGCAGCGGTTGGTAACCCGAAGCTTTGCCAAATTCGTTTGGTGATGGTTTTGTCGAGGGCAATGGCGCTGGTCAATACCCGCGATGCCGTATAGGGGATGCGCAATAATTCGAGGAGCGCCGGGATTTGGGCTTCACGGGCGTCGCCATACATGCCTTCGACGATATTAAAGCAGATATCGGGTTTGAGTGCTTGCAACGCCTGGGGGAGTCGGGCATCACCAGAGACAAATGTCACTTGATGACCATCCAAGGCAATCGCCGCCATAATAGCGTCGATGGTGCGGGGACTATCGAATTCAGCGTCGGCATCAGCCACATCACTGGGGACTTCGGTTTGACCTTTGACATTGGCAAGTACCACCACATGCCATGGTCGAATTGGACGCACAATACTCGACACGAACACATCCCTTTTGTTTTGCGGCCATTACAAGTTAAAATGGCAAATTAATAGGCATAGTATAGCGCATTTTTTTAGTTTTTCAATTGGTAAAAATACGTATTTTTTGAAAAAATAGTTCATATGTACAACTATTTTACAAAAAAACGATTACTGTATAACTGGCAACGTCAATACCGCAAATCCCCCCTCGTGACACTACACAAGCAGGGGATTGTTGTATTTTTATGTAGCTACTGCAATCGCTTCACACGCAATGCGCCCTTCACTACATACCAACCCCACCCCACCCTGTGCCAATGACGCATCATTTGCGGTCAAGGAAATCCCAGCCACCAGTGCCATGATTTGCCGGGTAAAGTTGACGCTGAGACTGCCACTCTAGGCCAAATAATCGACATACAGTGTGCCAACCGCATCTACCGGGGATTGGTTTGGGCGCCACCTTCCATCCCCAACTCGGGCAATGGGGGGAACAACGGCCCCGATGGCGTGTATGCATCAATGTCATTAGCCTGGGCTCCCGCTGGCAAAGGCACCGCACCAGCCAACAACGGGTCATGGGTCTCGGTCATCCAGCGCTGCAAGCGCCCACGCATGTCGGCGAGCACATCGGCGTAGCGCAGATTTGCAACCAAATTATTGCTCTCATTCGGGTCAAATATCAAGTCATACAACAGCTCTGCGTCAATTGGTCGCTCACCCCAACCATAGTCGTGCCACACGGTTTTGCTCGGGCTATCGTCGACGTTCGGTCGTACCGGTGCGGTGCGACCATCAAAGCGCTTAATGTATTTGTAGCGTGGCGTATGCACCGCCCGCATCGGTTCATAGGCGGCATGATAGGTTACTTCGGCAAAGAGCTGCTCGTGCAACACATCCGTCTCGCCACGTACTAACGGCAACAGCGATTTGCCCTGCACCCAGGCTGGCGCAGGGATACCGACGAGATCACATACCGTAGGGAAGATGTCCATGTGCGACACCGGCGCCTCAATCATCTTGGGACCCACAAACCCACCTGGCCCACGCACAATCAACGGCACACCAATACCGTGATTTGTCAACGTCGTCTTCATGCCGGGGAAGGCCGGGCCGTGGTCGGTCGTATAAAACAGCAACGTGTGATCCACCAACCCTGTCTCAACCAAGGCCTGCATCACCACACCCACCGCATCATCGAGAATCTTGGCAGACTTGATGAAGGCCGCCATGTCACGCCGAATCTCGGGCATATCAGGTAACGGTGCCGGCGGCCGACAATAGGTCACATCCGCATCATCCTGATCGGGGAACTCGCGGTGCGTCTCGAAAAAACTAATCTCCATATAAAACGGCTGCGGCACATCGCGCAAAAAGGTCCGGACCGCGTGCACTACATTCGCTGCCTGCCCACTTTCAACCCACACCTGATCATAGCCAATCAAATGCGGTTGCTTGGCCACGTGTTGTACCCCAAACAGACTACTGTGATACCCCTGCGGTCGGAGCGTATGCAATATATGTTGCGTTATGTCGACAAGTGAAAATCCCCGATGCGCTAGGCCGTTCATCCCATTGCAGTGCGGTGCGTGCCCAGTCACCAAGGCCGAGCGACTCGGCGAGCAGTTCGGCGCCACACTAAAGGCATTGCGAAAGACCACCCCCTGCTCGGCGAAGCGCTGCAAATTGGGCGTCGGCACCGCATGCCCGTACGGCTGTATGTAACGCCCTGTGTCATGGGAATGTAGGTAGATAATATTCGGCTTCATGCGCGTGCTCCTTTTGTGTCAAAAAACCAAAGGGCCGTGCCCGTCATGGCTGGATTGTCACACGCTCACACGCAATCCGCCCTTCGCTACAAACCAACCCCACCCCACCATGCACCAACGATCCATCAGTGGCAGTCAAGCTAATCCCAGCTACCTGCGCAATCAGTTGATTGCCACGCATGTCGATTTGGAACGCATACGTCTGTTCGGGTTGCCAATCACAAGCCGATTGTGCGAGTACCGTTGTCACGTCATCGTATTGTTTGACGAGTGCAACGCTTCCCCCGGCCTGCAACTCGAGGGCATAATAACGCCGCAACCCCTGTACCCGCACCGCCAAACCACCATGCGCCAACAAATGGGGAGTAATCGTCGCCGTAGCGCGGTAATCAATCCAATCAGCCGTCCCTTGACTAATCATCCCCGTGCCACTGTTTTGGGCAACCCGAAACGCTTCTGGCCACTGTGGGTCCCATTGATCGCTGGCATCGACCCAGGCCCGGCGCCACAATTTGCCGGCATGGGCAGGACGCGTAAACGTGACGGTGGGACTGCCACTCCAGGTCAAATAATCGACATACAGCGTGCCATCGGCACGGGTGGCACTGGCAATTTGCACACCCACAGCCATAATCGGCGCCCCGTAGGTATCCGGGATTTGCCACTGGAGCGGGGCTGATCTACCCGCACGTAGTACCACTGCCGGACCCGTGATTGTTTCGATGGCGTCATCCGTGCCATAAACGCGGATAATCAATTGCGCAGTAATGGGCTGTGCATTGTGCGCATCTGCGGCCAATACGGTGGTCACCGTTTGGCCACTATACAGGGTCGGTGATGCGAGGATTTGGTACGAGCTCCGCGTATCGATGCCCTCGGGGGGGATAAAGGTCATGGTCGTCGCCACTGCGCTCCGCCCCAAGGCTACCCGTTGGTAATTGATCGCCAAAGCTGGTGAATCACCGCCGTTGTAGCCCATCACATGACTGCTGGTAGCGACGCCGTGGCTCTGAGGTGTTTCGTCAGCCACAAAACCTTGCACCGCACCGGGCAACGCAAAATGAAAGCGGGCGCCGTTTTTGGGGGCGACAGGGGGGAGTTGGTGCAACGCCCGCCCCATATTGATGACATGAAAACTCTCGGTGAGGGCATCGCTGATCGCCCGCCCACCATCTGCGGTGGGCAGATAGAGGCGGTCAGCCACTGGTCCACGCCAATCGGGGCCGGCATCAAACATGCGCAGTCCGTTTTTGATGCCCAACAGACAGCCCACGTTGGCCGAATTACAATCGGTATCCCAGCCGGCGGTATTGGTAATCATCAAGGCTTTTTGCAGATCATCGCCACCATACAACAGCCCGAGATGAATCAAGGCATGGTTGGGCACCATGTGACAATTGCCGCCAAATTTGTCGTAGCCGTATTTCTTGACAATCTCGCGGCGGGTTTGGTGCCAATCAGGGAATTCATCGTGCCATTCACGCATATCAGCGATTTGGCGGGCAATCACACTATCACGAGGAATAAACGTCACGGCGCAATCGAGCAGTTTTTGCAGATCAGACTCGACAAACGCCTGCGCTTCCATGGCCGCAATCACCTGCGCCCCATAGATTGCTTCGCCATCGTGGCTGACACTCGCGGCTTTATAGGCCAAATCGGCCGCCAAGGCGGGGTCACCGGGAGCCACCATGGCCCAGCCATCAATAAAGATTTGTGAGCCGATTTGTTCGGCCACTACTTTGGTATTAAGCGCCATTGAGCCACTTCGCGGGGCGGGAATACCGTTTTTGAGGCGCATATAGGCGGTATGCTCGGTGGAATTCCCCATGCCACCCCACCACAAAATCGTGCGTTCTTCGATGAGGTAATTCAACCAGGTCTGGCCGATTTGGGCGGCGGTGAGATTTGCAGTACCACCATGGTCAGACAAGGCGCGCAAAAAAGTAAACGTACCGGTAATATCATCATCAGCCACAATCAACGGCATGCCCCGTTGGGCGTGGACGTAGTAGTTGATTTCGCCGAGTTCCGCCATAATCCGTTCATAGCTCCACCCTTCAAATGGGCGGCCAAGGTAGACGCCGATGATTTTGCCGAGTACACCGGCGTAGACTCGTTCATGATAATCAATAGGGAGCATCGTTGCACCAGCTTTCGTGTTTCATAGTGGATATGCTTATTTTATCGTAAAAAAGTTGCACCTGATAGTACACACGATGACAATAACGCGAACGTGGTATAATCGGCGTGTCAAACCACATTTACCCATCCAAATGCAGCGGTCATACACGCGAAGGAGCAGTTCGATGAAGAGCGCAATACCCGCCACCATGGAAGCATTGATTTGGCTTGGTGCAAGTCAAATGGAGCTCCAAACGACCGCCGTACCGACGCCTGCAGACAACGAAGTATTAATCAAAGTCGGTGCCGTTGGGATTTGTGGCTCCGAGCTCAGCGCCTATTTGGGGCACAATAGTCTCCGCTTCCCGCCACTCATCATGGGTCACGAAGCCGCCGGTACCGTTGTCGCTGGCAATGGTGTATTGGCAGACGGTACCGATGCCCACCCCGGCCAACGGGTCACGTTTAATCCACTTGTCACTTGTGGACATTGTGATCGTTGTCGGGCAGGTTTGGCCAATTTGTGCCGCACCCGTGAATTACTCAGTGCCCACCGTCCTGGGGCATTTGCCCAATATGTGTGTGTGCCTGCAGATTTGTGCTGGCATCTGCCCGCCAATATTTCGTTTGTGGCTGGTGCACTCAGCGAACCACTCGCCTGTGGCGTACATGCCGTCGAATTAGCGCATGCACATGCCGGACAGAGCATATTAATCCTCGGCGCCGGCACCATCGGGTTGTGCTGTGTCGCCGCTGCCAAAGCCCGCGGCGTCAAACAAATCATTGTCAGCGACGTCTCTGACCAGCGCCTCGCAGTCGCTCGCCATTGGGGCGCCACGCATACCATCAATGCCCGTGAACTCGATACCGTTGCCGCCACCCATGTGGTCTATGCGGGGGGTGTCGATATCGCCATCGACGCAGTGGGCACCGGTGTCGTGCGCAATCAAGCCATCAAAGCAGTCATGCCTGGGGGCACCGTCATATTGATGGGGCTCCACGAAGATGAAACCAGTATCCCTACCAATTACATCATCCGCCAAGAAATCCACCTCATAGGCAGTTTTTGTTATACCCGTGAAGCCTTTAGCACTGCCGTCGATTTGATTAGTCGGCATATCGTCAAGCCAACTGCTGAATGGCTGGTCGAACGTCCCCTCAGTGCCGGTCAATCGTCAATCGAAGAACTCATTGCCGGTACTGCACCAGTCACCAAAATCGTCTTGATCCCCTAAGTTTTTGGGTGATGTGTCGAGGAATCAACGCTGATTCCGCGGTGCAAAGGATGATGACCATGCATATGACGTTTTTGCAGTTACACACCAACAATCTATCCGCACTCCAGGCATTCTATTCATCACTCGGGTTTCATGTCACGCTCCACGACGAATACATCGATATCCCGATTGGCACGACACTCCTGCGCTTCCAAGTCGACGATACCCCCCTCCGCGGCGGCTACCACTTTGCCATCAATGTCGCAGTGAACGATATTGCGATCGTGCGTGAGTGGTTGCGTGCGCATACCCCGATTATCCACAGTGCCCAAGGCACGACGATTTTTCAATTCGACGAATGGCAGGCTCAAGCGATTTATTGTTATGACCCCGACAACAATATCGTCGAATTTATTGTGCGTAGTGATATCGTCACTCACCCCCACACGTCGTTCCGGGTAGCAGATAGCCTGTGTATCAGCGAGATAGGTCTAGCCTGCACTGATGTGCCAGCCACCATCGCCCAATTCCGCAATTCCTTCGCAATACCCGACTTTTTTTCACATAACGCCGAGTTTTGGCCGATTGGCGATAATCACGGCTTGTTCATCATGGTGCAATCGCCGCGCTTGTGGTACCCCGACACCCCCGTCCCTGCCGCACTCATGCCCGTCACCGTCAAATTCCACACCGCCCCCAATCAACACTGGCAACTCGACGGCTACCCTTACCGGATTACCCCGTCTGATGATTAAAACTATCCATCCAATGACGTCCCAATCCGTTACCGTATAATCTAACCGCCCCCCCTGTGTAGCAATTTTGTACACAGGGGGGCGGTTATTATGGGGTAAACACATGTGTCGTCGCCAATGCCTGATAGCCCACTCGTTGATACAACGGCACGGCAGACTGCGTCGCGAGTAATGTGCTCAATTGGATACCGGCGCGGGCATCTTCGTTGAGGATATGCTGCATCAACGCCATCGCCAACCCCTGGCGACGATACGCAGGGGCCGTATAGACCATGCTCACATAACTATACCCACTGGCCAGCTGAAGCGAACGTCCCCGCGCCACTAGTTGCGCACCCACAAACACCGCATAATGTGCCATGGCAGGCACAAATACATTGAGCGGGTGTAGCCAGATTGCCCCTTCGAGATCTCGCGCATTCCACGATTGCACATCTGCGCGGGTGGCGCGGCGTACTGCATATGCAGGCGACACAGGATTACGGCGTTGCAGATTACACGCCATCAACACTTCACTATAGGCATGACGGAGCCCCAGCGCCGTATAGCGTGCCACACAATCAGGACGGTCATCGAGTACGGTAATGTATTGATTGGCTATGGGGGGGACTGATTTTATGGCTGCAACCGCCGCTTTTGGATCACAATTGGCCACATAAAAATCATCACACGGCGTTGGTGAATCGATTTGATAGGCTACACGCACGCCTCGAATTGGGGCGCATGCCAATGGCGTCGCCACCTGTTGCACAAACGGTGCGCCCACATACCCCGCAATCGTGGCCTGCCAAGCGGTATCTATGGTATGCATACCACATCCTACTTCAATTAATACCATCAATACATAAACTTTATCACAAAAAACCGGCAGTTGCGGTGTGCACCTACCGGTTCATAGCTGCTATGAAGATAATGATTACGTTGCAATCCCCCGGAGCATCACCTCGCAGGCATTGGTATATACAATGCGTGCTGAGCAGGAAAATTCTAATTCAAATGATTCACTCGACATCGTCAATTTGCGCTCTAATCCGCGAATCATCGTATTTAACATCGCACTTATCGTCGTTGGTTCAAGATAATTAAGCAGCGATCCGTCACTGATACCAATCCGTACCAACATCATTAGGATATCTTCATCCAAATATTCACCTCGGTTTAATTCCAGAATCTGTTCGCTGTCTTTAATATTTGCATATACCGTATCAAATTGCACAAAATATTGGGCACGAGCAGGAAAGAGAAAAAAATAATCGCGATGTGCAGTCAATACCACTTGTATACGCTGTATCGCTGACAATAATTCATTATTGGCATCAATCGGTAGTGATTTATGAAACAAATCGAGATATTGTTTCTGTACTGCCCATGCGATTTCGAGGCGATTTGCAAAATAGCGATAAATTGTTGCCCGGGTCACGGTTGCCGCATCAGCGATTTCTGCGATGGTAACCGATTCAATGCCATCACGATGAAAAAGCCGTTCAGCAACTGCAACAATATACCCTCGCTGACGTTCGCGATGGTTATGGTACCCACGCTCACTTTTGATCTCATTTGCTTGCATTATTTACTCCGCACTATAGAATTTTGCACAATATATATTATTGTATTTTTCTATCAGCGTATTATTTATATATATACTTTATTTCGCTATATCTGTCAACATTTTTTTAATCATTCTAAATACTACTCACATATATGTACAATACCTGCGCCAATTGAAAGTGGCATAAAAATGGCTTTTGCCTTATAGTTT
>JBBAWW010000053.1:20300-22298 GCA_040397035.1 Roseiflexaceae bacterium | reverse complement strand
TTATCAATGCACCGCCGAACAACCAACGAGCCGCCTAGATTGGCGCAGGTATTGAAATAATAACAATTTTTTAATATATTTAGGGTATTCATCATGAAATCGGTAATAATCACAAGTATTTTGAATATTTTGTTGATTATACTAATTCTGTAAATTTGAAAGGAGGAATATATGGCACAGTTCAATGTTTATGAATCTTCTGGGGGAACAATTACCGCTGCGCGATCGGGCTGGTCATGGGGTGGTTTTTTGTTTGGTTGGATTTGGGCGTTAGTTAATGGCTTATGGCTGTATGCGTTGGGCCATTTCGTTTTCATGTACGTGTATTTCCAGATTTATAGCTCCATCTACAACCAAGGTTCTGTGGCGTTGCTCAGTATCATCGGTCTCTCAGTGCCAGTTGTTTATGGAATTTTTGGTAATCAGTGGTTGGGTGCAAAGGTTTCCTCTGGTGGAACGAAGGTCGATACTGTTGACGCTAGTTCCAATGAAGGAGCTGTAATGTTGTATATGCAAAAGAAGCAATTTAACTCAATGCAGCCACGTAATTTTTAAAGACGGTTTAAACATACATTGAAGACTAGGTGTATAAAGCCTAGTCTTTAGTGTGTAATTTTCTAGTAACAGAATATCCTATAGTTTCGGGCACAAAAAATCCCCCCGTGGTGCAACCGGTGCGCCACGGGGGGACTTGTGGTATTTAGGCGTTGAAGTGATCGCCGATGAAGGCGGTCAAGTCGGCAACGCGGTTGGAGTAACCGAATTCGTTGTCGTACCATGCGATGACTTTGAACAAGTTGTCGCCGAGGCCGAGGGTCAACGGCAAATCGACGGTGCTTGAGAACGATGAACCAAGGAAGTCGCTCGAGACGAGCTCTTCGTTGGTGACGCCCAAAATGCCTTCGAGTTCTTCGCTGGCGGCGGCGGTGGTGAAGGCCTTGTTGATTTCTTCGACGGTGGTGCCTTTGTTGAGCTCAACCACGAAGTCTACCATCGAGACAGTCGACACGGGCACGCGCACGGCAAAGCCGGTGAACTTGCCTTTGAGTTCGGGGATGACCAAGGCCACGGCTTGGGCAGCACCGGTGGTGGTGGGGACCATGTTCATGGCGGCAGCGCGGGCACGGCGCAAATCGGCGTGCACGTTGTCCTGCAAGTTTTGGTCCATGGTGTAGGAGTGGATGGTGGTCATCATGCCGCGCTTGATACCAAACTTGTCGTTGAGGACTTTGGCCACGGGTGCCAAACAGTTGGTGGTACATGAGGCGTTGGAAATGATGTTGTGGAGATCGTGATCGTATTTGGTGTCGTTGACGCCCAAACAAATCGTGATGTCTTCACCTTTGGCGGGGGCGCTGATGATGACTTTCTTGGCGCCGGCTTGGATGTGGGCTTTGGCTTTTTCGGCTTCGGTGAAGCGGCCGGTTGATTCGATTACAATATCGACGCCGAGTTTGCCCCATGGCAATTGGGCGGGGTCACGTTCGGCGAGGACTTGGAGCTTGATTTCGCGCTCGTTGCCTTCTTCGTCGTAGTAGGTGATTTCGATGACTTGGCCGTTGGCTTTGATATCACCGTCAAAGGCACCGTAGTTGGTGTCGTATTTGAGCAGGTGAGCCAAGGTGGCGACATTGGACAAATCGTTTACTGCAACGATTTCGAGGTCGTCACCGTAGTTGGCCAACATGGCCTTGAAGGTTTGGCGTCCGATGCGTCCGAAGCCATTGATTGCAACACGTGCCATTGTGTGATTACTCCTGTTTACAGACAGACAACAATATTATGATTCGCTTCGCGTCGGCTGTGCGTCGTTGCTCAGAAAGCCGTACCGCCAGCGGTGCAGCTTATATTCCGTCCACGTTCCGCGCAGATTATACCACACCAATGACCATTGTGGGTAAACTTAGGGCGATGGCCTGGGGTTCAGCGTCAGCAACGCCCTGGGTTTATGGGATATCTCGCCCCGTTGGGGCTAATACCCCAGGGCGATGCCCCGGG
>JBBAWW010000053.1:6522-20200 GCA_040397035.1 Roseiflexaceae bacterium | reverse complement strand
GCGTCAGCAACGCCCTAGGTTTATGGGATATCTCGCCCCGTTGGGGCTAATACCCCAGGGCGATGCCCCGGGGTAATGCATGTCGCCCCTTCAGGGCTTGCGCATGCCGCCCGACCAGGGCGATGCCCTAGGGTTCAGCGTCAGCAACGCCCTAGGTTTATGGGATATCTCGCCCCGTTGGGGCTAATACCCTAGGGCGATGCCCCGGGGTAATGCATGTCGCCCCTTCAGGGCTCGCGCATGTCGCCCGACCAGGGCGATGCCCCGGGGTTCATCGTCAGCAACGCCCTGGGTTTATGGGATATCTCGCCCCGTTGGGGCTAATACCCTAGGGCGATACCCTGGGGTAATGCATGTCGCCCCTTCAGGGCTCGCGCATGTCGCCCGACCAAGTCACGGCGGGAGAGCAATTTAGTTGTGCCTTGCTGTATAACGGAAGTGTCAAGTGTTGGGGCGTCAACAATAGTGGCCAACTCGGGCTGGGTGATACGGACAATCGTGGCGATAATACCAATGAAATGGGCGATAATCTGCCTGCCGTCGATCTCGGTACCGGTCGCACGGCCACGGCCATCCAAAGTGGGATTCATCATACCTGCGCCATCCTCGATAATGGCAGTGTCAAGTGTTGGGGGCAAAATGATCAGGGCCAACTCGGGCAGGGCGATACGGACAATCGTGGTGACGGCCCAAATGAAATGGGCATTTATCTGCTAAAAGTCAATCTCGGCACCGACGGGCTGGGCAACGACCGTACTGCCAAAAAAATCAGCCTTGGCTTTAAACACACCTGTGCCATCCTCGACGACAACACTACCAAATGCTGGGGCGCCAACGATAGTGGCCAACTTGGGCTAGGTGACCCAGATAATCGCGGCGACGCTACGGGCGAAATGGGCGATAATCTACCGGCGGTTGACCTCGGCACCAGCCGCTATGCAGTCACGATAAGTGCTGGTAATAGTCATACTTGTGCCCTACTCGATGACGCGACGGTTAAATGCTGGGGAGATGGCTATTATGGGCAACTTGGGTATGGGAATAACACAAATCTTGGTGATACCACAGGTGAAATGGGCAATAGTTTACTCGCAGTGAACGTAGGAGATAGTCGAACGGTAACCGGTCTTTTTGCGGGGGCATTTTTTACCTGCGTCACCCTCGATAATGCCACCAGCAAATGCTGGGGGAACAGCACTATTGGCCAGCTCGGCTATGGCAATACCACGCAACTAGGCGATGGCATAGGTGAAATGGGCAATGATCTCGCTGCGATGAATCTCGGCGGCAATACGGCTAGTGCCTTTATCACGAGTCGCAAGGGGAATGAGAACTATGATTTCGTTTGTGTGGTCCTTACCACCGGCAAAATTCGCTGCTGGGGTCATAACGGTCAAGGCCAACTAGGCTATGGAGATGCGACTGACCGCGTCAGTGTGCCGAGTAGTCTGTCCGACATCGATTTGGGCACCAATCGTACCGTGCTCAAGATGGCCATGCCTGCGCTATCCTCGATAATTATGATCTGAAATGTTGGGGATACAATCAGCATGGCCAACTGGGCTATGGTGATACGGACAATCGTGGCGACAATTCAAATGAAATGGGTAGTAATCTCGGTAGTATCGATACGGGATCTACGTCCACCCCCTCTAACACTTCTGGTCCTTCTAATACCCCCACCCAAACTGCTACCATGACCAAAACCGCTACCCTCACCAAAACCATCACCAAAAGCAAAACGGTCACCCGCTCCAAGACCCCCACCCGCTCCAAGACCCGTACCGCGACCCCAGCAGGTGGCGTCAAAGAAGTCGTCTCCGTTGTGACGGGTGCCGCGCATACCTGCGTTATGCTCGCCAACGATACCGTCAAGTGTTGGGGCCTTAATGTGTATGGCCAGCTGGGCTATGGCGACACATTGAATCGTGGTGATGGCGCTGACGAAATGGGTAGCAGTCTGGCAGCCGTGGACTTGGGTAGTGGCCGGACCGCCAAGGCAATTAGTGCTGGCGTTGACTATACCTGTGCCATCCTCGAGAATGGCAGTGTGAAATGTTGGGGCTATAACGGCGATGGCCAGCTTGGGCTAGGCGATACGGACAATCGCGGCGACAATACAAGTGAAATAGGCAGTAGTCTGCTCGCGGTTGACCTCGGTAGTGGTTATACCGCCAAGGCAATTAGTGCCGGCAAACTCCATACCTGTGCTATCCTCGACGACGCCAGCGTCAAGTGTTGGGGCAATAATAGTGATAGCCAGCTCGGGCTGGATGACGACGATAGTCGTGGTAACGACCTAAATGAAATGGGCGATGATTTGCCCACTGTCTACCTCGGCAGTGGCCGTACCGCCAAGGCGATTGCGGTCGGCGGATATTATACATGTGCCCTGCTCGATGATAATAGGGTCAAATGTTGGGGCGCGAATAATGCTGGTCAGCTTGGGCTGGGTGATATGACTAGTCGTGGTAACAATAGTGGTGATTATGGCATGGCATCCTTGGCCACAGTTGATGTAGGGGCACGCACTATCTCACAATTAGTCACCGATGCCCCACAACCTGTGTGTTGTTTGATACGGGCGCTGTGACCTGCTGGGGTCTTAATGATTATGGCCAACTTGGCATCGGCACAATCGATAATCGTGGTAACGAATCAAATGAGATGGGTACCAACCTGCAACTCGTCGATCTGGGCAGTGGGCATACGGCCAAGTCACTGAGTGCCAACTATCATACCTGCGCCATCCTCGACAATGACAGCGTCAAGTGTTGGGGCGATAACACGAATGGCCAACTCGGGCAAGGCGACACCACGCAACGAGGGGACGGGACTAATGAAATGGGCGATTATCTGGCCACCGTCAACCTCGGTGATGACCTCACGGCCAAACAAATCTCGTTAGGATATAATTACACCTGCGCCATCCTCAGTACCAACAATCTCAAGTGCTGGGGACGTAATGTATTTGGTCAACTTGGTTACAACTTCACCGATGATCGGGGTACATTGAGCTACCATATGGGTAAATATTTGCCACCCATTGCATTTGGCACGGTGCTCACCAGCACCCCTACCGCCACGTTTACCAAGACCGCCACGTTTACCAAGACCGCCACGTTTACCAAGACATCTACGCTGACCAAGACGTCCGCCAAGACTCCCACGTCTAGTAAGACGCCTACGTCTACCAAGACGCCTACGTCTACCAAGACGCCTACGTCTAGTAAGACTCCCACATCCACCAAGACCGCCACGTCTACCAAGACGGCAACCAATACACCCACGCTGTAACGTATATACGTAGCCTGCACCGACATCCCATGGTAGTTGCCCGCAACTGCCATGGGATGTCGGCGGAAGTCGGAAGATGTCTCACCATCACCACCAATCGCAGGTGCGAGGCATGTCCTCGCACAATGAACACACCCTGTGTGCCCTGTGCGAGATAAATGACAATCCTCGGCTTGCCACGTAACGATTCTGACCTCGTGACCTGTCTGTTGCCCCCCAACGTCATTGCACGGTCGCTATCGCTCCCATGCAATGACGTTGGGGGGCAGCCTCCGCGCCTCTGTACCTCCGCGTGAGCCACTGGACATCTCGCAATGAACGGCATTCATGGACGCACATCAATCAACAATACGCCTCTGTGTGCTCTGTGTGCCCTGTGCGAGATAAATGACAATCCCACTGCCTGCTTCATTTGGTGTTACAATGGTGCAAACTGTAATCTCTAAATCACGTTGGTGTGTGAAAGGTGGCCGCTTATGGATATCGTAATAAGCGTGTTGGCAGTATTGGCACTTTTTGCCGGTGTGGCGCTGGGCACGTTTCGGCATCGCAGTTATGGTATCTGGTCATTTGCTGGGATATTGTTGGCGATGTCTGTAGCGCATATTGCCGGCGGTACCCTTGGTGATTATGTACGATCTGCGGTAAATGGTGATATCGTTACGGTGACGGTGCTAGTGAAAATCACCTTGGTAGTAGTGATTTCGTTGCTCATCAGTTATTACTGTGACAACCTGATTCCTGTTACGCCTGACCCCAAAACCCGCACTGATAACATATATGCTGGTTTATTTGGGGTGGTAAATGCGTATTTGGTAGTTGCGTCAATCCTTGGCTACCTCAAAGCAATCCCCAATGCAGATCCCCAAATCGCAGACAATATGTTTGCAAATAGCTTTAATAATTGGCTGTTTGATGCCTTGCCATGGGTGATGATGGCCACGTTTTTTTATGTGATTGGGTGGGCTTCGGTGCGCAAAATCCGCGCAGCCGTCGCTATGCTCAAAGCCAGCATGCAAAAAACACCGGCACAGTCGACCTCGAGCACGACTGGGTCGTTGTCGACGTCATCAACATATAGTGCGCCGGCGGCGGCTAGTTGGCAACAACCCTCATCAAGCTATTCTTCGGGATATCAATCAAGTAGTGTAGCTGCCGCAGTGGCAACGCCAGCCATCGCTGCTATGCCAGATGAACCAAAGCAGGGATTTTTTGGACGCTTGTTTGGGGGCTTCGGGCGCAAAGAAGAAGAGCCAGCTGCCCTACCGCCGCCAGCGAACCCGTCACCAACCGGATTTGGCAGCTATGGGTTGGGCAATAATACGGGATATGGGTCGTCAAGCAGTGGGTATCAATCTCCCATGAGTAACCTGAGTGGTGCAACCCCTCCGTACGGCATCAATACCGGTTCGATTAGCGGGGCAAATCCCAGTTATGGCACACCTGCGCCTGCATCATACCAATCACCGGCACAGCCGAGTTTTGGTGGGTATAGCTCATCGTCATATACCCCGCCCGCTGCGCCGTCATATACGGCGAGTAGTGGCTTTGGGCAACCCACTAGCCCAAGTAACGGTTTTGGGCAGCCGAGTGGTGGTTTTGGGCAGCCAAATCCACCGAGCAGTGGCTATCAACCATCAGTTGGATCGCCGGCACCGAGTAGCGGCTATGTAACCCCTACCCCCTATAATGCCAATGCCAATTACGCCAATCAAGACGAAGAACCTGATTATGGCGAACAATCATCGTATCCCGAAGATAATGACCAAGAGGACGATAATGATGGTTATGGCGGGTACAATGGGCCAAACCAACCACCACCGTATCGTGGTTAATGTATAACAAAACGGCGGTCGTCACTCGTGACGACCGCCGCTTTGTTGTGTGGAAATTACGTTTAGAACGAAATCGCTTGATCTTGGAGCACCGTATTGGGCCAGAGGCGCAAGCCATGGGCCAGCTGATTGTGGCTACCAATCTGGCAATCGTCGCTGACGATGACTCCACGTAGGATTTTGGTTTCGGCGCCGATCTGGTTGCGGTTGCCGACGACGGCATGGTCAAGGGTGCACTTCGCGCCAATTTGATTCTGTTGCCAAATCACACTAGCCGTTAACGTGCTATGGGCGCCGATGTGGCTGCCATCACCGATGACGGTGGGTCCCACAATGGTGACGCCAGCCCCAATGGTAACACCAGCGCCAATCACCACCGCGCCATGGATTTGGGTGTCGTTGGGGATGACGGTGTCGGCTGCTACCCACAAATCGGGGCGGATTTGCTGACCAGGTAAGCCAAAGCGCACCTTGCCATTGAGGATGTCGTGGTGGACATCGAGGTAGGTTTGTGGTTTGCCGATATCGGTCCAATACGCATCACCGACGAAGCCGTACATGGGGTGGTTGTTTTGCAAGGCGGTGGGGAAAAGGCCCCGTTCGAACATGTAGTGTTGCCCGGCAGGCGCATAATCGAGCAGATGGGGCTCGATGATGTAGGTACCGGCGTTGATCATGTTGGTAGTGACTTCTTCGGGCTTGGGTTTCTCCAAAAAGCGGGTAATCCGCCCTGCGGCAGTGGTTTCGACCAACCCAAAGGCCGTAGGGTCTGCGACGGGGGTGAGCGCGATAGTGAGTTCGCTTTTTTGGGCGCGGTGGTAGCGCAACATGGCCTGCAAATCGAGGTCCGTCATCACATCACCATTGAAAACAAAGGTGGTGTCATCGAGCATGTGGGCAATGTTTTTGACGGCACCAGCAGTCCCACGCGGTTCGGGTTCTTCGATGATGTGGACCTTGATGCCGAGGCGTGAACCATCACCGAGCGAATCACGGAAGCGTTCGGCTAGGTATTGCACGGCCAGAATCGCTTCGTCGATGCCTTGGTCACGCAGATTGGTGAGCATCCATTCGATGAAGGGCATGCCGACCAAGGGCAGCATCGGTTTGGGGGTATTGCAGGTCAACGGGCGCAGGCGCGTCCCGAGCCCACCAACGAGAATTACAGCTTTCATGCCTATGACTCCTTGATTGCCTGACGCCAATAGTCAAGCATATCGCTGAGGGTGGTATCGAGGGGGATGTGAGGTTGCCAGCTGGTGGCGTGGCGTAGGCGCCGGTTGTCGCACACCACGTCGGGGACATCGACCGGCCGCAAGCGGGCGGGGTCGACTTCGACGGTGATGGGGACGCGACTATGCGCCACCAAGCGCTCGAGGAGTTGGCCGATTTCGTGGGATTGACCCGCGCCGACGTTATAGGCCGCCCCCGCTTCGCCGTGCGTCAACAACGCATCGTAGGCAGCCGCCACATCACGCACATCGCTAATATCACGGCGGGCCGATAGATTGCCCACCTTGAGGATCGGTGCTTGGCGGCCGGCCTCGATGCGGGCGATTTGGGCGGCAAAGGCCGGCAAGGCATAGGCGTCGCTTTGGCGCGGGCCGATGTGACTAAACAGCCGTAGGCGAATGGTGCGCACTTTGTGCGACACAAACCACTGGTAGGCCGCCATATCGGCGGCGGCTTTACTAACGCCGTAGGGGGTGACGGGGCGGAATGGTTCGTCTTCGTTGATCGGCATGTGGTCAGCCGGGACATTGCCGTAGATTTCGTTGCTACCGGCAATGATGATCAGCGGGTCGAGCTTGAGCTCGACGGCGTATTGCATCAGTGCCACACTGGGGAGCACGTTGTCGTGCATGGTGTTGACGGCATCGCCAAATGATTTGGCGACACTGGCTTGGGCAGCGAGGTGGATAATCGCATCTGGGGCGATGGCGGCCATGGCGGCGCGGAGCGCTGACTGGTCGCGCAAATCCATGCTGACCAGCTGGACGTGGCCATGGAGCTCGGGCAACGCTAATTGGTTGCCACGGGCGATGCCCCACACCTGATTGGTGGGGTTGGTGATGAGGCGTTGGGCCAAATGCCCGCCGACAAATCCATTGATACCGGTCAGTAGAATTTTCATGATTGCTATTATACCGTGAAAATGAGGGGATATAAAATCGGAGAGACGCAGCCTGCTGCGTCTCTCCGATGGGGATAATCTATCCGGTAGATTGATTATTCGTGGGGTTCGCGGGCGTAGATGCCAATCCCGGGGTCGGCGAGTGGCAATGAATGGGAATTGTTGGTGGACACTGCCGAATCAATCACCGTTTCGCTGACGGGCAATGGAGCTGCCGGTGGTGCCAGTGGTTCATTGACAAAGGGATGGGTGGCTTCGACCCGTGCCAAGATGTCGTTGACGTCGATGTCGGTTAATTCATTGCGCAAAATCAAGGCTTCGGCAATGGCAATCACGGCATCGCGGTTTTGGTCAACCAAGTGTTTGACCTTGCGGAACTCTTCGGCCAGGATGGCTTCGACTTGCTTCTTCATGTCGCCGCCGCGCATCGCTTCGGGACCAAAGGCCAAGTACGAATAGAAGCTGGTGTCCATGCCATAGGCTCCCACCATGTAGGTGGCGATACCGGTGGCCGAGGCCAGGTCGCCGGTGACACCGCTCATCTGAATGCCGAGGAAGGATTCTTCGACGGCGCGGCTAGCCAATGAAATCTGTAGGCGTTGCAAGAGTTCATCTTTGGACTGAGTGTAGATTTCTTCTTCGGGCTTCCAGGCCGCAAAGCCGAGGGCATTACCGTGGCGGATGATGGTGACCTTGGTCAGGCGTTGTTTGCGCAACAACTTGACCATGGCATAGGCGTGACCGGCCTCGTGGTAGGCCAAGCGGCGCCGTTCTTCGTAGGACATGCCGCGAATGGGCTGACGCAAGCCGTATTCGTGCATTTCGCGGGCCCGACTAAAGTCCCAGTAATTGATGGCTTGACGATGGTCGAAGTGGGCATGGATGACCGCTTCGTTGATGACAAACTTAATCGCCACCGGGGTGTAGTGGATGGTGTCAGACATCATGCGATCCATCGGCATGGGCTCGTGTTTGACTTTGCCCAAGTAGTATTCGAGGATGTCGCGGCGGCCATCGGCATCAGGGTATTCGACGACGATTTTGCGGTCAAATCGGCCGGGGCGCAACAAGGCTGCATCCAAGGATTCGGCCAAATTGGTGGCACCCATGGTCAATACAGGAGGCATTTCGGGTTTTTTGCGGCGCAAACCAATTGAACGGAGCAATTTGCCGTAGAGGCTGGGGTCTTCGGGGGGAGGATCCATCTGGAGTAAGAGCTCGTTGAGCAGACCCGAACTACCGCCGCCCATACCCATCATCATTTGGGCAATCCCGCCGCCATTGGCACCGGCGATACCCGTGGCGCCGCCCATCAATGATGAGCTACGGGCACCACCAATGGCGTCGATTTCGTCGATAAACAAAATACAGGCGCCGTATTCTTTGGCTAGTTTGCGGGCTTTGCGGAACAACATCATGACTTTGATGCTGCCCATACCCATAAAAGCCGAGGTCAGTGACGGGGCGCTGAGGTAACCAAACGGCACACCTGCTTCGGTGGAAATGGCTTGGGCGAGGTAGCTTTTGCCGGTGCCTGGGGGACCAATCAACAACACACCACGGGTGATTTCGCCACCCATTTGCTTGAATTGTTTGGCACCTTTGAGCAAGGTCACAATTCGGCGGGCGGCTTCGAGCACTTCGGGGTTGCCACGGTAATCGGCGAAGCTGACGCCGGTTTCACCAGGGCGCACCCAATAAATGCGGGTCCGCGCCATGAAGTAATACATCATGACAAACTGGAAGCCGATGAAGCCGGCCAAATAGGCCATCGTCGCCAAGAGTTGCAACAAGGCCGGTCCAATGTCTTGGGTGGTGAGGAACGTCCAAGCTGACGGAATAATCATGCCCAAGAGCCAGATTACCGCAATCCCAATGGCAATCCAGCGGATACCACGCATGAGTTTGTATTGCCAGCGATCAAGAAGACGCTCCAACAGCTGATCAAAGGCTTTTTCTTTGTCAGATGGGTTGGGCTGGGGGCGATATGGTTCGATTGCCATATTCATGCTCCAGTTCAAAATTGCGGAGAAAGAGGGGTTGGTTTATAACAGAAATGAACCAACTACGATAGATGAATCGTTAGTCATGAGTATAAATAAAAACATATACTTTTGGCAAGTCAATAGAATGAGTGAACAGTGAGAATACGCAATCGATTTGCCAGCATGATACTCGTTACATATGCCCTGCTGGTGCTCGTGAGTGAAGTCACCAGTTACGGCACGGCGGCAGTCGATCCGGTGATGGCACGCATTCATAGCCGGGGCCAACTCCGGGTGGGCTATGACGCCGGCGTTTTACCGTTTACCACCACCCAAAACGGCCAGGCTGCCGGCTACGACATCGATTTGACGGGGGCGCTGGCCCAATCACTGCAGGTGGCGGTGCTGTATGTGCCTACCAGCCTCGATGCGGCCTATGATGCCTTGCAACAAGGGCAGATTGACATCATGGCATCGGCAATGCCGTATGCCCCTGAGCAAGGCTGGCGGGCGCGTTTTTCGACGTTTTATGTGGATGATGGCTTGGTGATTGTCAGTCGTGGTCGTGGTCGGACGGTGGCGCAACTCAGCGACCAACCAGTGGGGGTGGTGTTTGGTGGCGATGGTGATACGGCGCTACGCCAACGCCAGCGGACGGGACAAACCATCACTCCCGTCTATTACGATAGCATGACGGAATTATGGCAGGCCTTGGCCTGTGGCGCTGTCAATGTGGCGGTAGTGGAGCATACCACCGCCCTAGGCATGGTGACACGTGAGCCGCGGCTCCAGATTGGAGCGGCGTTGTCGTTTGTGCCATACGTGTTGGTGATGCCATATGATGCCGTGTATCTACAAGACGCCGTCAACATTGGGTTGGCTCAGCGCCTCCGTGATGGCACCATGACTCGGCTAGCGGCACAGTGGTTTGTGGCCGCGGCGGTGGCGTGTCCAACGCCACCGTGAGCTGATTCACGTCGGTGCCCCACGTTTTTTTCAAAAAAAGAAAGAGTGTTGTATGGATTCACCTGCTTTCGTGTTATAAAAGAACCACACAATAGAAACAGCAAAATTGGCCATGGCGATGCGGGCAAAGGAGCGGCAATGAGTGACGTACGGTTTGGGATTGTGGGGCTGGGGGGGATGGGGCGTGGGCACGCCAGCTACCTGATGGCCGGGACGATTAAAGGGGCGGTGTTGGCGGCGGTAAGTGACACCAGCCCGCAATCGCTGGAATGGGCCAAAAACGAATTGCCGGCGTCGGTGCGCTGCTTTGATTCGTATAGCGCCATGTTGCAATCGGGAGCGATTGACGCCGTGATTGTGGCGACGCCCCATTATTATCACCCCGATTTGGCGGTGCAAGCGCTGCACCATCAATTACACGTGCTGGTCGAAAAACCGGCGGGGGTGTATACCCAGCAAGTGCGTCAAATGAATGACGTGGCGGCGGCGAGTGGCAAAGTGTTTGGCATGATGTTTAACCAGCGCACCAATCCGGTCTTTCAAAAGGTGCGTGATTTGGTAGCCACGGGCGAATTAGGCCTCATCAAGCGCTTTAACTGGATTGTCACCGACTGGTACCGTAGCCAAGCCTACTACAATTCGGGGTCGTGGCGGGCGACTTGGGCCCTCGAAGGGGGCGGGATTTTGATGAACCAAGCCCCCCACAATATCGATTTGCTGACGTGGACGCTGGGGATGATGCCGACGCGCCTGCGGGCGTTCTGTCATTTCGGCAAACACCACCAAATCGAAGTCGAAGATGATGTGACGGCCTACATGGAATACGCCAACGGCGCCACGGGGGTGTTTATCACCACCACTGGTGACGCCCCGGGCACCAACCGCTACGAAATCACCGGTGACCGCGGGAAGTTGGTGATCGAAAACAATCAAATCACCTTTTGGCGTTTGCGCCGCCCCGAGCCAGAGTTCAATGCCAGCAACACGCAACCGTTTGGCGCCCCCGAGGTCTGGAAGTGCGAGGTGCCGGTGAGTGGTGGGGCGGGTCTGCAGCACCCTGGCATTACCCAAAACTTCACCGATGCGATTCGCCACGGCACGCCGCTGCTCGCACCAGGCGCCGATGGCTTGCAAGGGGTGACCTTGGTCAACGCCATGTATTTGTCGACTTGGACGGATGGATGGGTCGAATTGCCGTTTGATGAAAACCTCTTTTTGGCACAGCTCAATCAACGCCGTGCTACTAGTGAACGGAAGTAAATATGTTTCTGCAAAAAGTTGCCGCCCAGCTCTATACCGTGCGTGATGCGTTGGAAAAAGACTACAACGGCGTGCTCAAGGCACTCAAAGAACAGGGCTGGCCGGCGGTACAGGTATCGGGGACGCGGGGCTATACGGCGCCGCAGATTGCCGGATTTTTGCGTGAGCACGGCTTGCAGGCCGCCGGCTTGCACGTGTCGCTGGCTGAACTGACCGACGACATGCAAGGGGCGATTGATCAGGCCAAATTGTATGGCACGCGCGACATCATCGTGCCCCATTTGGGACGTGACTATCAAAACATGCTGGGCTACCAAATGTTCAAAAGCCACATGAATGCCTTGGCCAAACCGCTCAATGCGGCGGGTTATCGGTTGAGTTATCACAACCATGATTTTGAGTTTGCCACCACCATCAATGGTGTATCGGCATTGGAATATTTGTTGGCGCCCAGTGCGGATAATGCGATTTTGGCCGAAATCGACGTCTATTGGGTCAAAAAAGGGGGCGACGATCCGTTGCAGTTTATTTCGAAATTCAGCCAACGCATGCCCATCATCCACTTGAAGGACATGGCCAGCGACGGCAGCCAAGATTTCGCCGAAGTGGGCGAAGGGTTGATCGACTTCGTACCGATTTTGCGCTGGTGTGAAGCCAACGGCGTGGAATGGTATGCGGTGGAACAAGATACCTGCCGGCGTGACCCACTCGATTGTCTCAACACCAGTTTGACCAATTTGCGCACCATGAGTGGCCAATTGTAGCAAGGACAACCGGCATGTCTGACGGAATGAATTACGCCCCGCAGGGCAAGCCGCGACCAGTGGTCGCGCCGGGTGAGTTTGCTTTTGCGGTGATTGGGCTCGATCACGGGCACATTTATGGCCAATGCAATGGCTTGATCGAAGCTGGTGCCGATTTGGTGGCGGTGTATGATCCCGACCCGGCTAAAGTGGCGACGTTTGTGAAAACGTATCCGCAGGCGCGGGTGGCCCAGAGCGAGCAAGCAATTTTGCAAGACGCGCGGGTAAAACTAGTGGCGAGCGCGGCGGTGCCCTGTGACCGCGGGCCGTTGGGGGTGCGAGTGATGCGCCACGGCAAAGATTACTTTACCGACAAGTGTCCATTTACCACGCTCGCACAACTCACCGAGGCGCGTCAGGTGGTGGCGCAGACCGGCCAAAAATATGCGGTGTACTATAGTGAGCGATTGCACAACGAAAGTGCGGTATTTGCCGGCCAATTGATTCATAGCGGTGCGATCGGGCGGGTGTTGCAGGTGATAGGACTAGGACCGCACCGCATCAATGTGCCCAGCCGGCCGGCGTGGTTTTTTGAGTTGGCGCGCTACGGCGGGATTTTGTGCGACATTGGCAGCCATCAAGTTGAGCAGTTTTTGTACTATAGTGGCGCAACTGACGGTACGGTGATGCATAGCAAAGTGGCCAATTATGCCCACCCCGATTATCCCGAGTTGCAAGACTTTGGCGATGCCACGATTGTGGGCAACAACGGGGCGACCAATTACTTCCGGGTGGACTGGTTCACCCCTAACGGCTTGTCGACCTGGGGGGATGGGCGGACGATTATCATGGGCACCCAAGGCTATATCGAGCTGCGCAAATATGTGGATGTGACGCGCGGTGGAGGTGACCAAGTCTATTTGGTGGATCAACAGCGCGAGCAGCATTTTGCGGTGGCGGGGCAGGTCGGGTATCCGTTTTTTGGAGAATTGATTCGCGATTGTCTCAACCGCACGGAATTGGCCATGGCGCAAGCGCATACATTCAAAGCGGCGGAATTGGCGATGCAGGCCCAGGTGGCGGCGATTATTGTGTAGAGCCGTCTGCCTGCAGCGGCTCCGCAAGGATCCATGGGCGGCGGGGGGGGATATTGGAGCCGCTGCAGGCAGACGGCAGGAATATTGGAGAGCCGCTGCAGGCAGACGGCAGGAATATTGGAGAGCCGCTGCAGGCAGACGGCTCCGTGGGATGATCGAAGAGCCGCTGCAGGCAGTGGGATGATCGAAGAGCCGTCTGCCTGCAGCGGCTCCGCAAGGATCCATGGGCGGCGGGGGGGATATTGGAGCCGCTGCAGGCAGACGGCTGTACATTTGGGCGGCGAAAATGATCGCATGGCCGGCGGGGGATGATCGTAGAGCCGTCTGCCTGCAGCGGCTCCGCAAGGATCCATGGGCGGCG
>JBBAWW010000053.1:4638-6422 GCA_040397035.1 Roseiflexaceae bacterium | reverse complement strand
GGATGATCGTAGAGCCGTCTGCCTGCAGCGGCTCCGCAAGGATCCATGGGCGGCGGGGGGGATATTGGAGCCGCTGCAGGCAGACGGCTGTACATTTGGGCGGCGAAAATGATCGCATGGCCGGCGGGGGATGATCGTAGAGCCGTCTGCCTGCAGCGGCTCCGCAAGGATCCATGGGCGGCGAAGATGATTCCGAGCCGGCAGGAATATTGGAGAGCCGCTGCAGGCAGACGGCTCCGGATGGATCCCGGGCAGGGGCTGCAGGCAGGCGGCTATACATTTGGGCGGCATTCCGCCCTAAGGCCGGCGGGGATTCGTAATGATATATTGGGTGATGCGGTCATAGGCGGCATCGTCGCGGACGATGTGGTCATAGTAGCGGGAATGCCAACGGAAATCGAATCCCTCACGATGCGCAAGTTTGGTGACGGCAGATTTATATCCGCGGATAATCGCAGGAATGGAATTCGCCGGAATCCGCAGGTGGGGTTGTAGCGCCACAGCCTGCTGCGGCGCTACGACCCGATTCCCTCCCAATTCAATCAATCCATGGATATGGTTGGGCATCACCACAAAGGCTCCGAGGGTAATCGGTACGGTGTGGTGATGTGGGATGTCGTGCCAACAGGTGGTGGCAATCTGACCAATGGGCGATAGGTTGGTCGGTTTGCCAAAATAGGGGTATCTTTGATAGGTGCAAATGGTAATAAAATAAGCCCCAGGTGTGGTGTATTCCCACCACGACGCACGGACTGATGCGATGCGGTAGCGGTTGTTGAATTTTTTTGTCATAGATGCCCCTCGCACTGTGCTTTTTTCAATCACAATACCGTTTGGCTTATGCAAAAAGATACGCTGGTCATGCCATCAAGGAGCACACTATGCCACCACGATTACGCGACCCACTCGCCCACCTCGAAACTCTGCGTACGCGCACCACGCCACGCATCATGGTGGGGATTGCGGGCACGCCCGGTGCCGGCAAAAGCACGTTGGCGGATCAATTGGCTGGGGCGCTGAATGCACGGCATGGTGTGGGGACGGCGTTGGCGCTGGGGATGGATGGCTTCCACCTAAGCAAAGCACAACTACGCCAATTGCCCAACCCTGACGAGGCCTTGGCGCGTCGTGGGGCTCCGTGGACATTTGATGTGGCGGGGTTTGTGCAGGCGCTCACGACGGTGCGCCAGGCGGCGGGGGTGGCTGAGGCGACTTGGCCGGGCTTTGCGCATGCCATTGGTGACCCGGTGGCTGACGCCACGCGGATCCCTGCCACCACCCAGGTGATTATCGTCGAGGGGTTGTATTTGTTGTATGAAAATGCGGGCTGGAGTGCGGTGAAAGGGCTACTTGACGAATGTTGGTATCTCGACACCCCCATGGCCGTCGCCATGGAGCGCTTGGCGCTCCGGCATATGCAGGCCTGGGGCTTTAGTCGCGCCCAAGCCAACGCCCGGATTGCCCAGAACGACGGCATGAATGCCCAGCTCGTGCAATCGTGTGCTGACCGGGCTGATTGGTGGGTGGGGTAGGGGGGCGCAATCAACCATACAAAATCCCCCCCGGCACCATAAAGTGCCGAGGGGGATTGACGTTATAGCCTACTCTTCGTCGCCTTCTGGGCGGCGGCGGGGCGGCGGGGCGCCACGGTCATCGCGGAAGTTGCCACGGGGCGGGCCGCTACGGTCGCTAAAGCCACCACGGGGCGGGCCGCTACGGTCACCACCGAAGTCACCACGGGGCGGACCACTGCGGTCGCCGAAGGCGGGCCGGTCACCACGGGG
>JBBAWW010000053.1:0-4538 GCA_040397035.1 Roseiflexaceae bacterium | reverse complement strand
GCGGACCACTGCGATCGCCGAAGGCGGGGCGGTCACCACGGGGCGGACCACTGCGGTCGCCGTAGCTAGGCCGATCGCCACGAGGGCGGTCACCACGGGGGGGACCATTGCGGTCGCCAAACGAAGGACGGTCGCCACGTGGACGGTCGCCGTAGGACGGACGGTCGCCACTAGGGCGGCTACCGTAGCTGGGGCGCTCTTCGCGGGGGGCGTCGGTGCGGGGGGCATCATCGTCACGGCGACGGGGTTTTTTGTCGTCGTCGTCACGCGTCATCACCCGGCGCAAGCCGACGGCCTCGTCTTGGAGCTCTTTGAGCTCGTTGGCGGGGGTTTGTTCGGTATGGCTATTATCGGTGTGGATGCGGGCAGTTTTGCGTTCGGCGGCAGCAGCGCGTTGGGCGACAGCACGGGCCATCGATTCAGCTTGCTCGGCGTGTTGTTGCAACTTGGCCGATTCTTCGTCGGTCAAGGGGCGCCAGGCGCCGGCGGCCAAATCGCCAAGGACGATGGGGCCTTCGCGCATGCGAATCAAGCGCAATACGTCGTAGCCGAGGGCTTTGGCGACGCGGCGAATCTGGCGCTTGCGCCCTTCGTGCAATACGACGCGCAACCAGGTGCCGGCATCGGTTTGCTCGAGGACCGTCACCCAGGCTGGAGCCGTGGTGATGGTGGGTTCGCTGGCGATGATGTCGCCTTCTTCGTCGTAATTGTCGTTATCGCTACCTTCGTCTTCTAACGCAGGTAGGGTGATACCCTTGCGCCATTCCCGCAAATCGTCTGCGGAAGGGGTAGCGTCGAGCAGGGCGTGGTATTCTTTTTCGACTTGGTTGCTGGGGTGGGTGAGTGCCTGCGTTACCGATCCATCATCGGTCAGGAGCATCAACCCTTCGCTGGCAAAGTCCAAACGGCCAACTAGGTGTAATCGTTGTGGGACATCGACCATGCCAATCACGGTCGGGCGACCCTGCGGGTCTTCGCTGGTTGACACCACGCCCACTGGTTTGTGGAACATGATGTAGGTACGGGGCTGACGGGCGCCGAGTGGGCTGCCGTCTACAATGATGGTATCGACATCGGGGTCGACACGGGTGCCGGCTACTTGGACGACTTCGCCGTTTACTACGACGCGTCCCTCGGCAATCAACACTTCACAATCGCGGCGCGAGGCAATGCCTGCGCTGGCCAAGACTTTTTGTAGTCGTTCTGGGGCCACGGGTGGAACTCCTTCAAATACAGAAAACGTTTACTGTGTGCGGCGCCTTTTGGCGGGCAATCACAACTCACATTGGCGCGCCTCACGGCGGGCCTACAATTACTCACATACGCGCGCCTCACGGCGGGCACACAACAAACTGCGTCAAATGGGGTGACGCAAGGGGGTGCATTCATATGCTTTACAAGTATAACACAATATGAAGCAGGAAGGTAGGGGTGACTACTCCACGGCGCCCATGGATTGATCATGGTAGCCGTACATGCAGCAGGGCGCAGTGGACAATCGCCCGTATGAAGTCGCAAGTGTCCCTCACCCCAACGTCACTCCATGCCCCGATTGCCTCGGCAAACGCCGCGTGGAATCTCCGTAGCCAGCCACGTAATTTCGTGCCTTACGTCTGTACCCACTATATGGTGAGCTATGGCGCCTATACAATGACGTTGGGGCCTCTGTGTCCTCTACGTGCCCTGTGCGAGACAAAATGACAATCCCACCCCCTCCACATTCAGGTACGATAGATAAAACACATTGCATGATTGGATGCCGTAATGCCACCCGAACGCACCCCCCTGTTGCTCAGTGCAGAACTTCCCGTTGGTCGTATGACCTGTGTCATCGTCGATGGCCTCCCCATTGGTGTCGCCAATGCTGCCGGACACATTTATGCCTTCGATGATACTTGCCGCCACGAAGGTGGTTCGTTGTCGTCAGGTGCGTTGATTGATGGCACCGTCACCTGTCCGTGGCATGGCTGGACGTATACACTCCACAACGGCAAGGCGATTGTGCCGCCGGTCGGTATCCGCATCCGCGTCTTTCCCGTGACGGTGGTGGATGGCATGATTTTTGCGGATATTGAATGGGAATAAACGAAGTCGGAAGTGCCCCCGACCCCAGCGTCATTCCATGCCGGTTGCCTCGGCAACCGTTGCGTGGAATCTCCCTGGCTTGCCACGTAACGAGCCTATACAGTGGTGCTCTATGTTTGTACCCACCATACGGAGATTGCACGGCCGCTATCGCGCCCATACAATGACGTTGGGGGGAGACTCCGTGTGCTCTGTATCCTCTGTGCGAGCCAAAGTGTATCTCGCATTGGACAACATTCATCGGCACACACCAACCAAAAAACATCTCTGCGCCCTCTGTGTCCTCTGTGCGAGCCAAAGTGTATCTTGCATTGGACAACATTCATCGGCGCACACCAACCAAAAAACATTTCTGCGTCCTCTGTGTGCCCTGTGCGAGCCAGTCGGTGCCATTAGTGGCAGTATCATCGTAGCGTAAAAATTAACAATTACTTCATTATTGAAGCGAAAATACGTATATTTTTTAGGTATCATTAATAAAGTAATTCTATTTTTCAACCAATGGAGCACCATCATGCGCATGATTATTCGTCTTATTCGGATTTGTGTCGTATTTATGCTGATATAGGCAGTCCAAACCAACGCCGACGCCATCACTCAGCTCACGGCACCGGTGAGCCAGCCGGCACCACCCGCATCACGGTCGGTGCGGCTAGGCAGTAGCGCCCCCATCCAAGTCACGGCGGGAAGTGGATTTAGCTGTGCTTTACTCTATAACGGGAGCGTCAAGTGCTGGGGTGACAACAGTCTTGGCCAACTCGGGCTGGGTGATATGGATGCTCGTGGTAACGATACAAATGAAATGGGCGATAATCTGCCTGCCGTCGATCTCGGTACCGGTCGTACGGCCACGGCCATCCAAAGTGGCTTATATCATACCTGTGCCATTCTCGATGATGGCAGTGTCAAGTGTTGGGGCGACAATTATTATGGCCAACTCGGGCAGGGTGATACAGATAATCGAGGTGATGGCGCCAATGAAATGGGTGATAAGCTGCTAAAAGTCGACCTTGGCACCAACGGGCAGAGCATCGCCCGTACTGCCAAAAAAATCAGCGTTGGTGTTGGGCGCAGCTGTGCCATCCTCGACGATAACACTACTAAATGTTGGGGAGGCAATCGTTATGGTGGACTCGGGCTGGGTGACGATGATAATCGCGGCGACGCTACGGGCGAAATGGGCAATAATCTGCCGGCGGTTGACCTCGGTACCAGCCCCAGCCGCTATGCGGTAACGATTAGTGCTGGTAGTCAGCATACCTGTGCCTTGCTTGATGACGCAACGGTCAAGTGTTGGGGCGCTAACAATTATGGTCAGCTCGGGTATGGGAATAACACATATCTTGGCGGCTCACCCAATCAAATGGGCAATAATTTACTTGCCGTGAACGTTGGCGATAAGCGCACGGTCACTGGCCTGTTTGCGGGGCCATGGCATACCTGCGTCACCCTCGCTAATGCCACTAGCAAATGCTGGGGGAATAGCAATAGTGGCCAGTTGGGCTATGGCAATACCACCCAACTAGGCCATAACACCAATGATATGGCCAATTTAGTTGCGTTGAATCTCGGCGGCAATACGGCTAGTGCCTTTATCACGAGTCGTAAGGGAAATACAAACTATGATTTCGTGTGTGTCTTGCTCACCACCGGCAAAATTCGCTGTTGGGACCATAACGGCCAAGGCCAACTCGGCTATGGAGATGTCACTGACCGCGTCAGTGTGCCGAGTAGTCTGTCCGACATCGATCTAGGCACCGACCGCACCGTGCACCAAATGGCCATGGGTGATGGCCATGCTTGCGCCATCCTCGATAACTATGATCTGAAATGTTGGGGATACAATAACGCTGGCCAACTGGGCTATGGTGATGATAGGAATCTTGGCGACGAACCAAATGAAATGGGTGGTAAGCTTGGTAGTATCGATACGGGATCTACGTCCACCCCCTCCATTACCCTCACCAAAAGCAATACCGTGACCCCTTCAAAGACCCCAACCGCATCCAAGACCCGTACCGCCACCCCCATAGGCGGCATCAAAGAAGTCGTCTCGATTGCGACGGGCGATAACCATGCCTGTGCCATCCTCGCCAACGATACCGTCAAGTGTTGGGGAAATAACTCGGCCGGTCAGCTGGGCTATGGCGACAAAGCAAATCGTGGTGATGGCGCTGACGAAATGGGCAGCAGTCTAACAGCCGTCGACTTGGGTAGTGGTCATACTGCCAAGGCAATTAGTGCCGGTGTGGCACATACCTGTGCCATCCTCGAGAATGGCAGTGTGAAATGTTGGGGCTATAACGGCGATGGCCAGCTTGCAATACCTACGCCAATTGAAAGTGGCTCGTTGGTTGTGGGGCGGTGCATTGATACGCCAAAGTGCTAAAATTGTGCAATCAATCTGCGATTTTAATTCGTTGTGCAGTTTCGGCGGAAGTAATTTTAAATCA
>JBBAWW010000052.1:11037-22472 GCA_040397035.1 Roseiflexaceae bacterium | reverse complement strand
AGTCGTTATTTTCCGCTAGCGTATGGTGCACAGGGTCTGCAACGGGTGCAGAGTTGCTTCCCCCTTTCTACGCCATTCCATGACCACGATCGTGAAATCTCCTACCGAGTGCATACTCCGCTGCGTGCCTATGCGGTGGCAAGCCTCGGGAGATTCCACGCTACGGTTGCCATCGCAACCGGCATGGAATGACGCTAGGGGTGAGGTGTTTTGGCGTAGGTATTGAACCAAAAGTGAATTTTTTGTGTCATGAGAAATTCTTGATGGGTATAAATCGCTACGCAGGAAGAACCGGTCTATTCGCGCGCATCGCTTAGGTTAATTCGGTGCTGTCGAGGGTACGGGTGGCGATGCGTTCGATTTGCATAATCAACCGTTCTTCGGGGTCGGGGCAGGCCACCAGTGTATCACGCTCCAACCAATCATTCGCGGCCAACAAGCGTTGTTTGGCAGGGAGCAACGGCAAAATTGCACTCAGGGCATACAAACAAAAATGTTTGCCGGCTGGGATGCGTACACGGCTACTATCGGTTAGCTCAAAATAATCGCCTACCGCTAGCCCACATACCGAACGCCCCTCTATAGCCACCACGGTAATCCGCAAATCATAGAGTTGGAATGGTAACGGCATAATTCCTCGCATGCACGTGGGGTGGTAGGCATCGACCTACCACCCCATGGTTAACTACCAGGATGGGCCGGCTTCGCCTTTGCGGGTTTTGCGGCCATAGGCCAACTCGGCGCCGCCCGACAAATAATGATCGACGCCCGTGGTAAAGGTAGCTTCGGCGGCGATAAACAAGCAGAGCTTGCCTGCTTCTACGATGGTGCCCATGCGGCCCATCAACTGGGCGTTGTCGCCGTGCTGGCGGGTCAACACCGGATCGTCCGAGGCATCAATCCCTGCTTGCCACAACGGCGTATAGACGTTGCCTGGCGAGACACAATTGACGCGCACGTCGTGGGCGGCTTCGTCGATGGCCAAGGCCTTGGTGAACGACGTGATGGCCCCTTTGGTGGCTACATAGGTAGTGGCAAAGGGCTGGGCGATAGTCCCTACCAAGCTTGACATATTGATGATGTTGCCTTGGACTTGACGCAGGTAGGGCAAGGCGAATTTGCAGGCCGCAAAAATACTTACCAAATTGAGTTCGAGCAAATCGCGGAAATCCTGGACGCTAAATTGGTCAATGGTACGGGTGGGTGGGTGCCAGCCGGCGTTGTTGATCAGACAATCGATGCGGCCATATTTGGCCACCACCGCTTTAATCATTGCTTCGATGTCGTCAGTCTTTGAGACGTCGCATTTGATGAACCAGGCACTGCCAGGGCGTTTGGCGTTGAGTTCTTGTTCGAGTGCGGTGCCTTCTTTTTCGTTGCGGGCACAGAATACCACCGTGGCGCCAGCATCAACAAACACGCGCACACAACCCTCGCCAATTCCTTTACTGCCACCGGTTACAATCGTGATTTTGTCGTCATAACGCATGAAGTCATCCTCCTTGATGAACCAAAAAACTGCTGATACTGCTAGTATACCGCTGATTGCATCAATTGACGCACCACGCTCCCCCGTGCTAGGATAACGCAGGTAATTAATGCGACACGTGTGCAATGGAGCCTATAATGACTGAAGCGGTACGCGTAATTTATTGGAATATTGGGGAAGTGCTTGGTAGTTTGACGGTCTATTTGACCGCCCTCGCTGCCATGTTGGTATTGTTTTATGGCATCTTGCGCGATATTGCTACCTGGCGCAAAGGGCGACCCGAGAGCCGCCTCGATGCCCTCGGTTCGCGTGCCAGCGAATATTTGGTGCAATCACTGGGCCAAAAAAAGACGATGCAAGATCGGCGCCCAGGCATGATGCATGCCTTGATTTTTTTTGGCTTCCTAGGCTTGTTTATCGGTACTGATGTCATCGCCGTCGAAGAAGATTTCACTATCCCGTTGCTTGGTGCCGATGCCGGCAAGATCTTGGTGGGTGATTTTTATCGGGCCTACGAAACCATCCTCGACGCCGTCGGTCTGCTGTTTGTGGCGGGGTTGATCTGGGCATACTGGCGGCGCTACAAAACCCGCGATAATCGCCTGCACGAACGTCAATACGACCGCGAATCCTTGCTGTCATTGATTTTTGTGGGGGTGAGTGGTTACTTTATCGAAGGCCTGCGCATCGCCAATCAAACCATCGCCGGTGTGCCTGTCTATACCCAATCATGGGCCGTGCAATCATTTGTGGGCTACGGTTTGGCGGTTATCATGCATACTATCGGCTTGGGCGATGGCAGTAGCATTGGGCTAGGGCTGCATGTGGGCTTGTGGTTTGCCCATACGATTGTGTCGCTGGCGTTCATCGCAGCCATCCCCTATACCGGCTTGCGCCATTTGATTTATACGCCGCTCAATGCCTTTTTCAAACGTACCCGTCCCAAAGGTGCGCTGGCCGTGATTCCTGATTTCGATGCCGAAATCGAAAAAGACGAACCCCAACTGGGCGTCGCCACCCTCAACGATTTGACTTGGAAGCAACGCCTCGACCTCGATTCCTGTATGAGCTGTGGCCGTTGCCAAGCGGTCTGTCCGGCCCATGCGGCTGGTGCCAATTTGTCGCCCAAGTTCCTCATCACCAAGCTAGCCGACATGCAACGGGGCGATAGCGTCACCATGAATGACGGTAGCCAAAAAATGCCCGTAGCCGATACCAGCGGTCGTGGTGCCTTTGACGCAATTGCCTTGCTCGAGCAAGGGTTTTATGACGAAAACGAAATCTGGAGCTGCACGACCTGTGGCGCCTGTATCGAAGAATGTCCGGCCCTGATCGACCACGTCGACTTGGTGGTCGACATGCGCCGCAATCTGACGATGATCAAAAGCGAGGTTCCCAGCGGCGTCAAACGAGTACTAGACGGCATCGAACGCACCAGCAATCCGTGGCGCCTGCCCCAACGTGAGCGCGCCAATTGGGCCGCCGGTCTCAACATCCCCACCATGGCCGAAAAGGGCGAGGTGGAGGTGTTGTTCTGGGTGGGATGTGCGCCGAGCTACGATGACCGCTCCAAAAAAGTCGCCCGTGCCATGGCGCAATTGATGCAACAAGCAGGCGTTGATTTTGCCATATTGGGGGGCGAAGAGTGCTGCACCGGTGACCCGGCCCGCCGCATGGGCGAGGAATTGTTGTTCAAACAACAAGCTGAAACCAACGTCCAGACCCTCGGTCAATACAAATTCACCCAACTGGTCACCACCTGCGCCCATTGCTACAATTCACACCAAAACGAATACGTGCAGTTTGGCGGCAAAGCGGGGGTTGATTATCAGGTGGTGCATCACACCGAGTTTTTGGCGCAACTCGTCCAAGACAAAAAACTTATCCCGGTCACCCCTGTCAACCAAAAAGTGGCCTACCACGACCCCTGCTATATCGGGCGCTACAACGACATCTACGATGCCCCCCGTGAATTGTTGTCGTCGATCCCCGGTATTGAGCTGGTCGAAGCGCCCGACCGCAATCGCCAACGCGCCACCTGCTGTGGCGGCGGTGGTGGTAACGTCTGGATGGAGAGTTGGGGCGACAAAAAAAGCAATGTCATCCGGCTTGAGCAACTAACCGTCGAAAAACCCGACACCGTGGCAGTGGCCTGCCCGTTTTGTATGGTGATGTTTGAAGACGCCGCCAAGACCTCGGGCGTCGACGAAACTGTCGCCCGCCAAGATGTGGCCGAATTGTTGCTTCAATCAGTTACCGTCGCGTAGTCACAAAAGACCACCCCTCGCAAGCATTGGCTTGCGTGGGGTGGTCTTTTGTGTGTCAGGCCCTCGTCACATCATCGTACAGCGCCAGTGCCCGTAGGGCGGCCGGCGCTACCGGCGCCACAATCCGTATGCGTACCGCAGTGGTGGTGATGCGCGCAAACGGAATCAAGCGGCGGTTGCCCACTGCTGCGACTTGGGCTACTTCACGCCAGCCAGTAGCTGTTTTGACATCAATCGCCACGCTATCGATGCGTTGTCCTAGCGGCAAATGCTCGCGTAGGTCGACCAGATTGACCGCCACCGGTGTGACAAACTGGGCCATGATCCAAGGCGTCGTATCCGTCAGTTCTGGTATCCAAAACGTGCCGGTAGCCTCATTGAGCGTGTGATTTTCATACACCGAGCTGGTACTGATTTGAGCCTGTGGGATGAGGTTTGTGGCAAAAATCTGCTGGCGCAGGGCGTGAAACGCCAACAAATTGGCCCGATCCTGCGCATGCACTTGTCCCACCGGTGTGACCGGCAGATTCACCAACAAATTGGTGCCCCGTCCCACCGACGCAAAGTAGAGCTCTCGTAAATTTTCGGGCGAGCGTACCTTGTCGTCCTCGTGCTGGTGATAAAACCAACCTGGCCGAATCGACACATCGCACTCGGCGGGCACCCAGTCGCTGCCGTGGCGCTGACCGACGTTGAGGAGCGCCGGGTCGGCGTTGCCTGGATGCAGTCCCGTGGTGGTGATAGTGGCCCAGCAAGGGTCGCCAGCGATGCCATGCTCATTGCCTACCCAGCGCACATCGGGCCCGGCATCACTAAAGATGCAGGCGTGTGGTTGCAGTTCACGCACCAGCGCAAAGGTTTCGTCCCATTCGTAGTAGCTGGTATTGTCGATGGAGCGTTTTTCGTAGCTGCCCCCATAATAGCCATCGCCCCCATTGGCGCCGTCAAACCACACCTCAAACAGCGGGCCATAATTACTGAGTAATTCACGCAATTGATTGCGGTAGTAGGTCAGGTAAGCCGGCGTGCCGTAGTCGGGGTGGTTGCGGTCCCATGGCGACAAGTAGATGCCGAATTTGAGCCCGGCTACTGCGCAGGCCTGGGCGAGCTCGGCAACCACGTCACCGTGCCCGTCCCGCCACGGACTATTTTTGACGGAATGGGCGGTGGATTGCGATGGCCACAAACAAAAACCATCGTGGTGCTTGGCGGTGAGGATCAGCCCTTGCATGCCACCGCAGCGGGCCGTATCGACGATTTGGGTAGCACTGAAATCGCTGGGGTTGAAGATGGCGGGGGATTCGTTGCCCAACCCCCATTCGCGGTCGCTAAAGGTGTTGACGGTGAAGTGCAAGAACCCATAAAACTCGTGGGCGTGCCAGGCTTGTTGGCGAGGCGACGGCACCGCGCCGCAGGGGCGTAGCGGATTCGCTATCTGCATAGATACCTCCCTAGGCCTGTGCAACGGCGCGTTGCAGATTGGTGAAGCCTACTTCGAGGGCCCACAAGTTTTCTTCGAGCCCTTCAAATTCCAGTGATACTGCGCCGGTGTAGCCTGATTTTTTCATAATCGTCAAGCACTGCACCACCGGCACCACCCCAAATCCTACCACGGTGCCGGCTAGATAATGCCCGGCGCGTGATTGGAACCAGCCCTTGCCCGGGTTGGGCAAGGCGCCGTCGCGCACATAGAAGTCTTTGGCGTGGACATGGAAGGCGTACGGCGCCAGTTTGCCAAACGCCACCGCCGGTGATTCGTCGGCACACAGAAAGTTGCCCATGTCGAGCAACAAGCCAAAGTTGTCGTGGGCCACGCCGCACACCAGTTGCTCGACGCGGTCGGCATCTTGCACCAAAAAGCCATGATTTTCGACCATGGTTTTGATGCCGTGGCTGGCGGCGTACTCACTCACGGCACGGCAGGCTGGGATGAGGGTGGGTAGGGCATCGGCGAAGCTTTTGCGCCGGGCGGTAGTGGGGAAGCCAAAGGTGGCGTCGTGGCGCAGGCCTGGGGCGCCCAGGGCTACGGCGATGTCCACTTCCCCTTTGACACGGGCGATTTCTTGGGCGGTGTCACCCCCACTCCCGGTCAAAAAATCAGCAGCGACGGTGAAATTGCCCATGCCGATAGCGATGTCGCGGCAGTGCTCCTGGAGTTGGTGGGCATAGGCTGGGCGGTCGCTGCCAGCTGGCAGGCGCAACGCCTGTACCTCAAATACGTCATACCCCATGGCTTTGGCGCTACTCGCGGCTTCCATGTAAGTCATGCCGGCCTTCATCAAACGCGCAAAACTATAACTGCTGATGCCGATTTGCATAGGGCTCCTTTTGGTAATCTCAATCTGGGCTACCCAAATTGTACTGCAAAGCCCTACACAACACACAAGGGGTGGGCATATTGCCCACCCCTTGTTTCCTACAATACCCTAACGGTTTGCAATTTTCATTTCGCGGTCGAGTGAGCGTTTGACATCGCGTTCGGCGATGGCATGGCGTTTGTCGTGTTGTTTTTTGCCTTTGGCGATACCCAACTCGACTTTGACGAATTGATTATCAAAAAAAATCCGCAACGGCACAAAAGTATATCCTTGGCGGGTAATTTTGCCGAAAATATCGCTGATTTCTTTGCGGCGCAACAACAATTTGCGTTTGCGCACGGGGTCATGGTTGAAGTAGACCCCCGATTGGGTGTAGGGAGCGATATGCGCATCGTAGAGCCATGCTTCGCGGCCCTCGATACGGGCATAGCTGCCGCGCAACTGGGCTTTGCCGGCCCGGATTGATTTGACTTCGCTGCCACTCAACACGACACCAGCGGTATAGCGTTGTTCGATGAAGTATTCGTGGAAGGCGTTGCGATTATCGGCAATGGTTTTGCCGGCGAGTGCCTTTTGAATTGCGCCCATTTGTCAGTCCTGTCATGATTTTATTGAGGAATTCATCATACACCCTCTGTACAATTATTTCCACTGCAACGGCACCGTTTACGCAACCGCAGTATCGTATGCGGTGTTGAAAAACACGTTACGCTTATTTTCGTCTCGTCATGACGATTTTTTTGCGAAACGGGTTGCGTGCTACCGCTGTGCCACGCAACCCGTCGGTGCGGTGTCAGGTCTGGTAGTTGCCTAGGCGCGCTTCGATGGTGGTACGATCGGGGATGGTCGAGATGCTGAGGCCTTCGACGCTAGCGGCGGCCACTACTGCCGCAAATTGGGCTGCATCGATGGCATTGCGGGTTTCGGCGTAGCGTACCATCAAGGCCGCCGCAAAGACATCGCCGGCGCCAGTGGGGTCACGCTCGACAGCCGGATAGGCGTTGATGTGGTGTGGTACGCCGTCGAGGTAGATGTCGGCGCCATTGGCGCCGTGAGTGAGGGCGACGATGCGACAGTGCTGGGCATAGCGTTCGGCTACACTCTGGTCACCATGCACATCTTCGATGCTCATCACGAGGATGTTGATGCGGGACAGTAGTGCCGGATCTGGGTTAAACGGCGTGTAGTGGATCTGGCAGGGAAATGGTGGTTGCCACTGGCGCATCATCCCTTGGGGCGTCATGCCGATCAGGGCTGCGGGGAAGTTGGCCATGAGCTCGAGGGGTGTTTCGACCAAAATCGGCCCGAGGTGGACGATTTGGGCGCTATGCCAGGCCAGCGGTACATCAGCGATGGTCAAGGGTGGCGCATCGCCATGCAGGAATTGGATGCGGCCATCGGGGGTATAGCGATTTTCGAAAATCGGGGCATAACTGCCGGCCACACGTGCTACGGGCACAGCACTGGGCCAATCTACCGGCAGCGTGGCGGTGGCCGATACGATGGCGGGGGACATGCCGAGGCGTTGGGCGGTACGGGCGGCGTAGAGGGCCGTGCCACCGGGGATGGTAGTGCCATCGGGGAGCAAATCGCTGGTGATATGGCCCAGCATCAAATAATTGGGTTGCATGATTTTTACCTAGAAAAACAAAGCGGTCAGTGGCATTGTATGCGACTGACCGCTAGTACGAATCATAAAGCTGGCGGTCACGACTGGGGTTTGGCGGGGAAGATGACGATTTTGCGGCGTTCGCCTTCGCCATCGCTTTCGGTATAAACCGTGGCATCACTACGGAGCGCAAGGTGAATAGCGCGCCGATCAGCACCGGACATCGGCTCAAAGGCGTGGGAGCGGCCCGTTTGGCGAACCTGTTCGGCCATGCGTAGGGCCATACTTTCGAGCATTTCTTGGCGGCGTTGGCGATAATTGCCGACATCGACGATGATTTGTGGCCAGCGCCGATTGCTTTTGCCGGCAATCAAGTTGACGATGAACTGCAACGACCGCAAGGTATCGCCATGGCGCCCAATCAGCAGTCCCATGGCTTCTTCGTCGGCGCCTTCGACATGCAGCGTGATTGATTCTTCGACGCCACCGTCTTGGGCTGGGGCGGTAGAGCGTACCGCCGTAACATACCCAGCAATATCCATATGCTCGAGGAGCTCTTCAAGGATGGTGCGGGCATGTTTGATGCGGTCATCTTCGCTCATGACTTGGGCTGGTTCGTCGTCAACGACCGTCACCCGCACGAGGGCTTCTTCTTCGTCGTTGCCATTAATCAAAATTTCGATGGCGACATCGTCGCGATCACGACCGAGTTGCACCAAGGCCAAATCAACGGCCTCTGCGACTGTCCGAGCACTGATTTCAAGCGAGGGCTTGGTTTTTTTCATAGTGTGACCTCGGTGTGCAAAGCGAAATTGTTACGCAGGACGCTCTTTGGACTTGTCGTCGTCAGTGAGTGGGCGTACCACATCCCAAAAATCGATTTTGGGGGCGGCATCGACTTCGGCGATATGCTTGGCTGCTTCTTGGGTGCCGGCTCCGACCACCACGGGGGGCGGGAATAATCCCGAGCGGGTTGGCAAGAAGGTCAAGTAATTCGCCAGTGAACCCCAGCCCGAAAAGATGTACTGTTGAATCATCGACAACATGCTACCCACCACCCAGTACAATACGGCGCCGGATGGGAAGGTGAAGCCGATATACCCGAACAAAATCGGCATGAACAACATCGTCTGTTGCATCGCTTTTTGTTGCGGATCTTGCACCCGTGGTGTCGACATCAATTGTACCAGCAATTGAAAAATCACCGACAACACCGGCAAAATATACAATGGGTCGGTGCGTCCTAAGTCAGTCAACCACAAAAAACCACCCGATAATTGCGGTTGGTTCATGGTGGCCGACAGGTTGGTGGCGAGATTGACATTGTTGAGGGCGGTAATCATATGAGCCACGGCGTACTCACCTGGGGCAACGCTGGTCAAATGGAATACTGCTTGGTAAATCCCCAAGAACAACGGCAATTGAATCAATACGGGCAAACAACCTGACACCGGATTGGCTTTGTTGTCTGAGTAGAGCTTCATCGTTTCCTTTTGAAGCTGTTGGGAATCTTTGCCGTGTTTGCGTTGCAACTCACTCAAGGCGGGTTGCAATGCTTGGATTTTGCGGCTGGATTGGAGTTGTTTGATGGTGAGGGGGAGCAACACCAAGCGTGCTAACAGCGTAAACAAAATAATCGCAATCCCGGGATTGCCAGTCCACGCATAAAATGTTAGCAAGACGTACTCGAGGCTCGAGATCAGGAATGTCCAAATCGCCATGGTGTTCACCTTTTAAAAAATGTATCAAATCACGATTGCATCTTGGAGTTCGTGTGAAACGGTGGCTACAAGACGTTAGGATTATTCAGTGATAATCGCAGGTGTGGCTTCGGGGATTTGCCATACACCGGCACGGCGGAGCAGTTGGGTGATGAGTTCGACTAAGCGGGGAAACGGCATCGTCTGTAGTTCACGTGAACGGGCAATTACGACCACATCGTAGTTGGTACGCAAAAAACGGTAATGAACCCGTAATACTTCACGGATTCGGCGTTTGATGCGATTGCGTACGACAGCGCCGCCGATCCGTCGCGCTACCACAATGCCACAACGAGTTGTCCGTTGGCGAGCGGGCGCGACGTTCAGCGTTAGACTTGCACCGTCATAGTGATTGCCACTACTACGCACACGTTGGAAGTGTGCCGAACGGCGTAAGCGGAATTGGCGCTTCACAATCGCCCCGCTCTGTGCGTCATTTAGCGGCTAGTGCGTTGTTCAGCACGGCGCTCGTGGCTCACCGTGAGGCGCCAGCGACCGCTCATGCGACGGCGTTTGAGGACGTTGCGACCATCTTTCGTCAACATGCGCTTCATGAAGCCATGTTTACGCCGGCGTGGGATACGCTTGGGCTGCCAAGTTCGTTTGGGCATGATCAAACCTCTTCACAAGCCAGCTGGTGCTGGCGACATTAGCGGAAGTCATGGAGTATACGCACAACACGACACACGTCTGGTGATTATACCGTTGACGGTATGTGCATGTCAAATAATACGCTATCGCATGATGTATTACACATCATGCGATAGCGATTACGATCGTTATTCTTCGTCGCTACCAAGGGTGCGGCGAATTACTTCGCCCATGCGCCCTTTGCGTTGACCATCTTCGTATTGGGCATCCGTCTCGCGCTGGCGCTTTTCACGGTGGGCACCACCAAAGCGTGACATCAAGTCGTCAATCGTGGCATCGCCCACAAAGGTCTCGTCATTGAATGACGATGACGTGTAGGTTTCGGCTGGACGATTGTCGCGGGGTGGGCGACCACCTTCGCGGGGTGGGCGGCTGTCACCACCACTACGGGGTGGCCGGCTGTCGTTGCTACGGGCAGGGCGGCTGTCGCCACCACTGCGGGCGGGGCGCTCTTCGCGGGCGGGGCGCTCTTCGCGTTCGGGGCGACCTTCGAGGAAGGCGGTCAGGCTGATGCGGTTCTTGACATTATCGACGTCAAGCACGCGCACGGTCAACTCGCTGCCCACTTCGGGTTTGACGCCGTCGGGCAGTTCGCTGGTGTGTACCAAGCCATCGCGGCCGACACCGATGTTGACAAACACCCCAAATGGTGAGTGCCCACTGACCTTGCCGGTAACGACTTGGTCTTTTTCGATGGCGCTCAGTTGTTGTGAGCGGCTAGCTTGACGCAGGCTCAAGCTGATGCGGCCATGTTCGGCATCGATTTCGATGATCTTGAAGGTATAGCCTTGGCCGATTTGGACGGCATCTTCGACTTTTTCGACACGGGTGTCAGAAAGTTCGGAGATGTGCACCAAACCATCTTTGCCGACGCCGATATCAACGAATGCGCCGATGGGGGTGATGCTTTTGACCATACCCTCGACGATGTCACCGGCATTGAGGGCCGAGATGGCGTCGTGGTTGACTTCTTGGCGGCGGCGCCGTTCGGGGCGCGCTTGGCGCTCTTGGGTACGCATCGTCAAGCTGATCCGGTTTTTGCTGTTGTCGATTTCGAGGATGCGTACGGTGACTTCTTGGCCAACCTGCACGACGTCTTCGACTTTTTCGACGCGCGTATCTGACAACTCAGAAATATGCACTAACCCGTCGCGATTGACGTTGATGTCGATAAAGGCACCGTAAGGGGTGATTGATTTCACCTTACCGGTGAGTACTTGGCCAGCAGCCAAGTCGCGCAAGGCGGCTTTATTGTTGCGCTTTTCGGCAACAGGTGCGTCGGCTTGGGCAACAGGTGCGTCGGCTTGGGCAACAGGTGCGTCGGCTTGGGCAACAGGTGCG
>JBBAWW010000052.1:0-10937 GCA_040397035.1 Roseiflexaceae bacterium | reverse complement strand
TCGGCTTGGGTCACTGGGGCATCGTTGGTGGAGGGGGCATCGGTTGCGACGACGGGCGTCGACTGATTTTCCTGCTCGGTCATGTCCTTACATCCTTCTGAAAAAACCATGCTGCGTATGATGAATTGTGAACTTTACTTGTGGCTCAGTTCGGTGCGGACGAGATCGACGAGACCATTCTCGCGGAGGTCGTCTAGGCGGTAGTAGTTCCCTTTGAGGTGAAGCGCCAGCTGCTTGGATAATCCCCGCTCAAAGACCGGGTGCTCGGTGTCAATGACCACAGAGCGGATTTTTTCGGCAGCAATAAAATCTGCAATGGAATAACTCTCGACTTGGGGCGGCAAATCAGTCATGGCGACATTTGCTTGGCCATCGGTCAGAATCACCATCAGTGGCACAACCTCAGAATCATGGCGCAAGGCTCGTTTGAGCACCTCATACCCCATCATCAAGCCCCGTGACAGTGGTGTACGACCACCAGTGGGCATGGTTTGGAGCATTTTTTGGGCCATCTCGACACTGTTTGTGAGTGGCAAGAGCAACGTGGCATAGTCACGTTGAAACGAGACAAGTCCGACACGGTCACGGCGCTGGTAGGCATCGCGCAGGAGCGAAAGCACGGCGTTTTTGGTAGCGCGCATGCGTTCGTCAGCGGCCATTGACCAACTGGCGTCGACTACGAAGCAGACGGCGTTGCGGGTTTTGCGGACGCGCACCTTTTGGCGTAAGTCGCTACGCAGCAACATCACTGGGCGGGATGGTTTGCCCTCGGCGATGGCGGCAGCACGGCGACCAGGCTGCATCGGAGCGGCATACCGCAAGGTGGCATCGAGGGCTAAGTCGGTGACTCGGCGGGCGACGCGGCTGGTAACATACCGACCTTGTTTGCGGGTAGTACGGGTACGGCTACGGCGACCAGGCGAGCTCCGTTCTTTGCGATCGCGCTGGCCCTCGAGACGCTTTGGTTTAAACATCTCTTGGGCCTTGAAGGCTTTTTCACCTCCACCCTGCTCGTTGTTCGATTGTGACCCTTGGTCCGTGGCGCCCGCACTTGCGGTGGCGCCGGCACCCCCTTCGCTCTCTTCTTGGCCTTCGCTGGAGGAGCTTTCCTCACTTCCGTTCACGGGGTCTTTTTTTTTACCCCGTCAGCGTTTGCCACTGCGGATTCGTCACCCTCGGCTGCGGCGACGCGATCGAGTATTTCGCCGACGCGGGCTTCGTCGAGTTTGACTTCAGTAAAGGGCTGTCGTCGCATACGATGCGGCAACGCCAACTCTGCTGCCACTCGAATATCTTCGGCGGCGAGCAGGGTTCGTCCTGCCCAAGCCGCATGAGTGCGGGCGGTCTCGAGGATGGCGAGGTCGGCACGGTGACCGTCGACGCCTAATTCGAGTGACAAGGTCGCTACCGCGGCCATATCTTTGCGGGTAATTGTTACCAGCGGCAACAAGGCCCGAGCTTGCACGATACGCGCGGCGGTGTCGCTTTCGCTGGGGTGCCATTCGCCCACAAACGTATCGGGGTCGAGGTCATAGCGCATACGCCGTGACACGACTTCGACGCGCCCGTTGACATCATGGATACCGGCGATTTCAACTACTAGACCGAAGCGGTCGAGCAATTGTGGCCGCAATTCGCCTTCTTCGGGATTCATCGTCCCGACCAGGATGAAGCGGGCCGGGTGCGATACGCTAATGCCTTCGCGTTCGACAGTGTTGACACCCATCGAGGCGGAGTCAAGCAAAATGTCGACGAGGTGATCGTCGAGCAAGTTGATTTCGTCGACATACAACAAGCCGCGATTGGCGTTGGCAAGCAACCCGGGCTCGAAGCGGCGCCGACCTTCGGTCAAGGCGTGCTCGAGGTCGAGTGAGCCAACCACGCGGTCTTCGGAGGCGGCTACGGGTAAATCAACCAACCGCGTGGCGCGTTCGGCCACCGGTAAATTGGGATTGTCATCGTAGCGGGCGCGACATGACGCGCACATCGCCGAAGGTTGCTCGGGTGGGCAACCGTAGGGGCAGTCAGCCACTACCCGGATATGCGGCAGGATGTGTGCCAGACCACGCACAGCGGTCGATTTGGCAGTGCCTTTTTCGCCACGAATGAGCACCCCACCAATCCGCGGATTGATGGCGTTGAGGATTAGTGCACGTTTGAGGCGCTCTTGGCCGACAATGGCACTAAATGGGTAAACCGGTCGCGCTGTGGTCATGGACGTCCCTTTTCACACCTACCAGCCGCGGCTGTTGGCCAACGGTTGCGAGCGATATGGCACAATGAACCTGTCTTGTGCACAAAAACATCTTTATAAGTGCCGTGGAATCCACAAAATCACCTATAACAATGCGGTTATTCTGACACGAATAGTATGTGCTGTCAAATACATCACGTGTAGATACGCCTCGATGGGACCCATACACAGAACGGCGCGCTACCGCGCACCAATAGACGCAACTGCAGACACACGGTATGATAGAATCATAGATTGCTATGGTTGCGCTTGCATTAACTGGGTTGCTTCATTTTTTAACAAAAAGAGGAAGACGATGACGCACCGTATAACTCCCTTGACCGCCAATTGGCAAATGCGTCCCACCGACCAATTCCGCGCCGGGCAATACCCCGCCAGCGCTGCCGTGTGGCTTGATTGCACCATCCCCAATCAGTGGCAACAACACCCCCTCTTGACTAATTATGTGGGACGCATGCTCTACCGCACCCAATTCCCCGCCACGGCTGCCCCCAACCGCCGCCAGTGGTTGCGGCTAAACGGCGTCTTTTATGATTGTCGCCCCTGGCTCAACGACCATGATTTGGGGCGCCAGCGGGGCTACTTTATGCCCCACGAATACGATGTCACTAATCTGCTTCGCGCCGACAACCAACTCATCCTCGAAGTGCAGTGCCCCGAAGAACATAATAAGGTCGACAAACAGTTGATTACGGGAGTTTTTTCGCATTGGGATAGTATGGATTCGACCCGCAATCCGGGCGGTGTCTGGCTACCGGTCGAATTAATCGAATCAGGTCCAGTGCGCCTGCGCAATCTACTCCTCACCACCCAAACCATTACGCCTAGCCATGCCGAAGTACGCTACCGCATCCAAAGCGACGCCCTGCAGGCTTGTAGGGGTGTGCTCCAGTGGCGAATTGCCCCTCACAACTTTGCCGGCCAAATCCACGAACTCACGACGACGGTCAATCTGGCTGCTGGTCAATACGAAGCTAGTGGCTTGTTGAATATCCCCGATCCAGTGTTGTGGTGGAGCCACGACCTCGGCCATCCGGCGCTCTACGACGTGACCGCCACGCTGGTAGTGGATGGGGTGGTGAGCGATGTCACCGCGTTCCAATTTGGGATACGTACCTTTACGATGAAAAACTGGATTCCCTACCTCAACGGGCAACGGTTTTTCATGAAAGGGAGCAACTACGCACCGACCGATGTGCGCTTGGCTACCGTCACCGCCGAACGCTGTCAGGCCGATCTGCAGTTGGCGCGGGATTGTCACATGAACATCCTCCGGATCCATGGGCATGTTGCCCACCCAGCACTTTATGCGGCGGCCGATGCGGCGGGGATGTTGCTGTGGCAAGATTTCCCGTTGCAGTGGCTGTACCACCGTGATATTTTGGCGACGGCCCAGACCCAAGTACGGCAAATGGTGGAATTGCTCAATAACCATCCGTCGATTGTGTTGTGGTGTATGCACAACGAATCGTTTTATATGGCCGATACCAGTGATGAGCGCTTGTGGTCAAAACTGCGGACCTATTTTTCGGTGTTTGTCTGGAACTGGAATCGCAATGTACTCGACGCCGCGCTCCAGCAAATCGTGGCCACGGTGGATCCCTCACGACCCACGGTGCGCTCGTCAGGTGAATACGCCGTACCGCTGATTCATGCCGGTACCGATGCGCATTTTTATTATGGCTGGTACAAAATCTATGGCGAATTGGCCGCCTGGCAAAAAATCATTGACCTCTTTCCGCAAAATAGTCGCTTTGTGACCGAATTTGGGGCCCAGAGCTTCCCCAACTATGCCAGTGCGGTGAAATTTATGGCGGCGGATCTCAAGGATATCGACTGGGCCACGCTCCAACGCAAACACAGCTTCCAACCCGACATGTTGGGGCATTGGCGCGATTGGCGCAACGCAGCCGATTTGCAGACCTTGATTGATATGACGCAGGACTACCAAATCGCCATTCACCGGCATTATATCGACCGCTTGCGGATGCGTAAATACCGGCCGACAGGGGGGATTTTGCCGTTTATGTTCCACGACGCCAATCCGGCGATTTCGTGGTCGATTGTCGATTATTGGCGGGTGCCCAAACGTTCGTATGCCGCCATGCAATTGGCGTTCCGCCCGCAGTATATTTTTTGTGTGTTACCCACGACAACAATTGCCCAAGGCAGTACCATCGACATCCCTATCTCGGTGGTCAATGACGCACACCAGGCGGTGCCCGTCGAATGTAGTATCCGCTTACTCGATCCCAATGGCGCCGTATTGGCGCAACACCGCATGCAACGCACCTTGCCCGCAGACTGTATGGCGCTGCAAATCGAAGAATTGCGGTTGACACCACCGCTGACTGGCACGTATTGTGTGGTATTACACTTGCAATCGGCCGCCGATGAAATGACGCAAACCTATACGATTGACGTAACCGCAGCAAAGGAGTAGTGCCATGACGATGCTTGCACGCGCCCAAACCTTGCAGGACGAGCTTTCGCGCTTGCGCCGCGATATCCACGCCCACCCCGAGCTCGCCTTCCAAGAGGTACGTACCGCCGCCTTGGTGGCCGATACCCTGCGTGAAATCGGCGGGATTCGCGTGCGCACTCAGGTGGGCAAAACGGGCGTGGTGGGTGACCTCGGCAGCGGCGATGGTCCTACCATTGGGATTCGGGCCGACATGGACGCCTTGCCGATTTTCGAAGCCACCAACCACGGCTTTGGCTCACAAACCGCCGGTAGCATGCACGCTTGTGGTCACGATGCCCACACCGCCATTTTGTTGGGGGTGGCGCATCTGCTCAAACAAGAATTTGCCAGTGGGGCCCTCAAAGGCAACGTGCGCTTCCTGTTCCAGCCAGCCGAAGAACTAGGTGGTGACGGCGTGAGTGGGGCGCCGTTGATGATGAAGGATGGTGCACTTGACGGGGTCAATCATGTGATTGCCTTGCACGTGTCGTCGGATATGCCGGTGGGCAATGTCGGTATGGCGCGTGGTTCCAATACCGCGGCGGCTGACGGCTTTAAAGGTTGGGTACGGGCTGCAGGTGGCCACGGCGCCTATCCGCACATGGGGGGCGACCCTATCGCTATGGCGGCTTCCGTCATTCAGACCCTCAATGCCATCGTGTCGCGCAAAATTGACCCGATGTACCCGGCGGTGTGTAGCCTAGGGGTCATCCAAGGGGGCGCGGCGTTCAACGTCATCCCGTCCGAAGTGATACTGGCGGGGACGTTGCGGAGCTTTGATGCGGCGGTGCGTGAACAGTTGTTTGCCGAGGTCGAAAAAGCCTTTGCGCTCGCCAAGGCGCTGGGTGGCGATTATGCCCTCGAATTGCAACGAGGCTACCCCCTAGGCATGAATGATGCCACGGTGGCACAATGGCTCGACGACGCTGCCAGTGACTTTTTGGGCATCGACAACGTCGACCGCCACACGGTAGGGATGGCGGGTGAGGATTTCGCCTATATGCAACAACAAATCCCCGGTGCCATGATTCGCTTGGGTGCCGCCGTCGGCGACCACGCACGCCCCCACCATACCCCGGTGTTTGATATCGACGAGCGCTGTATGCCCATCGGGGTAGCTATTTTGGCTGAAACAGTACGCCGTTACTTGCGGGCATAGCTTGATGTGATAGTGGGCTATGCGATAATGGATAGGTCTTGCTTGTTAAAGGAAATGATGATTATGACCATGTTAGAGCGCGCCAAAACCCTCAGCGACGAGATGTCACGCTTGCGCCGTGACATCCACGAACACCCCGAACTGGGCTTCCAAGAGTTCCGTACGGCTGCCTTGGTGGCCGATACCCTGCGCGAAATCGGCGGGATTAGCGTGCGCACTCAGGTGGGCAAAACTGGCGTCGTGGGTGATTTAGGCAGCGGCGATGGTCCCACCATCGGGATTCGCGCCGACATGGATGCCTTGCCGATCCTCGAGGCCACCGGTCTGGGCTTTGCCTCACAGACTGCCGGCACCATGCATGCCTGTGGCCACGATGCCCACACCGCCATTTTGTTGGGGGTGGCGCATCTGCTCAAAGCAGAATTTGCTAGTGGCGCCCTCAAAGGCAACGTGCGCTTTTTGTTTCAACCGGCCGAAGAAGTGGGTGGCGATGGCGTGAGTGGTGCCCCGTTGATGATGAACGACGGCGCCATGGATGGCATCGACCATGTCATCTCGCTCCACGTGATTTCGGAGATTCCTGTCGGCAAAGCGGGCCTGGTGCGTGGTCCCAACACCGCTGCTGCCGACGGCTTCAAGGGCTGGGTACGGGCTGCAGGCGGCCACGGTGCCTACCCGCACATGGGTGGTGACCCCATTACCATGGCGGCCTCGGTAATCCAAGCCCTCAACGCCATCGTGTCCCGCAAAATCGACCCCATGTACCCGGCAGTCTGTAGTTTGGGGATGGTACAAGGTGGGGCGGCGTTCAATGTCATCCCGTCGGAAGTGTTGTTGGGCGGCACATTGCGGAGCTTCGATGCCGGTGTGCGCGAGCAATTGTTTGTCGAAGTCGAACGGGCTTTTGCGCTCGCCAAAGCCATGGGCGGCGACTACGAGCTCCAGCTCGTCCGCGGCTATCCGGCTGGCATCAACGATCCACAGGTCGCCCAATGGATGGACGATGCCGCCAGTCAGTTTTTGGGTGTGGACAATATCGACCGCTATACCAACGGCATGGGTGGCGAAGACTTTGCCTATATGCAAGCCAAAGCCCCGGGTGCCATGATTATGCTGGGTGCGGCGGTGGGCGACAAAATGCGCCCCCACCACACGCCCGTGTTTGATATCGACGAACGCTGTATGCCTATCGGGGCGGCTATTTTGGCCGAAACCGTGCGCAAATACTTGGCCAAGTAAGTTTTTTCAATAAAAAGAAAGAGGACGCTCATGTCAATGCTCGATCGTGCCAAATTACTCCAAGACGAAATGTCACGTCTGCGCCGTGATATCCATGCCCATCCCGAACTAGCCTTCCAAGAAGTGCGTACCGCCGCCCTGGTGGCCGAAACCCTGCGCGAAATCGGTGGCATCGATGTGCGCACCAACGTCGGCATCACCGGTGTGGTGGGTAGCATCGGCACCGGCGATGGCCCCACCATCGGGATTCGCGCCGACATGGATGCCTTGCCTATCATCGAAGCCAGCGGCGTCGATTTTGGTTCACAAACCCTTGGCAATATGCACGCCTGTGGCCACGATTCCCACACCGCGATTTTGTTGGGTGTGGCGCACTTGCTCAAGCAAGAATTCGCCACCGGCAAGCTCAAAGGCAACGTGCGCTTTATCTTTCAGCCAGCCGAAGAAGCCACCGGTGGCCAGCACCAGAGTGGTGCGCCGATGATGATGGACGACGGTGCGTTGGATGGCGTCGACCACATGATTGCCTTGCACGTCGATTCGATGTCGCCCTTGGGCAAAATTGGTCTCAAGCCGGGCAACAACACCGCCGCCGTCGATTCGTTCAAGGCCTGGGTGACGGGTACCGGCGGCCACGGGGCGTATCCCCATTTGGGCACCGACCCCTTGTGGATGCTCATCCCCATCATGACCTCGTTGCACAGCATCGTATCGCGCAAAGTCAACCCGATGCACCCGGCAGTGGTGAGTTTGGGTGTGGTGCGTGGTGGCACGGTATCGAACGTGATTCCGGCCGAGGTTTACCTCGAAGGCACGTTGCGGAGCTACGACCCCGACGTGCGCAAACAATTGCTGGCCGAAGTCGAGAGCGCCATCGCCCTCAGCCGCCACTTTGGCGGTGATTATCGCCTCGAAATCGAGCATGGCTACCCGGCAGGCTACAATGACCCCACCGTCACCAGCTGGATGGATGCCATCGCCAGCGAGTATGTGGGCAGTGATAATATCGACCGTACCCGGGCTGGCATGGGCGCCGAAGATTTCGCCTATATGCAACAAAAAGCCCCTGGCACCATGATTAGTGTGGGCGCCGCCTACGACGACATGAAGCGCGGCCACCATACACCGGTATTTGCCATCAACGAAGACTACATGCCGTTGGGGGCCGCGATTTTGGCCGAAACCGCGCGGCGCTTTTTGGCTGGCGAAGTCAAGTAACGAACGCACTCCCGTGGGGTGGATGATGCACTCCATGGGAGGTCGACACTGCCACTGGCGGTGGCAGTGGTTTTTTTGAGAAGGAAGTAACATGGCAAATCGACAAGTGGTGGTGACTGCCGCCGTCCGTGCACCGATCGGGAAATTCGGTGGTAGCCTCAAAGAGATTGCCACCGTCGATTTGGGGGCGGCAGTGGTACGGGCGGCAGTGGCGCGGGCGGGAATCGACGGCGCGCTGATCGAGCAGGCCTTTATCGGCAACGTCATCCATACCGATATCCGTGATATGTATCTCGCCCGGGCCGTCGCCATTACCGGTGGGCTGGCGCATGCCACGCCGGCGCTGACCCTCAACCGTGTTTGCGGCAGTGGTTTACAAGCGATTATCAGCGCCGCCCAAGCGATTTTGTTGGGCGACGTCGATGTGGCGTTGGCGGGTGGCGTCGAATCCATGAGCCGGGCCCCGTATTGGTTGCCCAGTATGCGCTGGGGTCAACGCATGCAAAACGGCGCCGTCATCGACCCCATGGCGGGGGCTGTCACTGATCCCTTCAACGGCTGTGCGATGGGAGTGACCGCTGAAAACGTCGCCAAGCGCTATGGTATCACTCGTCTGGCCCAAGACGAAATGGCACTCGCCAGCCAGCACCGCGCCGCCGCGGCGATTGCGGCGGGCTACTTTGATCGCCAAATTGTCCCCATCGACATCCCCGTCAAAGGGGGCACAACCCCATTTGCGGTGGACGAAGGGGTGCGCGGCGACTCGACGCTGGCGGGTTTGGCCAAACTGCGCCCGTTGTTTGATGCCCAAGGCAGCGTGACTGCCGGCAATTCGTCGACCATCAACGACGGGGCTGCCATGCTGATTTTGGCGGAAGCCGCGGTGGCACGAGCCAACGGCTGGCCTGTGTTGGCGCGACTGGTGGGCTATAGCCATGCCGGTGTTGACCCCGATTACATGGGGATTGGCCCGATTCCCGCCATTCAGCAGTTATGCAAAAAAACGCACATCGGCAGCGGTGAAGTGTCAATTTATGAGATCAATGAAGCCTTTGCGGCTCAAGCAGCTGCGGTGATGCAAGAATTGGGTCTTGATCCGGCTAGGGTTAACCCTAATGGCAGTGGCATTTCGCTGGGGCATCCGTTAGGCGCTTCGGGGGCGATTCTGGCGGTCAAAGCCATCTACGAATTACAACGCACGCGGCAACAGTATGCGGTGACGTCGTTGTGTATTGGGGGTGGCCAAGGGATTGCCGCTATGTGGGCCTGCGAGTAATTAGCGGGTACAAAAAATCCCCCCGTGGTGCAACCGGTGCGCCACGGGGGGATTTGTGGTATTTAGGCGTTGAAGTGATCGCCGATGAAGGCGGTCAAGTCGGCGACGCGGTTGGAGTAGCCGAAAAACGTCAGTGTCATGGTATTTTAGCGCCAAGGAGCTGAATAAAAGCCCACAACTGCAAGCAGTACAACGGTTGTGTGTTCTTACGAGAATGCTTCATTCGTCAGAAAAAATATACGTAGAGGTCTTTTTCATACGTGATGTTCATCCGAATAGGTGAGCAAGATTCTCCTGTTTTTCGTTCAACGCGGTTTATCCTTTCAAAATCTTCTGTTTTTTGATTTTTCGTCAATCTACACCTTCTTTTTCCTCACCCCAGTGGTGCTTATTGTGAATAATACCAAATCTCATTGCCCCGAATCTATGTAACATAATCTATGTAACATAGATTTGTGTGGAGGAGGGAATATGGAGATTCTTAGTGACGCTTTGTCGTGTCGATGGGGGATTTTCGTAAATTATCTCGCTGCAGCACTTGCCGGTGGACTGGGGATGTACGTGGTTACATTTCTTGCAGTTCCCATTGGGGCTATTCTTCGTGTGCGAAATGCCTTCAAGACTGATGATGCCATTGATCGATTTTTCGACATCAAAACAGATGCCATCTATCGTGATGGAAAAAGAATAATCCACATAACCAAAGAGCCTTCAATTATCGGTGAACAATACAAGTGGATTCTGAGCGTTAAAGGATTCACGCAATTGTTTACGGTCGGCGCAGTATTTTTTGTCCTTGTCGGGAGCATTGGAGGTGCAATCTGTACAACACCGTATGTACCGCCAAAACCAAGCATGGGTATTACAGGATCAACAAACACCGACCTAAATGCGTCTGCGGACAGTAGCAGTGGTCAGGGAAAAGTACTTGGTTTAGACCAGGTAGTTCAAAAAACGCTTCTGGCGACGGTCAGCGTGAAAAAGATTAATGTCCGAAAAAAAGACAACACCGATGCGCTGGTAATTTCAACGCTATTTGCTGGTGATGTGGTCGTTCTCGATGCAAGAAATGTCACCACAACGTGGGCACACACGACTATGCAGGGGTACGAGGGCTGGATTCGTTTGGATTTGCTCACAATCATAGAGGGTAGTCCTGATGAATTATCGCTGCGTGAAGAGTAACGCTGAAGATACGGAGGAGACCAATCAGCACAAACCGCCAGTATTCGGTAACAAAAATGGCACTTGTCGCTTTAAATTTGTTGTTAATTACAATACCTGCGCCAATCTAGGCGGCTCGTTGGTTGTTCGGCGGTGCATTGAT
>JBBAWW010000051.1:0-22572 GCA_040397035.1 Roseiflexaceae bacterium | reverse complement strand
TTACTTCCGCCGAAACTGCACAACAAATTAAAATCACCGATTGATAGCACAATTTCAGCACTTTGGCGTATCAATGCACCGCCATACCACCAACGAGCCGCCTAGATTGGCGTAGGTATTGTTACCGGTAATGTTTATTTCACGTTTATTGCAGCGCAAGCAAATGTCATCTCCTGATGGGATGGGGGAGTTTAATATCTCTCCACTGGTTAATCGCGTGTGTGAATGGATTTTGCGGATAGAATTATGGTTTATCAAACGCGGGATTAATTTTCCTGTTGGTGGTTCACGTATTATCATTGTCCAAAAATAACCACAAAAAATCCCTCCCACTGCGAACACCGCGGTGGGAGGGATTTTTTTGATTAGGCGAAGTAAATGCGGTCAATCACCATCGCACCAAACAGCAATGCCAAATAGAGCAACGAATAGCGATACAGTCCCCACGCCGAGGCAATCGTACCTTCGCGGTTGAGACGGAGGGCGTAGTAGGTGAAAATTGCTCCCAAACCGACAGCCATCACCAAATATGCTGGTCCAAGCATCTGCAGTGGTGTGGGCATAATGGTGACAATAAACATCAAGATGGTGTAGAGTACGATTTGCCAACGGGTTTCGGCATCACCTGCCACTACCGGCAACATGGGCACGCCGGCGCGGGCATAATCTTTGCTGCGAATGATTGCCAACGCCCAGAAATGCGGCGGTGTCCAATAAAAAATAATTGCAAACAAAAAGAGTGACGGCAGAGTCAAACTCCCCGTCATAGCTGCCCAGCCGACTAGGGGTGGGAATGCGCCAGCACCACCACCAATTACAATGTTGTTGAAAGACGAGCGTTTGAGCCACATGGTATAAATAAACACGTAATAGACCAACCCAGCAAAGGCTAAGGCCGCCGCCAACCAATTGGCATAGACTACCAAAATAACGGCAGAAATGAGCATCAGCACGACGCCCAACACGACGGCATGCCAGCCAGGGATGCGCCCGCTGGGGATGGGGCGGCGACCGGTGCGCCCCATCAATACATCAATGTCACGATCGAGATAACAATTGAAGGCATGTGATGCCGCTGCCATCAACCAGCCGCCCACTGCCGTCCAGAGTACCAAGGCGAGGCTTGGCATCCCGGCTGGTGTGATATACATGCTGGTAATGGTCGTCAAGATGAGTAATGAAATAACGCCTGGCTTGGTAAGGCTGACATAATCTTTGATTTTTTCACGCCAGGTATATGGTCCCACAAACTCATCTGCTTCGGCTGGTTTGGCAGGCGCTTCCGGAATTGCGCTGATTGGCCAGGCACTCCGATATGCCACGCTGGCAAGCAGGCTGGCACTGATAATACTGAGCACACTGATGCTAGTATGGACGATACTTTGTACTATCCCTTGCGTCAACACAAGTCCGACGACGATTTGCACAACGAGGGTAAGTCCGACCAGTATACTGATGCGCCGCGGGGCGACTGCATCGGTAAATGTCCGTAGTGTTTGGATGATTGCGATAAGCACAAGTAACCCAGCCACCACACTAAAAATACGGTGACTGTTTTGCAGTTGGGCTAGGATGCCGTTGTCGCCACAAAATGGCAGGGCGGTACAATTGATGGCACCGATATCGCCCATTACCGCCACCAAAACAAGTGCCACGATGGTGGCATAGAGCAGTACCAGATAGCGCGCGCGTGCTTGCTCCCGTTTGCCACCCAATCGTTGTGTTTGGGCAACGGTCATAATACTCACAACGAATAAATGACTGGCACTCATCGCCACAACGATACTACTGATGAGCAGTGTGGGCCAAATCAGTAACGGAATGCAGCTCACCATCACAATCACCGATGGCCAGCGTAATGGTGCAGTGTATACCCACGCCAAAATCATGGCAAGGAGCGCGACTCCTGCAATAATGGGTGCGGCGAAAGGGAGTACTGGGAGGAATAGCCCGAGTCCGAGGATTGCAACGGTCAATACCTGGACGGTACGATTTGATGGGGCGAGGGTAGGGATTGATTCATTCATTTGCGAAGCTCCTTGCGCGGTGCGCACATTCATCGTTAGTATACCAGCACTTTTGTGGTTTTTGTCACAAATTACGATTGTGAGTGAAAATTCATGCACAAAAAAAACCACCAGTACCATACCGTGTATGGTGCTAGTGGCTTTGGGAAGGCGAAATTAGGCTGGTTGGGTATCGGGTGTTCCCGTCACTGATTCAAAAATTTGTCCGTCACGCATGTGATGAATGATATCGGCGTATTTATGAACTGATTGATCGTGGGTGGCCATGATCAGGGTGACGCCTTCGCTTTTGACGATTTTACGCATCAAAGTAAGCAAATTTTTGCCGGTGGTGCTGTCAAGTTCACCGGTTGGTTCGTCTGCAATGAGGACGGGGGGGCGGGTGACCAGGGCGCGGGCGATGGCGACGCGTTGTTGTTGGCCACCGCTCATTTCCGACGGGCGATGGTCGCTCCATTGCTCGAGGCCCACGAGGGTCAAGGCTTCTTGGGCCCGTTTGCGGCGCTCGGCGCCGGAGCGCACGCCGATGATGCGCAAGGGCAGTTCGACGTTTTCCCAGGCAGACAAAATCGGCAACAAGGCAAATGCTTGGAAGATAAAGCCGATTTGATTGCGGCGGATGAGGGTCAATTCGTCTGATGACATGGTAGCCATATCTTTGCCGAGGAACTCAATGCTACCGGTGCTGGGGCTATCGAGTCCGCCAATCATATTGAGCAGGGTAGTCTTGCCAGACCCTGAGCGGCCCATGAATGCGGTAAACGACCCACGAGTGATGTCCAAGTTGACGCCTCGCAAGGCGAGGACTTGATCGTTGTTGACAGTGTAGGCCCGGGTCGCATTGACGATCCGGACAATTGGTTGATTATTGGTCATTTGGTGCGCCTTTTGAATGCAGCCATTAGGCGGTCAAATTGGCTGGGACGGAGCTCTGGTGGAGCATCGGCATCGGTTAAACGTCGCTCGCGGTTGGCATCGAGTTCGGCTTGACCATTCCCTTCGGGTGGCTTGATGAAAATACCTTGTTCTAGTTCTTCCATGATTAAGCGATCACGGATGCCATAGCGTTGGCGTAATTCCTTGGGGATTTGTAGGCGCCCGGCCGAGTCGAGCATGTGTAATTCTTCGAGGACGGCTGGTGCGGTGATGGTGTTGTCTTCGGCGACCACGGCGGTGCGTTTGTAGGTTTCGCTACTGGTTTTGCCGTCACGGATGGCGACCACCCGATTGACGAAATGGGCAATATTGGGGTCATGCGATACGAGGATAACGGTCAAGGCAAAGCGGCGGTTCAATTCGTGGAAGATATTGAAGACCACTTCGGCGGTTTGTGAGTCGAGTTCGCCGGTTGGCTCGTCGCCGAGTAACAAGGCGGGGCGATTGGCCAAGGCGATGGCAATGGCGACCCGTTGTTGCTCACCACCCGAGAGCTGGGCGAGTTTGTGACCGCGGCGATGATTGAGCCGGACGGCATCAATCAATTCACGAATCCACTCTTTGCGTTGCCTTGCGGAGATGCCGCTCATAATCATGGGTAGTTCGATGTTTTGTTCGACATCGAGGTACGGGATCAGGTTGCGTGCTTTTTGTTGCCAAATAAAGCCGACGTATTGGCGACGGTAGGCATCGAGAGAGCCACCACTGAGTTTGAGGAGATCGTTGCCAGCAACGAGGAGTTTACCGGCAGTAGGGCGGTCAAGCCCGCCGATGACGTTGAGCAGGGTGGTTTTGCCCGAACCTGATGAACCAACCAAAGCCATGACTTCACCACGTTTGATGGTAAGGTCGAGTCCTTGCAGGGCCATGACTTCGAGGTCGTCGATGCGGTAGAGCTTAACGAGATTTTCACAAGTAACAATTGCGTCGTTAGTGGTCATATGGCCTCTCCGAGTTTCACGGCTTGGAAGAGCTTCATGCGCCGGAGCAGAATTACGGTAATTGCCACTGTTGCCACCAACACAAATCCAAAGACGGCGTAGATAATCAAGATTTGTTCACTGGCAATTTGGACGGCAAATGGAGGGAAGAAGTCTTTTTCTTCTTGGGGTAATTGCAAGAACGGGATAAACAGATTACTGGCACTAACGCCAATAAATGTCCCGGCGATGCCAGCAATCCCAATGATGAATGTTTGTTCAATGGCGAGGAGTGTGCCGAGTTGCCCTGTTGATAACCCGATGGCACGCAACATACCAAGTTCGACGAAACGGCGTTGGAATGCCAAGATGGAATAAAACAAGAACCCGAGCATCGACAAAAAGGCTGCCGCGATGAAGCCAACTGACAACAATCCAAAGAATCCTTGGCGTTCGGGGCGTAGGCGTTCTTTGGTGATGACGGTTGGGGCAAATTCACGGATGAAGGTCTTCATGCCCATTTCGATGCTACTGAGGTAGATATCGGAATCGCTGATGGTGCTATCGGGCACCAAGCGAATCCAGACATCGTAGGGGTATTGCCCACCTTGAATATCAAAGGAGTATTCAAGATTGCCGACAATTGCAGCTCCTTCGGATGGATAGGCCGTTGGGAATAAATCAATATAGCCTTTGACAATGACTGGGACATTGACCGTCGAATCAAGATTATTCATCTGGATGATAAAACTATCGCCAATCCGCAGATTTTGGGCGTTGGCATATTTGCGGTCAACCAATACGCTACTTGGATCTTCGGCCAAGAGATTCATGAGTTCGCCAAGTGATTGTTTGGCGTAATCGCTACGCCAATAAACAACCGAGGGGAATTCGAGGCGATCAATCCCAAAATAATGGGCATCACTCGATTTGCCACCAATCACCACCGTTACTTTGCTACTCGAGACACGGGTAGCATTGGAAACTTGGGGCATGTTTTGATAATCAGTAACTGGCAAAAAGAAATACTTGGGGCCGGCGAGCCGTTTGTCTTCGATGGTGCCTGTAACTCCAGTTGGCGCCGAACCAGGGGCTGCGGGGCTGCCACCACTCGTGTCTTGACCCATGTCAAACATCAACAAGTCACCGCCAGCAACATAATGGTTGCGTTCGAGTAAGTTTCCATCGAGTGATTTGGCCATTGATGCAGTAAACCCAGCCAAACTGAGGGTCACAATCAACAACAAAATCGGCCCTGAATAAGCACTCGGTGTGCGTGCTAAATAGCGTAACGCCGTAATACCCGAAATACCGGGTAAATAGCGTGTCACAAATTCGAGCAAGCGCATGATGAGTGGGAATATTCGCACGGCGATGAGGGCGGCCGCAAAAATAAATAGACTTGGGGCAATCAACAGTAAGGGGTTATTGAAGGGGTCGTTGGTGCCGTCACCACCGATGACGCCAAGTGATCCTTGTTGTTTGAGCATCCACCAGCCATAGCCGATGGGAATCATCAACAAAAAGTCGAGATAGGTCCGTTGCCAAAACGGCTGGAGCGTTGAGCGCGCCCGTTCGCTTTTGAATGAGACGATGGTGTATTTGGATGTAAAAAACGCCGGAATCAAGGCAGCAACGAGCATCAATCCGACGATTTGGATGGCACGAATCCAGGCATCTTGCGATATGCCGATAGGCAAGAATTCATTAATCGGTTTGAAGTCTAGGAATGAGCGTGTCCAAGTCATCGCGATAGCGGCGAATTGTCCCACAAACACCCCGATGCTGATGGCCAGCACGCCGATTAACAGCCATTCGATTAAGTAAATCCCCAACACTTGTAAGCGTGAGGCACCGCGGCTGCGGAGCACGGCGATTTCATTGCTTTGGCGTTGCACGACGAGCCCAGCCACTAACACCACAAAGTAGGCAATCAATCCAAGCACGGGAATACTGAAAATGGTCAGTGTGCCGGTGAGTTGGCGGACGCGGGTAATATGCCGAATCAATGCATCAATCGGTGATACATCGAGGCGCATTCCTTTGAGGATTTTGTTGGCTTCGGCCACCGTACGATCGATCCGCCCACCAAATGCCGGCACGTCGTTGGAGCGCAATACGCTACCATCGGCGACCACATACCACAATGCGACATTGACGGGTTTGGGTGTGGATCGGAGTAATTGGCGTGAAAACGATTCTTCAGCAGTGAAGAGTGTTTCGTGGAGCACATCGGGTGCATAAAACCAATAATCATCGCTTGCGTCTTTGGGTTGCCAAATTCCAGCGATTTTGACCGGAATCATGCTCTTTTTGGGGAAGTCGTGTTGGGTGAAAATATAATAGGTATCACCTGGCTGCAAGCCCAACCCAAAGGCGAAATCTGCAGACAAAAGCACTTCCATCGCTTCATCGACGGCAGTTGCTTGGGGCATGCGGCCATCGATGACATCGACGTGATCAGCAAGGTGATCGGCATACGAAACCGAGACCCAGCTGAGCGGTTGTCCACCACCACCGGATTCGATGCGGAGGGGGACTTTGTCGGTCGCTAAATAACGAGTCTGATTGGTGATTTCGAGTCCGAGTCGCCCCGGTAATTGATCCGCAAAATAGCTATTGACTGGGGCGAGTTTGTCGGGTTCGAGGTTGCCTGATTGTGTCCCAAGGTAGCGGTACATAAAGGCAAACGGCGGGCGTTTGGTGCCATTGACGGTGCTGGTGAGTTCTTCGCGCAAAATGCGATATCCCACAGCCTCGGCATAAACAGGAATACAAACCACAATTGCGACTGCAACAGTGAATCCGGTGGCAATCGCCAAAATAAGTGCTAGGTTGCTCCATAAACGGCGCCCTACTACCACACTAATACCGAGTAACCATGCCCACGGAACTGCACGCCAAGGGCGTGCAGTGGGGGTTGATTGAGATTCTGGAGAACGAGCGGACATGTGCGCTCCTCGCTACGAGTTTATTGACCGACGATGACGTCGCCTTCTTTGAGACCTTCGAGAATTTCGACCCGATCGCTACTGACAATCCCGATGCGCACATCTTGGCGGCGTTGAGAGGTGCCGTCTTTGATAACCACAAAGCGCCGACCTTCAAATGACCGTACGGATTGTGGTGGTAACCACAAGGCATCTTTTTGGCGTTTGAGGGTGATGACCACAGACGCCAAATCGCCTACCGTGACCTTCATATCTGCCGGTACCTGGTAATCGACGTGATAGGCGGGGTCAGAATTGACCGTTGATGATGACGATGTGGCTTTGGTGGGCAACTTCACGATGCTTCCCGTGACAGCCACGGCCGGGGCGCGAGCAAAAAAGATATCGACGGCCATGCCAATTCCGATGCGGCTGGCATCGTCACTCGATACATTTTGGATGAGCAGTTCTTTTTGGGCATCGTTGATGACGGTGATAACCGAACGGTAGGCTTCTACTTGTTTGCCGGGGCCGGTTGAGATTTCGGCGACGATACCATCAAATGGGGCAATCAACTGCCCAGCCGAAATCGCCGTTTGCAGGTTTTCGAGTTGGAGCTTGGCTGCGGATAGTTGCTTTTCGAGTTCGGGATCACTATTTTGTGATGCTTCTTGGACCGAGAGTTGCGCACGTGCGACAGCACGTTTGGCTGATGCAAGTGCGACAAGGTCACTGTTTTGGGTTAATTGATCATAGGCGATTTGGGCTTGATCGAGGTTGGCTTGGGCCGCATCAATCAACGGTTGGCGATTGGCTTTGGCTGCAAGCAGGTTTTGGTTGGCCGTATTCATAGCCGCAGTTCCCGCATCAACGTTGTTTTGGGCGTTGATATAGGCAGCTCGGCGGCGGTCATACATGGCATGGTCGGGGTTGTCTTTGACACCGTCCCAATCATACAACGCTTGTGAAAAGGCATCTTGGATGAGGGGCAATGAGCGTTGGGCGGCATTGAGGGCCGATTGTTGTTCATCGATGGCATTGGCGGTGCTGGCAATCACACTCGCCAAATTTGCTTTGGCGTTTTCGAGTGTGCTACGGGCGCGGGCTACATCAGAAGGTTGGGGGGTGGTTAGGCGATCCAACGCAGCTTGGGCTTCATCCAAATCGAGTTGGGCGCGCCGACGTGATAAATCACGTTGCTTAGCTGCATGATCGTATTGGATTTGCACTTGGGTCAAATTGACTTCGGCTTGGCGTAGTTGATTGGGCAATTCGCCGAGGTCAAGTTCTGCGAGGACTATTCCTTTGGTGATGACGTCGTTACGTTCAATGCTGACTGATTTGACAAAGCCGTTTTGGGCAAACGAAAGCTCTTGTTGTTTGAGGGCGGCCACGGTACCGCTGACTTTGATTTCGTCGACTACTTCGCCTTTGGCGACGGTGTAGGTCTGCTTTTCGAGGGCGGGTGCCGGTGGTCGTGGTGTGGGGGTGACGGTGTCTTGGGTGGTACTAGCCGTACTACACGCCGACAATGTAATTGCCATAAGCAATACAACGAGCGTTAAACGCATAAAAAACCCCTTTGTTTTGGTGATTTACTCACATACTTGTGATAAATATAATTATAAACCATCTTAATATTGTTTTGGATGAGAAATCTCGCAAAGTTCAGTGTTTTTTGTCAAAATAGCAGTGTATTTGAGAAAAAACGGAGATTTGTCAATACCTACGCCAATCTAGGCGGCTCGTTGGTTGTGGAGCGGTGCATTGATACGCCAAAGTGCCAAAATTGTGCGATCAATCGGTGATTTTAATTCGTTGTGCAATTTCGGCGAAAGTAATTTTAATACGCCCATTTGTGCTGGTGCGCTCGTGACCGCAGTCGTTATTTTCCGCTATCGTATGTTGCATAGGGTACGCAACGGGTACGCTACGCCTCGTGGTGTACCTATTCTATGGCAAGCCGAGGGAGATTCCACGCTACGGTTGCTATCGCAACCGGCATGGAATGACGTGGTGGGCTGGGGTTTTGGCGTAGGTATTGTGATTAGGATTGATGGTGTTTATGACGCAGGCACAATCTGTAGCGCGTTGATTGTTTGGGTCTCTTTCATGTTTGTGAATTGCCCGTAGATTTGTAGTATGAATGGTATAATTCAGATAATGGTTGTCAGTGGACGAGTATAGTGGTGTGATATGGTACGCATGCGAACCCGCAGTGTCCAATTTAGTGTGAGTCAAGGCGAAAACCCGCTTCCCAACGATACACTGCTCATCTGTGAGGCAGAAGACCCATTATCGATGGAAGCACGTAAAGGCGAACTTTTTATTATTGTGGAAAGCCAACAAGAATTGGCTCGCCATCGCCAACCGTTGCAACTTGTCTTGCGGACGGTGCGTAAGTTTTTTTATGAAAACGCCTCGTTTAGTGTGCAATCATCGTTGCGCCGTGCCATCATGGCAGCCAATCAGGCATTGTATGAATACAACATGACCCAAGCCCAAACCCGGCGGGTTTCGTTTGGGATAACCTGTGTGGTCGTCAAAACCCAAGATGTGTATATTGCACAAATCAACCCCACCCAAATGTACATTTTTGGTGATGGTCAACTCCGTGCCATCCCGTCGAGTGTGTTGTGGCGAACCATTCACTATACCCCGACCCCTGTCAATGTCGGTAGTATGTTGGGGAGTTCATTGAGTGTCGAGCCGGAATTCTTCCGTGCCATGTGGACACCCGGCGAAACCTTGATGCTGGTGACGAGTAATTTGGCGCAAGTGCTTGATCGCGATACAGTGGGACGGATTTTGCGTCTGGTAAATCCCGCCAAAATGGTCCAAGCCTTGCGTGAGGTCTGCCACAGCAAAGAAATCGGTGATGCCTATGGGTTAACGATGGTGCTCGATGCCAATGTCGCAGATGAGGTACAGGCCGTGTCAGGTGGTTTTTCGAGCATTACCCAACAATTCGTCCTTGCTGGGGATACCACTGGTTTGTGGTTTGCGCGGACGGTGAAGTGGATTCGTGGTTTGTTGTTAGGTAGCGAAGATTCGCGGTTTGCTTCTTCTGCCAAACGCTGGCGCAGTATCACTCGTGATGAACAACAACGCATGAATCGCCCTGCGCCTGAAGTTCCCTATGCCGTTGATCCAATTCCTAACCCAGTTCCGCTGGATTTGGGTGAATCCATCGAAGACCAAGCAGAAGCCTTGGCAGTGGCCAAATACGGCAAGCGCCGCACCGTGCAATCAGACGACCGCCCGTTGCGTGTGGTGCATGCAGTTGATGTCGAAGTGCCATCAACCCCTGTCGACACCGATTTTGCGCGGCGGAATGTAGGCTTTAGAGTACAAGTGACGGAACCAATTCGCTACGGGGCTTTTTTTAGCACGTTGTTCCAAGGATTGTTTGTGCTCCGGTGGTTACCAAAAAACACAACTGATGCCCGCCGCATGCAATCTGCCACCCGCGGTGAAGGATTGTCGTATCGCAAGCAACGCCCCCCTTTCCCGTGGGCGATGTTGTCATTGATGATTGCACTCGTGTCAATCGTGTTTTTTTATGGTAAAAACGTCGCCACCGAACATCGCTTGCAACGGGGCGAAAACAGCATCCTGAGCGCAGAACAATCGATACAAGCCATCTATGATTCGGCGAGTGAAACAGAAGCGACCCAACGCATCGAAGTATCGCGTTCGTTGCTCGATAACCTACAACAAAGCGGCATTATTACGGCAACCACCGAAAACCAGCAGCGCTTTTTGGCGATGGTCACCAAAATTGAAAAAGCCCAGAGTGTGGTACAACGCCGCGCATACCTTGATGATGTGACGGTAGTGGCTCAGCATCCGGTCAAGGGAGGGGTGTTCAGCACGATTGTTATCCCACCGCCATCCGATGGGTATGCCAATATCGATAGTTTTAATTATTTTTATCTGCTAGATACGAACGCAGGTGTGGTGTATCAAACGCCTCGCGATGGTGGCAATCCTGTGCCGATGCTACGTCCTAATGACCAAATTGGTGAAGTGACCGTTGCCAAAGTGTTTGATATTGCATGGCGTATTGATGGAGTGGTGGGCTTGGCGCAGAGTAGCAACAACGGGGCGGCGGTGTATTTGTTCCGTAATGGCAACGACTGGAATTATAGTATTTTGGCAGGAAGTCTAGAGTGGCAGATTGACGAGCGTCATGTGCGCATGCAGAGCTATGGTGGCAATCTGTATGTATGGGGCATTACTCCAGCCAATATTCTGCGCTTTTTGTCGACCCAAATCGCTGACTTCCCCACCCCATGGATCCAAAACGACGGCGGTGTGGCGATTGACACTGCCGTCGACATGGGGATTGACGGCAGTGTCTATTTATTGATGCCAGACAGCACAATCCATGTGTTCCAAGCGGTACCAGATGGGGAACGGGGCTTCGAAAAAAGCATCGTGCTCAAAAACATCACCCCACCGATTCAAGTAGCCGCGCGGCTGGTGGTCACCGGTGATGGTGAATCAGGATCGTTTTTTATATTGGATAGTTACGCGGCACGGATTATTCAAATCGAAAAACGCACTGGGCGGTTTATCCAACAAATTATGTTACCCCCAGACAGTCAAATTGTGCTTGATAATTTGACCGCGTTTGCGCTTGACGAAAGTCAAGCGCGGCCAGAATTGTATTTTGCCAATGGTGGAGTGGTGTATAAGGCACCATTACCTGAACCACCTTTGCCGTTTAATCAGCGGGTAGACAATGTCGTACTCCCGACTACTACTGTCCAAACACCATAGGAGTACGTCATGACAATGCGAGGAATTGATCGCGGCGCTACGGCCGCCCGGATGTCGGATCCGTGTACGATTGTTATCTTTGGGGCGACGGGGGATTTGACGCGGCGCAAGCTTGTACCAGCGCTCTACAACTTGCGCCGCGAAGGGTTGCTCCATGCCAACACCACCATCCTTGGCTTTGCGCGGCGCGACTGGAGCGACGAATACTTTCGCACCTTGCTCTTTGACGAAGGAAGCAAACATTCACGCTCGGGGATGTCGGACGAATTGTGGCCGGCGTTTTCGGGGCAAGTACACTACATCCGTTCGACATTCGAAGATGCCGAAGGCTATACCGCCTTGGCACAACGCCTAGCTCAAATCGATGAACAACACGGCATCCAAGGCAATCGACTCTTTTATCTGGCCACTCCTCCAGAATCATACGAAGATATCATCAAACAACTGGGGGCGGCGGGGTTGGCCCATGCACACGACAATTGTTGGACCCGCATTATCGTCGAAAAACCGTTTGGTCACGACCTCGAAAGTGCCCGTCAATTGAATAGTGTGCTCCACGAGGTGTTTGACGAACGCCAAATCTACCGTATCGACCACTATCTCGGCAAAGAAACCGTCCAGAATTTGTTGGTGCTACGTTTCGCCAATGGTATTTTTGAACCGTTGTGGAATCGGCGCTATATCGACAATGTGCAAATCACGGTGGCCGAATCAATCGGCGTCGAAGGACGTGGTGGCTATTATGAACAGGCCGGCGCGTTGCGTGACATGGTGCAAAACCATATGATGCAATTGTTGTCGCTCACCGCCATGGAGCCACCGGTGGGTGGGGCGAGTGCCGATGCAGTACGTGACGAAAAAGTCAAAGTACTGCGGGCCGTGCGACCAATTGCCCGCGAAGATGTCAATCGCTATACGGTGCGCGGGCGCTATACTGCCGGACCTGGTTCGGCACCGGCCTATTTGGATGAAACGGGCGTCGCTCGTAACTCAACCATCGAAACCTATGTGGCGCTCCGGCTCGAAATCGAGAGTTGGCGTTGGGCCGGTGTACCGTTTTATTTGCGTACGGGCAAGCGTCTGCCCGTGCGTGCCAGCGAGATTTCGGTGACGTTCCGGAGTGCGCCGTTGATGCTGTTCCAAGACAGTATCATGTCGCGTACCGCTCCCAACGAGCTGGTGATTCGTATCCAACCCAACGAAGGCATTTCGTTGCGGTTTAATTCGAAGGTGCCTGGTCAAGCGGGTGATATTCGCCCGGTGACGATGAACTTCAACTATGTCGAGGCCTTTGGCAGTGAATCACCCGAGGCCTACGAGCGCTTGTTGCTCGACGCCATGATTGGTGATTCGACGTTGTTTACGCGCAGTGACGAGGTTGAAACGTCGTGGGCCTTGATGAACCCGATTTTGCAGGGCTGGGAATTATTGGGATCGCCGGTGCACGAATACATAGGTGGGAGCTGGGGACCCGATGCGTCGCATGAATTCATTGGTGCTTCAGGACGGAGCTGGCGGCGGTTGTCATAAACAGGCATTGGTTTCACGGTGCAACGCACCGCGGGATAGGGAGTAAGGATGCGGCGATATCGAATTTTGTCGTTTGATGGTGGTGGCATACTTGGTGTATTAACATTGGTGATACTCGAGCGCATCATGCGCGAGTTCCCTGATTTTTTGGCGCATGTTGATTTATTTGCCGGCACATCGACGGGTGGGATTATTGCGTTGGGGTTGGCCAAAGGGATGCACCCCCGTGATATTCGGGCTTTGTACGAGGGCAAGGGTGCGATGATTTTTCGTGATTCGTGGGTCGATGATGCCCTCGACTTTGGCAACATAATCGGTGCCAATTACGATAATCGCGGCCTCGAACAAGAACTCAAACGTATATTTGGTGATACTACCCTCGGCCAACTCCCCAAGCGGGTGTTGGTGCCGGCATTTGATTTGGACAACGTATCACCCGACCCCAAATTACGCAGTTGGGAAGCCAAGTTCTTTTCGAACATTGGTGGCGCATTTGGTGATCAAGAAGTGCCGGTGTACAAGGTAGCGATGTACACCAGTGCCGCCCCCACCTACTTCCCCGTGTATGAAGGATATATCGACGGTGGAGTAGTGGCCAACAACCCGAGTGTGGCGGCGATTGCGCATGCGCTCGATACTCGCAAAAACCCAGCTGCGCCTCGTCTTGAAGACATCGCATTGTGTTCACTGGGGGTAGGGCATTCATTGCGTCACTTAACGGGTGATCGCCTCGATTGGGGCTATGCCCAATGGGCGCGCCCGTTGGTGAATATTTTGATTCATGGGGTGATGGGGGTGGCAGATTATCAATGCCGGCAATTTTTGCGGGACCGCTATTGGCGGGTGAACCCTGTCTTCCCACCAGGCATCGAAATCAATCTCGATGACGTGGCACAGGTCGGTTATCTCAATGAATTTGCTCAACAAATCGATTTAAATGAAACGTTTTTGTGGATTGACCGTAGCTGGCGGTAAGTTTAGCTCCACACACGCATCATCATTTTGATGAGTTGCCATGCCGTCAACAACCCTAAAATAGTCGGTAATGCCGCCACGACAATCACGTATATGAGGCTGGCAATCCGGATGGTGGGTGGTGTCTGCATGACAGTAAAGCGCGGGATGACACGGGTACGCAAGGTGTGTTGTACGCCAAGAATTACGATGATGCTTATGGCTGCAAACGCGACGGCCGCACCAAGGGCGATCAATCCTCCAATGAAATTCATGTGGTGCGCTCCTTGGGCGTACTGCGGGTCAGTACGCGATATAAAATCCCCCCGATAGGCAAAATCAACCAAAAACTCAACAAGCGAAATAAAATCGCTGCGCCTAACGCCCCTTTGAGCGGCACCCCTTGGAGATGCAATGTAAACGACAAGGCGGCTTCGACCGCACCACCACCACCAGGTAACACGGTAAACAAACTGGCAATAAGTGACATGCCGTAGGCTGCGAGTACATCTGGGTATGGCACTGCGAGGCGCATACTATGTAACAAAAACGTCAGCGCTAAGGCGTGACACGAAAAAATAATCATCTGTAAAAAAATAATCCGCCCAAAACGCCATGGTTTGGCTGCAAATATTGCTCGGCTCTTGGCGATTTCTTCGACCAACAATTCCGCCGGGCGGATATTCCAGTCGATACGGATGCGCCGTAAGGCGTGGTGGATTTTGCGGAGCCAGCGATTGACGGTGCTAGCAGGGCGGGTCACAATCAATATCACAACGGATATGGTGATGAGCGCCGTTAATAATGCTGAAACAATCGGGAGTGAAGCAGTAAAGTTGGCGGTGACAGTTATATAGAGTAACCCGCCACTAAACATGAGTAGCGCTGCTCCATTCCAACTGAGTAATTCGGTGCCAGCGACAACGGCCACGCTACTAGGAGGGAAGCCGCGTTTGCGCAAGGCGGTAACCAAAAACGCATAGGCAGCCACACTCCCCATTGGCACTGTTTGGTTGAGCATGATGGCGACGAGGGCAGTGGCTATCAGCCACGGTGATTTTTCGTGTTGACCAAGGGCGGTAAGCACAGCCCCATAAATGAATCCTGCACAAATAAACCCCACCACAATCATGCCGAAGGCAGCAATAACGTACGAAGGTTCTGCAGTCTGGAGTAAATGCCACGCCTCGCTGATTTCGCTACGATTATTGTAGGCAAGTGATATCACGACGCCGGTGAGGATAGCACCAATCACCCACGCCCACGAAATGCGACGAATTGCCATGAGACTCCGTTCACGGACATAACTAATTTCGTATCATCATACCATATTGAAGTTGGAAGGAGGAGTAGGGGCGAATCATGCCGGCGAATTCATTCGCTGCTATTTGCCCTTCAGGAGGAATTGAAAATGGAGAATGAAAAATTGAAAATGCAAAATGGAAATAGTAGCGCCGCTGCATGCAGCGGCGCTACTATTTGCCTGTGTACGAATCGTCATGATTATTGATGGTCGTGATCATGCCCAACATGCAAATGGGGATGGGAATGCGGTTTTTCGTCATCATGATAATGATGGTGGGCATGTACCAAATTTGCATCGAGCAATAATTGGTGATTGGCCAATAGATTACGCGGGGTATCATGCGCCATGATTTTGCCTTGTTTGAAGATATAGGCGTCATCGGCGATATCGGGTACGGTATCGAGGTCGTGGGTGGCGACGACGACGGTCTTTTTGCCGCCGCCCCAATCAACCAAGAAATCAACGACGCGACTTTGGCTTTTAGGGTCGAGGGCGGCGGTTGGCTCGTCGAGCAAAATTACTTCGGGGTCGAGGACGAGCACCGAGGCAATCGCCACGCGCTTTTTTTCACCACCCGACAAGCGGTGAGGAGCGCGGTCACGGAGGTGGCTGATTTCGAGTAAATCGAGGGTTTCGGCGACTTTTTTGAGGATAGTCTGCTTTTCCCAACGCAATTGCAATGGCCCAAAGGCTACTTCGTCAAAAACCGTCGGATTAAACAATTGCACATCGGGGTTTTGGAAGACAAAAGCCACTCGGCGCCGGAAGGCATAGGCGTAGGCTTCATCCATCAAGTGTGCTTCGTCGAGGGGATGATCAAAGGCAGTGACACTTCCCGATTGCGGGAAGTACAAGCCGTCGAGGATGCGCAACAAGGTCGACTTGCCCGACCCATTGGCGCCCATAATCGCCACTCGTGACCCTTGGGTGATGGTCATTGAGATATCATTGAGCGCCAAGTCACTGGTGGTTGAATAGGCGTAATTGACGTTTTGTACAGTAAAAATAGCGTCCATGTAGCTCCTATGTGACGATAATCCCAAACCAAATCCCTAACCCACAAATCAGCGCAATCACGAGCATGGCAACATAATCACGCGTACTCAACACAAATTCATCGAGGATATAGACTTCACCCCGGAATCCGCGTGATTGCATGGCCATAAAGACATCGTTGCTTAATTGGAAGCTTTTGCTGAGCAATACCCCAACGGTGGCGGCGGCCAAGCGGCGGGCTTCATTGCCGGGCAGTTTGCCGATGACTCGGCTTTGACGCGCCTCAAACATGTCGCTGGCTGATTGCAACATCAAAAAAATATAGCGATAGGTCATACTCAAGATCACCACAATCAGCGTCGGTATGCCAAAGATACGCAATGACTTGAGGATATGCGTCCAAAGCGTGGTGGTAATCATGATAAACGACAAGGTGATGCTTATTTCGGAGCGCAAAATCAAGAACGCCGCACTGCGCAACCCAGTGGCACTAATGTGCCAGCCCAACCCCGGAATGGTAGCAAGGATCGGTCCTGGAACCAAAAACAAGGCCGGCAAGCCGATCATGCCGCTAAATACAAACATCCCGATCCAAATCGGACGCAACGTTGCAAATGAAATGCGTGATAACAATGCGAACCCAAACGCCACTACTGCCAACCCGATGACCACCGAGATGGTGCGGGCTGAAGCAGCAGTGGCAATGAGCAGCAAAGTGCCGATGAGCTTGGTACGAGGATCGAGGTTTTGTAATATGCCGCGACTACTCGCTAATTGTTCGGCATAAAGCGAGCGCTCCATGGCTTCGGCGAGGGAATCAATCGTCCGTTGTACAAAATTACCACGTTTTTTGCCGTGATGTGCCTCACCACCCATAGTAAACCTCGATTATGTGGCGCTGTTGCGCTTCCGCAAGCGCTCACTAATGATACCCACCAAAACAAAAACCAAAATAATCACCCCAGTACCTACGACCGCAGCCATGATATAGCCAAACTGCTCGTGCGCTACGAACGGCAAATTATAATTTGCGAGCGGTGCTGACCAAAATTCGGCAAGGCGGGCGAGCCCGGTCGGTGCTTGGGCAAGGACTGGTGATGTGCCGGTGCCACTAACTAAATCTGCAGCACTCCACTCACCCCACGCTGTACCCGCTGCCAATAATCCAAGTGGGCTCAGTACCATCAAGGCAGCGATAATGCCCCACAAGCGCCGGCTGCCGTTCCAGCCGCCAGCATCAGCCGTGGTGGCGACTAAGGAATTGAATGACAATAATGATACATCACTGCGTTGCAGGTAGGCCACCACGCCAGCGGTGACAAGCAGCTCGGCGAGTCCGGCAATGGTCAAATGCCCAATCATCATGGCGGGGATGGCGATATTGAGACCGTAGGGTGCGTAGAGGGGCGTGCCGGCAGCATCCGTAAACCATAGCGGTTGGACGCCAAACTCGACGGCAGTAATAAATGCCGCCACATTAATTGCAAGATAACCCGCTAATGCTGCTGCAACAACCCGGCGTTTGGCGGTGAGTGGGCTTTTGCCGGCTACTCCCTGATAGACCCAATGCGCTACCAGCGAGCCGACAATAGCAATGTTGAAACAATTGGCACCGATGGCAAGAATGCCACCATCACCAAAAAACACCGCTTGGATGACCAATGCCACTGATACCGCAATCATCGAACCCCAAGGTCCTAGCACAATTGTGGCAATGGCGACGCCAGTGGCGTGTCCCGTCGTACCGCCAGGTAAGGGTAAATTAAACATCATGATGATGAATGAAAATGCAGCAAATACCGATAACAACGGAACCATGCGCATATTGAGCGTTTTTTTGATGCGCTGACCTGCCACATACCAAAACGGCGCCGCTGCGGCAAACATGGTGGCACACGTAGCTGGGCTCAAATATCCATCTGGAATGTGCATTACAAAACCTTTCACGGTGTTTTTTACTGTGCTGAGCACCAAACAAAAAACGGTTCACAAAGAACTTGGTACAATAATGTATTGTTTTTACACTTGTAATACGTGTATAGCAAGGTTCTGGATGTAGTTACGAGTCGGTACGATTGTCGTTGTCTCGCGCAGAGGAGCGCAGAGGACGCGGAGAATCCCACCCCAGCGTCATTGCATGGGCGCGATAGCGCCTGTGCAATCTCCGACGGTGAGGTATAGATGTCTGTTGCAACAATTATTCGACGGTAAGCCGAGGAGATTCCACGCTACGGATGCCGAGGCAACCGGCATGGAATGACGGTGGGGGTGTGGGATGCCGAGGCAACCGGCATGGAATGACGGTGGGGGTGTGGGATGCCGAGGCAACCGGCATGGAATGACGGTGGGGATGTGGGATTCCTACTTCAGTAGCAAATATTCGACAATCACCACGTCACGCCACACACCATCGAGCTGGGCATGGGCCTCGTAGACGCCCACTTCGCGGAACCCGATGCTGCTGAGTAATCTGCGGCTGGCACTGTTTTCAACAAAGACGCGTGATAGCAACTTCCAAAATCCGCGTGCCTGGGCTGCCGCAATCAAGGCCTGCATCGCCGCCCAACCGGCCCCTTGACCACGCCATGGGCGAGCAACATAGACCGAAAACTCAGCGATGCCCGCATAACAGTCACGGGCCCGATACAACGACGTGCTCGCAAATGCCACCACCTCATCAGCATGGCAAACCACCACCGCGGGGAATTGGGGGTGGTCGATGGTGGTGCGCATGTCGTCGGGGGTGCGCAAGCGCGTTTCGAAGGTGGCGATGCGATCGCTGATCCCATGATTGTAAATCGTGGCAAGGGCATCGATGTCTGCAAGTTGGGCTGGACGAGTAGTGTAGTGCTGCATAGACGTTCTACAACAAACCCTCCACGCACATTGTACGTGGAGGGTAATCGGACCGATTAGCGGGGGATGGTGTTGGTGATTTGGGTGTAGTGGACTTCGTCGTGGCCGGCTAGTAATTCTACCAAGCGTGCGACACTAACTTCACCGTATTTGGCATGGACGCCGACGCGGGTCAATTCATCGGGCTCGATGGTGCTGAGGCCGTCAATGGTGGCTTGGCGTTGGGCGACATAGGTGTCGAGTAATTCCGCTAGACTTTTGTGTTGGTAGTCGGCCGCCCGCACACCTGCATCGGGGTCAAACGGGGCAAATACGGGGCGCTCTTCACTCAAAATGCGGTCGATGCGATCGACATAGAGCGGGTCTATTTCGATTAAATGCCCGATGTTTTCAAGCACGGACCATTCTTTGTCGTCGGGGCGGAAGTGTAATTGAGCGTCAGTCAATGGTGTAACCAAGGCGGTCAAACGCGCGGGGAAGGCAGTGATGGTAGCAATATGAGCGCGAAATGTTTCCACGATGAATCCCTTTTGCAAAAAAATAATTATTGGCCGGTGGCGTATGCCGCCAAATTCTGGCGAATTTGCTGGTGGTGCAGGTAGTCGTGGCGCGCCAAATAATTGACGGTGTTGGCGACCTGCCACAAGCCCCCTTGCGCATGCCAGCCGGTGCGCCCTAAGGCACGAATGGGTAGTGTGGCAAAAAAGCGTTGGGTGGATTGGCGTTCATTGGCGAGTTGCCCAAATAGAGCAGAGACGTCAGCCTGCTGATAGCCATTGCGTTGGACTGATTCATCTTGATCCATGGGGATAATCAAGGGTTGATCATACTGACACATGCGTTCGATGCGGTAGCGCAATAATTGCTCGGTATCAATTAAATGCCCGACGATTTCGCTGATTGACCACTCGTGGGGCGCCGGGCGAAAGCGTAATTGCGCCTCCGTCAATGGGTGTACCATCAAGCGCAATTGTTGATGGGCATGCGCTACACTTTCACGGTCGGCATAGAATTGCTGAATCATCGTACCTCCATTACAACGGGTATCAATCAATCATACCACGTATTGTAGTATGGCTGGTGGTACCACTTAGCTCGGGATAACGGCCTGGGCATAGGTATCAAATACCGGCGCAGCCCCCGCATTGCCCCCACAAATCAACGCCACTGGTTTGCGGTAGCGTTGCAAATCAATCTTGCCGGCTTGGATGGCGGCGATACTGGCTGCCCCAGCTGGTTCGACTAATTGGTTAGCTTCTTGCCACAGCCAGCGCATGGCGGCCAGCATTTGGGCATCGTCAACCAAGACGATATGGTCAACTGCCGCTTGGGTTAATTCCAAGGTGGTGGTACTCACCATCCGTGGCGACAAGGTATCGGCGAAGGTTTTGATGGTGGTGAGGGGCGTGAGGGCTTGGTGGGCAATGCTATGCGACATACTGGGCGCTCCCACTGGCTCGACGCCGATGATGGTGGCCTGGGGGCGGCGTTGTTTGATGGCCGTCGCCACGCCCGAAATCAAGCCGCCGCCGCCGATGGCAACGATAAACAAATCGGCGTCGGGGACGTCACTGAGCATTTCGAGGCCGACGGTGCCTTGGCCGATGACGGTGGGTAAGGCTTCAAATGAATGGATGTAGGGGATGGCGTGTTGTTCGCTAAACGCCACTGCCGCCAGATGGGCATCGTCCCAAGCCGCCCCATGACGCACCACGGTGGCGCCCCAGGCGGCGATGCGCGCTTCGCGGTCGGCGGTAGCGCGCTCGGGCAAATAGATGGTGGCAGGGCAGCCGAGGCGCCAGGCGGCATAGGCCAGCGCCACCCCATGATTGCCACCCGATGCACTACAAATCCCGCGGGCGCGGTCTTCGGGTGACATCTGGAGCAGGGTGTTGAATGCGCCGCGTACCTTGAATGACCCGGTGACTTGCAGGTTTTCGAGTTTGAGCGTTAGTTGGGGGTGAAACTCGCCGCGCAACGTCGGCATGGGCAACAACGGTGTATGCCGCACATAGGGGGCGATGCGTTGCAGGGCTTCGTCGAATTGAATGGTATCAATCATGGTGTACGTTCTCCAATAATTAGGCAACAGTTGCTTGTAATTTGACGGGGCGATTGATCCGCGATGCGAGGGCGCTGCCGATACCTGCCGTCAGGCCAGCCAGAATAAACGCCATCAGATAATCGCCGGTGGCATCACGGGCGACGCCGCCCAGCCAGGCGGCCAAGGCGGCCCCCATTTGGTGGGCACAAAAAATCCAACCGTACACGATCCCCACATTGCGGGCCCCAAAGACTTCGCTGGTGAGGGCCACGGTGGGCGGGACGGTGGCGATATAGTCCAACCCGAACATGATAGCAAAAATCGACAGCCCGAGGGGGTCATGCACAAACGGCAACAACAGCAACGAGATGCCACGGAAGCCGTAGTAGATGGCCAACAACCGACGCGGTGGGTAGCGGTCGGTCAGCCAGCCCGAGGCCAGCGTCCCCACAAAGTTCATCACCCCCATCAAGGCTAGCACACTTGCCGCCACATTGGTGGTAAAGCCGTGTTCGACGACGTGGGCCATTAAGTGGGTGCCAATCAAGCCGTTTGAGGTGGCGCCACAAATAAAAAACGTCACTGCGAGGAGCCAAAAATCGCGGTTGGCGAGGGCGATCTGCATCACCCCCGCTTGGGCGACGCCATTGGCGCGGGCGGTGGCTTCACCACCGAACGGTGCCAAGCCGATATCGCTGGGGTCGGTGCGCACAAAGATGACAATCGGGATCAACAAAATAATCGTCACAGCCGCGAGCAGCAACGAGGCATAGCGCCAACCACTGGCCGCCCCGACCAGCGCCAATAGCGGCACAAACAAGAGTTGGCCGGCGCTAGTGGCCGCCCCAAACATCCCTTGTACCAGACCGCGCCGGGCCACAAACCAGCGCGTGGCCACGGTGGCACCCAGCACGCCGCCGACGATACCCGTACCCAGCCCACTCAGCGCCCCCCAATAAATACTAAACATCAGGGTGTCTTTGATGGTGGTACCGGCGGCGGCGCTGCCGGCAATCAAAATCATGCCAAAAATAGCCGTGCCGCGGGTGCCGATACGCTCGATGAGCATGCCCACAAAGGGACCAGCTAAGCCATACAAAATCAAGCCAATCGAGACGGCAAAGCCAATTGAGGCCCGGCTCCAACCAAATTCTTGGGTTAATAAGGGTAAAAAAACTCCAGGGGCAACACGGGTGCCCGCCGAAATAATCAAGGCACCGGCAATTGCCGCCGCCACCAACCAATGCCGGGTGATGCGCATGGGGGAACCTTTCACATAGGGTGATTT
>JBBAWW010000050.1:0-23315 GCA_040397035.1 Roseiflexaceae bacterium | reverse complement strand
GAGAATATCCCCCGTTGTGTGCCTTTCCTATGGCAAGCCTCGGGAGATTCCACGCGACGGTTGCCATCGCAACCGGCATGGAATGACGCTAGGGATGAGGTGTTTTGGCGTAGGTATTGTGTGCACAAATATTGACTAAATTGAATGCAGAATGCAGAATGCCGCTGTACCTCCACATGAGCCACAGGAAAGTCTTCACACGGGGGCGCCATGAAAAGACGTCACCGACGTCGGAAACGGGAAGTAAGGGCGATTACGCTACGGCGTACATGTATTGATTGTGGCTTCGGATGTATATCATTGCGCCGTAGCAATCGCCCGTATGCTCCACGTCTCCGTGTACAATAGAAAGATAAGTAGGTAATTCGTAGTTGATTGGTGATAATTTATGATGCGCTGGTACCGATTAATAGGTGTGGTGATAGTGAGTGCAGGCGTATTGGGGATTGGTCACCGCGTCACTGCCCAAACCGATCCCGCACCGGCTCCGGTAGAATTCACTGTGAATGGCGTAGTGCAACCACTGACGCCGCTAACGATTCAGATGACATTGACCAATCCGGTGAGTGGGGCGGCCACGCTGATCGTGGTTGATCCCGTAGGGCACCAGATAGCCAGTGTGACGGTGCTGCTTGACTATGGTCTCGCCAGTACGACCGTCGTCCCGCGTGGGGCGCGTGGTCCACATTCTGCCAATCTGATGCTGAGTAATGGGCGCATCATTGCCTCGACCCCCGCGCTCTATACGTATGAGCCACAGACCATGGTGTCAACGGGGATTGAGCGCTATGACCAATTTATTCCTGCGGCCACCACCATCATGCGTGGCGCCATCCTCGACCAACCCTTTGGCGAGGGTACGGTGCACGGCTATCGCTCGCCAGACAGTCCCTTGATTTGGTTACGTGACCATGTCTATCAGATGCAAGGTGCCCGCTATTTTGACGGCGATATGATATCGGCAATCGATGCCTTTGCATCCCTGCAATACCCCGATGGTAGCTTCCCCGACTTTTTGCCGCGGGCGCCATGGGCCGACACGGCCTACCGTACCCCTGTCGAAGCAGATGTCGAGTTTTTGTTTGTCCAAGGGGTCTATCAGGCGTGGCAAGCAGGGGCAGGTGATGATTTCGTGCGTAAGCATCTCGGTGCCATGCGCCGGGCTGTGACCTATACCCTGCAAGACCCCATCCGTTGGGATGCCCAAAAAGGCCTAGTGCGCCGCCCGTTCACTATCGACATGTGGGATTTTGAAGTGGCGCAGGGTAGCGCTCCGCGGCATGCTATCGATGCCAATACGCGCTGGGGGATTTTTTATGGGGACAATACAGGCATGGTACAAGCCCTGCACATGTTATCAACCATCGAAAACCGGGTGGGCGACCCCGCCTTAGCCGGGGTCTGGTCGACGGTGGCCGAAGGGGTGCTGAGTCGCTTAAATGCCTTGAGCTGGAATGGCCAATATTACCGCCATTTTGTGTTTGATACCCCCACCAAAATTCCCGGCGTCGACCTCGAAAAACAACTTAGTTTGTCGAATGCCTATGCCTTGAATCGCGGTGTGCTGAGTGATGCCCAGAGTGATGCGATTTTGGATACCTATATTAGCCGGCGCCGCCCTGATGCCTTTGCCGAATGGTACAGCATCGATCCGCCCTTCCCCGCCGGCACTATCGGCCTCGGTGGGCGGGCGGGTGAAGCCCCTGGCAGCTACGTCAACGGTGGCATCATGCCGTTGGTTGGTGGCGAATTGGCCCGTGGCGCCTTCCGGAGAGGGCGGCCGTCGTATGGCTTCGCCACCCTTGATTATTACTGGGCGGGCATGTTGAGCCGCGGGCGGAGCTTTTTGTGGTATGGTCCCGAAGGCAGTGAAGGGGTCGGCTCCCCAGACACCATCAGCACCGATGGTTGGGGTACCGCTGCCATGCTCGACGCATTCATCGAAGGAGCCGTGGGCGTGGTTGACCAAGGCGATAATTTGCGGCAAGTGCTGGTCGCGCCACAATGGGCTTACACCCCCGATATCCGTGATGCCTATGCGGTGGTGCGCTATGCGGCCGGCAATGGCTATGTGGCCTATCGTTGGCACCAAGAAGCCTGCTGGGCCTCTATCGAAGTGACTGGTGCTGACCGTTACCAAGTCGTATTGCCCGTCCCCAAAGACGCCAAAGGCTGTAGTGGTACGGTCAGTTCGCCGAACGGCGTGGTACGCCTCGTCACCACCCACGAAGGCCAAGTGGCTGTCATTGATGTGACGAGTGGTGATGGCACGGTGGTGGTGAGTTGGTAGTCTGAAACAGATTGTGGATTGTTACAGACCACGAGGAGCGTCGCTACTGGCGCTCTTCGTTTTTTTGTGTCAAAAATAGGTGCGACGTCGATTTGTGGGATTGGGGCAAATTGTTGACGCACCCCAACTGCATCGTCTACAATGAACAGAATAGTGCATCGTTTAGTGTGCTCCACACCAGCGGTTTGGGTGTGGATCGGAGTGGTCATGAAAAAACTATCGAGTAACCAGATTCGTCAAGCCTATTTATCGTTTTTTGCGCAACGTGGCCATACAATTGTCCCCAGCTCTTCGCTGATTCCAGGCAATGATCCTACCTTGTTGTTCGCCAATTCGGGGATGGTGCAGTTCAAAGACACCTTCCTCGGGCTCGAGCCACGTCCCTATAACCGCGCCACCACCGCCCAAAAATGTTTACGCGTATCGGGTAAACACAACGACCTCGAAGAGGTCGGGCCGTCCCCCCGCCACCATACCTTTTTCGAAATGCTAGGGAATTTCTCGTTTGGGGATTATTTCAAAGCCGATGCTATCCCGATGGCCTGGGAATTGCTCACCAAGGTCTTTGAAATCCCCGTCGAGCGTATGTGGTTTACCGTGTTCCAAGGCAACGAACGTGTGCCCGCCGACGAAGACGCCGTAGCGCTCTGGATCAAGGCCGGTGCTGACCCCAGCCGCGTGCTGCGCTTTGGCGACAAAGACAACTTTTGGGTGATGGCTGATACTGGTCCGTGTGGTCCTTGCTCCGAAATTACCGTCTATCTCGGTGATGATCTGAGCAAAATGTCGGCTGCCGGCGTGAATAGTGATGATCCCGATTACGTCGAAATCTGGAACAACGTGTTTATGCAATTTGAGCGCAGTACCATGCAACCGTTGCCCCGCCCGTCGGTCGATACCGGCATGGGACTCGAGCGCATGGCGATGGTACTCCAAGGGGTGCATGCCACTTACCAAACCGATGTGTTTGTGGATCTGATTGACCGTATCAAAGCCTTGCGTGGTAGCGACGACAAAGATTACCGCGCCCAATACGCCCCCTACCACGCCGTGGCCGACCATAGCCGCGCCGTGGCGTTTTTGATTGCCGACGGCGTATTGCCAGGCAACACTGGGCGCTCGTACGTACTGCGCCGGATTTTGCGCCGCGCCGTCTACCAAGGCCGCACCGTGGGCTTCGATAAGCCCTTTTTCACGGGCGTAGTCGATCGCGTCTTTGATTTGATGGGCGACGCCTATCCCGAATTGCTGGCCCGCCGCGATTTCATCCTCGAAACTGTCGATGCCGAAGAACAACAATTCTTGCGCACCTTGTCGGGTGGGTTGGTTAAACTCGGTGCGGTTATCGACCAAGTCAAAACCCAAGGCAATAGCGTCATCCCTGGAGCAGAAGCCTTTAAACTCAAAGACACCGACGGTTTCCCACTTGACTTAACCGAAAAAATCGCCGCTGACAACGGCATGACCGTCGACTCGGCCGGGTTCGATGTGGCCATGAACGAGCAACGCAGTCGCTCACGGGCCGTCGTCCAATTCAAAAAAGGTGGCGATACTGAAGTCTGGGCCGAGTTGGCCTTGGCACCGACCACCTTTGTGGGCTATCAGCATGCCGTGGCCGATGGCAAAATCATTGCCTTGGTGAGTGCCGATGATGTCAAGCACGAAGCCACTGCCGGTACCGAAGTTCAAGTGGTGCTTGACACCACGCCGTTTTATGCCGAGAGTGGCGGTCAAGTAGGGGATACGGGCTGGATTGTGACGCCTCACGGGCGCATGCAGGTGACCGACACCCAACGCCCTGTCCCGGGCGTGACGGTCCATTTCGGTACGGTTGTCGAGGGGACGATTGCCCGTGGCGCCGTGGCCACCGCCCAAATCGACCAAGTCCGCCGTGGCCATGTGGTACGCAATCATACCGCCACTCACTTGCTCCAGCGCGCCTTGCGCGATGTGGTGGGTGAGCATGCCGCCCAAGCGGGTTCGTTGGTGGCGCCTGAGCGCTTGCGCTTTGACTTCACCCACAACCGGGCGGTCACGCCTGAGCAACTACGTGACGTCGAGCGCCGCATCAATGCTTGGGTGCGTGATGATCAAGCGGTGGAATGGCAAGAAATGCCCTACCAAGAGGCCCTCGACCGTGGCGCGGTGGCATTGTTTGGTGAAAAATACGGCGATCGCGTACGCCTCGTGCACGCTGCTTCGCATACCACTCCCGGTGCTGATGCGTACACTAGCCGCGATTCCCGTGAGTTGTGTGGTGGGGTGCATGTCGGTCGCACCGGCGAGATTGGCTTGTTCCGCATCAGCGCCGAAAGTAGCGTCGCCGGTGGTGTGCGCCGTATCGAAGCCGTGACCGGGTTTGGTGCCGAGCAATGGGTCGACAGCCAAATCAATCTGTTGCGCGACGCCGCTAGCCACCTCGGCGTGCCCGTGCCCCAAGTGGTAGAACGGGTCGAAGGCGTGCTGGCTGACCTCAAGCAACGCCAACGCGACATTGATGCCCTCAAATCACAAGCCACCGCTGTCCAAGTCGAGGACTTGGTGCGGGCGGCCATACAACGTGACGGCATCACCTACGTGGTGACACGGGTCGATGGCCTCGAAGTGGCGCAAATGCGTGAACTCGGTGACAAAATCCGCGATATGGTACCAAATGGGGTGATTGTGTTGGCGGGGGCCAGTGAAGAGCGTGCTCAGATTCTGGTGATGATGACCAAAGCGGTGACGCAACACCATGCCGGCAATCTGGTGCGTGAACTCGCTCCAATTGTGGGTGGTAGTGGTGGTGGTCGTCCCGATATGGCTCAAGCCGGCGGGCGTGACATTGCCAATATTGATGCGGCATTACAAAAAGCACGTGCGTTGCTTTCGATTTGATGAGCGTTGGGATACCCTTTAACGCAGTAAGGAATCACTATGTCGGTACCTGCAGTACAGCACCAAATAGATCCTCGCCGGCGTGATGACCGTGTGGTGGGGGTGCGCCAGCGCACTCCTGCCCCCAACAATCGCTCGGCCCAAGCCAAACCCCGGCGACCACGGCGTAATGCCGCATGGCAGTGGTTTGCCTTGGGGTTACTTGGTTGTCTGCTCGGCATTTTGCTGTGGGCAGTATTGCTCCGCATGACGATTACGCTGACTCCTCCACTCGGCGAAGCGCGGGTTGTACCGTTGACTGATGTGGAATTCCCGATTGCCGCAATCGGCAAATCTGACCGCATGCAAATCGAAGCAGTCCGGCTCGAAAGCACGATTACTATCACCGCAACAGGCGAAGCCTTGACCGAAGTCCCCATGCCCGATGGCCGCGCCAAAGGGACCATCATGGTCATCAACATGCTCGAACAAGCCGTGGCCTTGCCCCAAGGAACGGAATTTATTGCCAGTGGTGGTGGTGGTGAAGTACGCTATATGATTGATGCACCCGCCACTATACCTTCTGCTGTCACGACCAGTACCTTGACCAGCCGCACCATTGATTACGGCCAAGTCGAAGTTGCCGTCACCGCTCGCTCGGCGGGGAGTGCCTCGAATGTGGGTGAAAACCAAATCACGACCTTGTTGTTGCCAGGTCAGGGCCCCATTGACAACGACAATGGCCAGATTATTTTGCGCAACGCCCCAATTACGGGCGGGAGCGAAACGATGCGCCGGATTGTGTCAGAAGTCGACGAGGCCCGCTTGCTCGGGGCTGCCTTGACCAAGGCCTACGCCCAGGGGTTGAGTGATCTCGCTGCGCAAGCCACGCAACGTATGCTCCAAATCGATGACACGACTATTGACCCATCACCGACCCAACTGGGCCAACCCCAAATCTATGGTGAGCCACAATTGACGCCTGCAGTGGGTACGGTGCTTGATCCGCGCAATGCCCAAATGCAGATGACGGTGCAAGTAACCTTCCGGGCCTATGCCATCAAAGCCGACCAAACCATCCAAGCCCAACTACAACAAGTGGTGCCACAACGTTTCCAAGGGGGCAGTACGCCAATTTGTCGGGTAGGCGAATTATCGGCCTTCAAGGTATCTGAATGGCATCCCTCCACCACGGCGATTGTGATAAACGGTGAGATTCGTTGTTCGCCACAGATGCCTATCCCCGCCTCGGTAATCAATGATTTACCCAAGCAGTTACAAGGGGTCAGTAACGCCCAAGCCCAAACACTGCTCGAGGCCCTCAAAACCAAGGGGATTATCAGTGACTATACATTGCCCACCCGTGATCAGCTCCCCCCTTTACCGCAACTGATTACGGTGCGGATTGGTGAGGCCATCGCGCCATGAGTCACGGACATGCGGGGCGGATACTGGCATTGGATGTGGGCGAGCGCCGGATTGGCGTGGCGCTCAGTGACCTTTCGCAGACACTTGCGACGCCCTATACCACGATTCAGGCCACGCCAGTGTTGATTTTTTTAAAAAAACTGAGTCAGATAATCACACAAGAGGACGTTGTCCAGATTGTGGTTGGTCTGCCCATTTCACTGAATGGCCAAGAAGGTCCGCAAGCGCAACGGATTCGGGCGTTTATTGACACAGTAGCCACCCACGTGGCGCTGCCAATTGCCACGTGCGATGAACGCTATACGTCGGCTGAGGCCGAGCGCATGATGATTGCAGCGGGGTTGCGCCCAGCGCAACGCAAAGCGCGCATCGATGAAGTCGCGGCGTCGATTATTTTGCAAGATTATTTGACGAGCCTGCGCCAACCACCGCCATTTATGCTGGATGATGATGCGATATAAAAGAGTCCCCGTACCACCTGGTACGGGGACTCTTTTATGAGCTGGGATGGTTTATGGGGGTGAAATCATGGTGTCGATTATTTTGGTAAACTCGGTATAGGGTTGGGCTCCCATCAACAATCGGCCATTGATAATAAACGCTGGCGTACTATTGATGCCGAGTTGTTGGGCCAGCGCCATATCGGCTTTGATTTGCGCCAAATGACGGTTGGTGGTGACACAGCTCTCGAATTGGGCGCGGTCAATCCCGATTGAGGCAGCATAGTTACCAAAGGTGGTTAAATCGTCGAGTGAGCCATCCTGCCATTCTTTGTTGGCGGTGCCATTAAACAGGGTTTTGCGCATCAAAAAAAACTGGCCTTGCTCAGCACTACAATTAGCGGCTTGTGCCGCCATCAGGGCACCCGTATGGATTTGGGTCAACGGGAAGTCGCGGATTTCGATCGACACTTTGCCGGTATCGACGTAGTTTTTCATCAATTGAGGCATCGTCTCACGGACGAATTTGGCGCAGTACGGTCATTGATAATCGCTAAATTCGATGATTTTGACGGGCGCATTGGCATCCCCAATCATGCGTGGGTTGGGGGTTCGTTCTGACAACAACGACGTATCGTTGGGGGTGGAGGTGGTGCTACCCGGCGCAAATCCACAGGCTACGAGGCTGAGCAACAACAATCCCAGCCAAAATGGTAAAAAACGCTGCATGCTAACTTCCTTGCGCATCACGCATACGAATCTGCGTGGTACGACCGACGAGGCCACTGCCATCATCACCACAATAGGGGCAAATCGACCAGGTCAAGTCAATCACATGGTCACAGCTGATACAGCGCCGGCGCAAGGCGGTATGACAATGCGGGCACAAAATGAATTCGTGGTCGATACCGCGTTGGCATTGTGGGCAGACAAACTGCTCTTCAATGTCGTGGCGCAAGTATTCTTCTTCGAGGGAACGCTCATAGCGATCCGAAATCGTTTGGCGCGGGCGGAGCATCATGTAGACGCCCAAACCGGCAAACGGAATCAGTAACGCCATTGATACTGCGAGTACTTGCAACAAGGCCTCTTCGTGACGGGCATGGATGTCGCGGTAGGTCCAGATCACCGTAGCCATCCAGAGTAACACGATATAAATACCAAACACCCATTTGAGTACATCGAGTAGTGGCCCTACTACGCCGAGCAATCCTCCAATATCCACAATCTCACTCCTTTAGCCGTGTTGGTTACAACGATAGTTGACTAGTCAATACGCGGGTGACGGATTCGGCATTGAGCATAAACACCGTTGCACCGCCTACTTGTACTTCTACGGGGGTTGGTGGATAAAACTCACCGGACTCTGCTACGGGTGGCAACGGCGAGATATAGCGTACGCGCATATGACAGTGGGTGTGAATCAACCGCATCACAGCGTCGATATGTTCGTCTTCGACGGCAATCAACAAGGTGACGTTGCCTTCACGCAAAAACCCACCTTCGCTACTGATGCGCGTGACCCGATGGCTACGGGCGGTGAGGGCATCGACGAGGTCGCCGGCATCTTGACGTTGCACCACGACAATCATTAATTTCATGGGAATCCCTTTCATCTACCTAGGGCATCGATGGGTTTGATATTGGTTAAATACGGCAACACATGTGCGTACGTGATATCTGCAAGGGCTTCAATGCTGAGACGCGCATCACATACGCGCCAACGGGGCATATCAGATTCAATCAACGCATGGTAGCCATCAGCGACACGGCGGTGATAGGCAACTTCACGGGCGTCGAGGCGATTCCATTCTACCCCTTTGGGTAATTCGCCATTGCGCCGGCGTTGTTTGCGTTCGAGCCCTTCATCGGCACTAATGTCGAGATAAATGCTGATGTTTGGGCGTAAATCGCCCGTTGCAATCGCGGTAAGTGTTTTGAGTTCGTTGAGGTCGCGACCCAAGCCATAGCCTTGGTAGGCGTAGGTCGAATCTGCATAGCGATCACAAATCACAATCCCACCTTGGGCGAGGTAGGGTTTGATGACTTCGTTGACGAGCTGAGCCCGGGCCGCCGAAAAAAGAAAAATCTCGGTGGTGGGATCCATTTCGGTGTGCTGTAAGTCCAACACAATCCGGCGAATCATATCCCCGATTCGTGTCCCACCAGGCTCTCGTACCAAAATTACCGGATATCCTGCGGCGTATAAGCGTTCGTAGAGAGCGCGGGTTTGCGTGCTTTTACCGCTCCCTTCGCTCCCCTCAAATGTAATGAACAATCCCATCATACCCTTTTTTCTGCGTTTATGCTAGCGTGACAATTTGACCCGGCGAAACGGTTCACGCCCGCGACTCTCTGATTGCATGTTGTAGCGTTCGGCCATTTGGTGTTGGAGCCGACGGATAATCGTTCCTTGGGGCGTCAATTCTACCTGTTGGCGTTCCCCACTGATAATCTGGTTAATCGCGGTTTCGGCTTCGAGGATGGCTTCCTGCACATCTTCCTCTTTGCCGTGGCCCTTTTCGGGTTGGCGATGGATCTGATCTGGGAAGAAAATATCGAGCAGTTGGCGTTCGATTTGCATTGCCGTCGATGACCGTAATACATAAATCGGCAAATTGCGCTCTTCGGCATTGCGCAACCGCGACGACCCTTGGCGGTAGTAGTTTTTGATGGTCATCACCATATTGGCGTCATTAATGTCTTTGACCACAATCGCTGCTACTTTGAGCTGGGCAATCGCCTTTTCGACTTTGTCACGACTCAACCCAAACGGATAAATTCGGTGGGTGGGGGTGACAGCGACGACTTTCTCGACCGGTGCCACCACAAATGTGGGCGCTACACTCGTTGGCGTCGCCACGCTACTTGCACTGAGGCGCAGCGCCATTGGCCCTGCAAACGACGCCGGCGTGAGGGGTTCATTGCGATTCCCACGGTCGTTGCGGCCTTGACGCCCATTACGATTCCCACGATCGTTGCGGTCGTTGCGCATGTCGGGTTCCATGCCGATGTTGTGGGCCCGCCGAATCCCCCACGCTTGTTGGCCAGATAAGCCTTCGGTGGGATCGGGGTTGACGATTTCGACGGTGATTTGTCCGTCCGCCGCCCGACTGCGTTGCTCAGCTGCCGGTGATTCACCGCGCAACAAGGCATCGACGGCTTCGGCGACATTGGTATAGACAACCACATCATCCCAATTACGGATTTCGACCAGCACATCAAAGGTGGGTGGTTGTTTGCGTTCTAGGACGGTTTTTTGGGTGCCACGGCGGCGGGCTTCATCATCACCGAGGGTGACGGCTTGGATGCCCCCAATCAAGTCTGACAAGGTAGGGTTGACCATTAAATTTTCGAGTAATTGCCCGTGAGCCGTGCCAATCAATTGCACGCCCCGCTCTGCGATGGTGCGGGAGGCTTGGGATTCGAGTTCAGTGCCGATTTCGTCGATGACGATGACCTCGGGCATGTGGTTTTCGACTGCTTCAATCATCACGGCATGTTGTTCGCTGGGGCGCTGCACTTGCATGCGGCGCGCTCGGCCAATGCCGGGATGGGGAATATCGCCGTCGCCGGCGATTTCGTTGGATGTATCGACGATGACGACCCGTTTGCGCACATCGTCAGCCAGTACCCGGGCTGTTTCGCGCAACATAGTGGTTTTGCCGACCCCTGGGCGCCCTAGTAACAATACACTCTGTCCTGATTCGACCAAATCACGGATGATACTAATCGTGCCGATGACGGCCCGCCCAATCCGGCAGGTCAAGCCAATTACTCGTCCCGAGCGATTGCGGATGGCCGAAATGCGGTGTAGGGTGCGGGGGATACCGGCGCGATTGTCTTCACCAAAGGCACTAATTGCCGAGGTAACGGCATCAATATCAACCAAGGTGACTTCGGCATCACCAAGCAAGTTGGCGGTGACACGGTAGCGTGCTTCCGGCAAGCGCCCTAGATCCAATACGATTTCGAGCAAATCTTCTTGGGGGTGTTCGGCTTGGGCAATTAATTCGCGAATGCGCGACGGCAAAGTGTCCAACAATAAATCAATATTACTGGTTATTTCGTTTCGTTCTGGCATATAGTCTCGCTTGTTCGCTTGCGGGCACGATTGAAGGGACGGGGGAACCAGATTCACGGGTTGGCTCAAGCACACGCGCAAAGGCCGATCGACGCATAAAGCTCACATTATGCCGCACCCACAATGATTGCTCATCGATGGGCTGGAATCCCAAATCTTGGGCCGACCAGAGTAATTCTTCTTGGTAGTCACGCAAAACCAACCAGATCGGCAAAGTGTCGGCGATTTGACTAATCCCAAAGCGCAACATGTCGGTGGCAAGTTCACGGGCATTGGGGTCTATCAGCAGGTGCATCAAATGTGCCTCGCGCCCACTGCGTACCCGTAGTGCTGCGCTGATGTGTGCCGCGTTGCGGAGTACCCAAGCCCGCCGCTTGACACCATCCCAAGGGGTTTGTAACGGCAACATCCAATCGCGAGCGGCTTTGGCTTCGGCGTGTTGCACGGGACGGGGGGTGGTTTGTCCATACAACTGATGCACGCCCCACACATCGTGGCGACTCTGCGGTTGTAGCGTCGCGATCCGTGTCCCTTGATCCCAATCAGGACCATCGAGGCGCAATAGCATCTGGCGAGCATAGCTCGTATAGCCACTCTGCCGGAAAATCTCGCTCATGTCGCTGTTGGTGCCTGGTTGGGTCACGTACAAACGTTGGATTTGGTGTTGGGCACTCTGTACCACGTGTGTTTCGAGTAGGCGAAACCAAATATCGTGGTCGGTAGGCAGTTGATGACTTGGCCCATACGTTGCCAGCGCAACCACTTGTTGCTCGGGGCGTGATTCGCGGCTACTCGCTTGGAGTACGCCACTCACGCTCCCTTCGTGATGCACATAGGTGGTATAGCGCGAATTATTGGCAACCAATGACCGCAATCCAAACAACAAAGGACGGTGGCGTTGCAACAGCAACGCATCGTCGTTGAGGAGTGCTAACGATCGCGGCTTGTGCCGCAACGTCAACAGGTCAGTTGGCGTCAACAAGCGACTCATACAGGCCTCGTCGTTATTATAGGCTCAAAAATAAGCGATGGATACGATCATCGAGGGTAAGTTCAGGATGGAACGATGTCGCCAACATGTGGCCTTGGAGCGCTGCCACCACCCGACCATCCGGGAGGGTGGCAATGGTATGACAGGCACCTTGGGGATTTTCCAAAATAGGTGCCCGAATGAACACTGTGTGGAATGGTGCATCGAGCCCGGCTACGGTGACATCCGCCTCAAAACTATCGAGCTGACTGCCAAAGGCATTGCGGCGTGATTCGATGTCCATCAATTGTAATGCTGGTTGATCGGCTTTGCCATCGATGATTTTGTTTGATAACAAAATCGCCCCGGCACAGGTGCCCCAAATGGGCATCCCCGCAAGGACGCGTTGCCGGATTGGCTCGATCAGGTCATACATTACCAGTAATTTGCCAATCGTCGTACTTTCGCCACCAGGGATAATCAGGCGGTCGACTTTGGCCAAATCACGTGGTAAGCGGACTTGTAGGCACGGGACCCCCATACGCGTCAGCATCTCTTCGTGTTCGCGAAATGCGCCTTGGAGCGCCAAAATTCCTACAATCATCACTGCTCCCGTATCTGTAAAACACCCCATTACCACCGTCAGTGCAGTGGTAATGGGGTGGGAGGAATCTACCAGCCGCGATTTGCCAACAATTGCTCTTGGGGCAATGAGCTAATGTTGATGCCGACCATGGCTTCACCAATGTTTTTGCTTACTTCGGCAATGATGTGGGCATCTTGGTAGTGGGTGGTGGCTTGGACAATTGCCTTGGCGCGTACGCTAGGGTTGCCTGATTTGAAAATCCCTGAACCGACAAACACGCCATCGACGCCGATTTGCATCATCAAGGCGGCATCGGCTGGGGTGGCAATCCCACCGGCAGCAAAGTTGACGACGGGTAAACGACCGGCTTGGGCAACTTGCTTGACCAATTCGTAGGGTGCTTGCAGGTTCTTGGCAGCGCTATAGAGCTCGTCTTCGCTCATTGATTGCAAGCGGCGAATTTCGCCCAGCACGGTGCGGGCATGGTAGACTGCTACGGCAACGTCGCCGGTGCCGGCTTCACCTTTGGTGCGGAGCATAGCTGCCCCTTCGGTGATGCGGCGGAGCGCCTCGCCGAGGTTTTTACAACCATTCACAAACGGAATCTTGTAGCGGTGCTTGTCGATGTGGAATTCGTTGTCGGCCGGGGTGAGTACTTCGCTCTCGTCGATGTAGTCGATCCCAAGCGATTCGAGGATTTGGGCTTCGACGAAATGCCCGATGCGGGCCTTGGCCATCACGGGGATGGTCACACTCTCTTTGATGCGCACAATCAACTCAGGGTCGCTCATACGAGCTACGCCGCCCTGTTTGCGTATATCTGCAGGTACGCGCTCGAGTGCCATCACGGCAACGGCACCAGCGTCCTCAGCGATTTTGGCTTGTTCGACATCGATTACGTCCATGATGACGCCGCCCTTGAGCATTTGCGCCAAACCGGCTTTTGTCGTCCATGTTGATTTTTCAATGGCCATGAAAGTAGCTCCTTCGGTATACGAAAAAGAGAACCAAAACTATGGTTTCACATATTGTACCACAGGCGCTTCTGCGCCGCAGAAAAAAACACGGCGAGCAGGTGACTCTCGTCATCCCGCCCGCCACGTTGCGGTTCAGGGGATTAGCGACCGTAGTTGCTAGCAACCACGTCCCAGTTGACGACGCTCCACCAGGCTGCCAAATAATCGGCACGGCGGTTTTGGTAGTTGAGGTAGTAGGCATGCTCCCACACGTCCACACCCAACAATGGCGTCAAGCCTTGCATGATGGGGCTGTCTTGGTTGGGGGTGCTGATGACCTTGATGGCGCCGCTGGCGTCTGATACCAACCAGCTCCAGCCACTGCCAAAGCGCTTCATGCCGGCATCGTTGATGGCGGCTTTGAGCTTGTCGACATCACCAAAGGTGGCGGTGATGGCACTGCCCAACGCACCGCTGGGGGCGCTGGCACCGCCGGGGGTCATGATTTCCCAGAACAAGGTGTGATTGGCGTGCCCACCAACGTTGTTGATCAACGCTTGGCGGATGCTGTCGGGCGTTTCGTTGATTTTGCTCAACAACTCCACCGCCGACAAGCCCTGCAAGGCCGAGTGGTCGTTCAATGCGTTGTTGGCATTGGTGACGTAGGCGGCATGGTGCTTGCCGTGGTGGATGGTCATGGTCTGAGCATCGATGTGGGGCTCGAGGGCGGCAACATCGTATGCGAGGGCCGGTAAGGTGAATGGCATGTTCAGTGCTCCTTTTAACATCAAATGGTGGCAAAACAACCTCCATATCCCGAGTATAGCACTCTCTGTTTGTGCATGTCAACGCAGGTTGGTCAGACCGAAAATCGATCGTAGCCCACTCCACTAATCCATGCATTATGCCCTGCACTATCATCATTGCGATTGTGTGATGCATGCGTGCCGTATACAATAATTAAGCAATAGTTATGCATTGATGAAATTATGTGTAATAGACATAAAATTGCACTGAGAGCATAGCTTGGCTATTGGTGCCTGTGCTACACTGTATGTAGTAGATGAATGAATATGACTGTGTATCAACACGCCTGTCGATGGGTATATGATTTTTTACAGGTGTTCATTCATCGTCGCTACATGACAATGATGGAGATTCGCCCCTCATAGCAAAATTAGGAACGCTCAGCATTTATGTTCTTCGGGTGGAGTTCTTCTGCGACATCGTTTTGGTACGAGGAGGCAGGCATGCAGCGGGTCTTGCTACTTAATGCGAGTTACGAACCACTTCAATTAGTGCCGTTACGACGGGCACTTGTATTGTTACTCCAAGAAAAAGCCGAATTAGTCGAAGCCGCCCAACGCGTTATTTATAGTATTTCGCATCGTTTTGTGGTGCCGCTAGTGATTCGTTTGACCCGCTATATACGGGTGCCGCGCAATTTGCGCTTGCCCTGCTCGCGCCGTGGCGTCATCATTCGTGACCGCGAAATGTGCCAGTACTGTGGGCGCCAAATGAATCGTACCCACCTCACCATCGATCATGTCATTCCGCGGATGCTTGGTGGTCATACCGATTGGGACAATGTCGTGGCGGCCTGTCGCGAATGCAACCACCGCAAAGGTGGTCGCACCCCTGACCAAGCCAATATGCCACTCCTCTCTGTGCCACGCCAACCCCACTATGCCGCCTTTGCGCTCCTCATCGAACTCGAACGCGATGATATCTGGCGCAAATATAGCTACGCCTAACGCTCATTTAAACCGCTATAAACGATACGAAACACGCACCAATCCCCGGTAATCGCGGAAGGTGCGTGTTGCTGTTTTTGTCAAAAATGAAAACTTAACTGGTCGCCAATGCCAATTGTTGCGCCGCCGCTCCTGATTCAATGGATTGTTTGGCGAGGGTGATGGCCGCACTCCAATCATCGGCCAACTCTGCCACCATAATCGCGGCGGCGGCATTCAGTGCCACGACCTCGTTTTGGGCGGTGGTGCCTTTGCCAGCGAGAATCATCCGGGCAATGCGCACGTTTTCGTGTAAATCACCACCCGCCAAGGTGTCGTTGCTGGCCCGGGTTAGCCCTAGATCAACGGCATCGATTTGATAACGGCGGGGTGGTTGACTACCACGCACCACAAAGTAGGTGTTGCTCCCTGCAAGTGATAATTCGTCGATATTGCCGTAGCCTGCAAAGACAATCACGTAGTGCATGTCGAGTAAGGCCAAGGCATTGGCTAATTTTTCGGCAAGGACTTCGTTAGCCGTCCCGATGACTTGGCGGGTGACTTTGGCAGGGTTGGTCAGTGGTCCGAGTAGGTTGAAGGCGGTGCGGATGCCGATTTCACGCCGCACTGGACCCGCATAGCGCATGGCTGGGTGGAAGCGGGGCGCAAACATGAATCCGAAGCGTTGGGTGCGAATCCGTTTGGCGACCTCGATTTGGTCGAGCTCAATCGACACGCCCAACCCTTCCAATACGTCTGCCGAGCCACAGCGACTCGACATGGCGCGATTACCGTGTTTGGCGATATACACGCCCGCCCCTGCAGCTACAAAGGCGGCAATCGTCGAAATATTGAATGTGCCAGCGCCATCACCGCCGGTGCCACACGTATCGACGGCACCAGGTGCGATGTCGACGTGCAAGGCGTGGTCGCGCATGATGCGCGCCATGCCGGCAATCTCGGCGGCTGTTTCACCTTTGAAGTGGAGCGCCGTCAAAAACGCCGCAATCTGGGAAGGGGTCGCCACCCCACTCATGATTTCGTTCATGGCTACGGCAGATTCTGCTTCGTCGAGATTATGCCGGCCTACCAAACGAATAATACTGTCGCGGATCGACATGCGCTCCCCCTTTGTATCTGCTAGCTAGCCAAGTAATACCAATAATGCAACACCGACACTGACCACGGTGGCCCCAATCAACCGCGTTGACCCAAATGATTCTTTGAGCCATAACCAGCCCACCAAGCCGGCAAGCACAATGCTTATTTCACGCATGGCTGCCACGTAACTCACTGGTGCCTTGGCATAACTCAGTAATATCATCATGTACGACACAAATGACAACCCGCCAATCAGTGCCGCCCGCGGGAATTCAGCGCGTACCAACGCCCAGCTTGGCCGTTGCTTCCACAGCGTAAATGGCGCCATACACGCCGCAGTACACACCATACACACCGAATAATAGGCCAAGGTATCGCCGTTACGGGCTCCAAAGGCATCGATAATGGTATACCCCGATATGGCGAGGGCGATAATCAATGGCAACCACGGCATCCGCCACGGTAATCCGGGTGCCCGATGGCGTACCCCGATCCAAATCGTCCCCGACGTAATCACCAGCACCGCCACGATTCCACCGGCGTGCATTTGGTCGCCTAACCAGATATTCGCCCAAATCGCCGACAGCAACGGCGCCACCCCACGCGCAATCGGATACAACACGCCCAGATCGTAATTGTCGTACCCGTACGCCAACAAAATATAATAGAGCGCTTGGAATACGGCACTCGCCATGGCAATCAGCCACACATGGCTATCAACCCGTGACCAGGTCCAGGGCAACATCACCAATCCCGCACAACTTACCGCCAACAATGTCGATACTTGGCGATTGACAGACCCTTTGAGTAACAGATTCCAGCCTACATGGATACAGGCGGAGCAGACAATAAAGGCGACAATCGTTATTGGCACAGTATTAGTGAGCCTTTCGCATCAGGGTCGCCACGAGATCGAGTGGCATTGCCGTAGCAATGCGCCCATTATACCCCACCATGGTTTGGGCGGCGCACAACGCATTGCCAATCGCTTCTTCCACGGCGTCTGCCACCCCGTGGAACAATCCATTCATGGCTACTGGTGGCACGACGCTAATCTGTTCAAGCTGATTAATGTCGTCATGCAGATGATTGCCCGTGCTAAACGCCACAAAAATATCCCCACTGCCGTTGTGCCCGTAGCCACCCACGCGCCCCAGTCCCACCGTGGCTCGTTGTGCCAAGCGGTCACACCCGGTGGCCGTGAGTGGCGCATCAGTGGCAATGATGACGATAATCGAGCCATCGCCACTCACCACCTCGGTGCGGGCACTCGGTACCACGTCATAGCCGATACTGCGTCCGACGGGCACCCCGTCGATGCGCAAATCTTCGCGGGTGCCGTAATTGGTTTGTACCAAAACCCCCACCGTGTATTGCTGACCGGCACACTGCACCACTCGTGATGAGGTGCCTGTGCCTCCCTTGAATTCGTGACAAATCATGCCCGTGCCACCACCCACGTTGCCTTCGGCAATCGGGCCACTTTTGGCGTCAACGAGGGCCTTGAGGAATTGTGGCCGCCCCACCAATTCACCCACACGATCACTTAACCAGCCGTCGTAGGTCTCGGCGATTACGGGCAGCAAAAAACTATCGTTGTACCCTGAGGTAATCGCATGCCACGACATGGCGTCCCAAACTGCCCCCACCCACGGTGTGGCGGTGATGGCAATCGGGTTGTAGAGTAGTCCCGATTCTTTGAGCCAGGCCACGCCGGTGACTTCGCCACAGCCATTAAACGAGTGGTAGCCCCCAAACACCGGCTCCTGCCAACTTTGCTCACCACGGGGCAAAATTACCGTCACACCGGTGCGGGCCACATGGGGTGCGTCACTGATGACGGTGTCGTACCCCACCAATACCCCTGGTACGTCGGTAATGGCGTTGTATGGGCCGGTAGGCAAGGTGCCGATTTGGATGCCTAAATCACGCAGTCGTGGCATGGTGTGTTCCTTTATGGTTGGGTGGTGCGGCGTTGGCGCCATTCGGGGTTCAGTATACTCATGATGAGTTCGTTTTCGCGTTTGCCATCACGGTAATCAGCTGCCCGTAAGGTGCCTTCGTGTTGGAAGCCAACACTACTATAGAGCCGATAGGCTGATTGATTGCGTTCGAGCACGGTTAATCCGACCCGGTACAAATTGAGTTCGTCAAAGGCATAGCGGAGCATTAATTCGAGCCCATCACGCCCATAGCCTTTGCCTCGGTCAGTGCTGTTGCCAATGGCAATCCCGACTAGGGCAGTTTGTAGATTCCAATAAATATCGTAGAGCACCACATAGCCCACCAACCGGTCATCACTGAGGGTGCGCAAGCGCAAATGGGTGGAGTTGTCGCTATGTCCACCTGCCAAAAAAGATTCACTGACTTCTTGTTGGTTTAATGGCCGCACTGGCTGATATTTGAGGCGGCGCAAAAAATCGGCGTCGGTGCTCCATTGCGCCACAATCGCAAGGTCGTCTGGCGTGGTGGCAGCGAGACGCACTAGGCGCCCGGTGAATAATGAATCGCTCTGCGGCATAAACCATTCCTGTTGGTTTGGGATTGTGTCTCATTATTCTGCCACAAATTGCACATAATCCCAAATAATCGCTTGCGGTTGGCCGCGTAAGCGTCTGATGACGTCAGTGGTGCGGTGGCGAAACGTGTCGAGGGCGGCAGCGGCTTCACGCACATCGTCAGCATAAATATGCCCCCGCACCCCGTCACTGCGGAGCTGTAATGGCGAACAGTGGATGCGGGGGTGGTGGCTGGGTAATTGCTGCCAGCAGGTTTTGATCATCCGCAGGTACAGACTATCTGCCCGCAGCATCGGGAAGTCTACCCCGAAATCCAGCACCACCCGCCAGCGTTGCGACTGTTCCATCAACGTACTCCTTTCGTGTCATCAATTACGGGGTATAACCGTGTGATGACCGCAAAAAGGTACGCTGGGGCTGATTTAGTGGTCGCTTTTGCTGTTTTGGCTTAAAAACCAGGTTAGCGCTGCGATGACGATAGCGATTGGGGCCCCAATCCGCAATAAATCACGCTCGCCGTCCCAACTTACTACGTGCCCGAGAAATATTACTGCCATCAACACGATAATCACACTGGTCAGTTTGTTTTTGAGATCGTCAAGATTGCGAATATTGAGCCAACTTGGTAGTTCAACTTGATCATCAATAAACAATTCATAGAGTCCGAGTGCGGTGATATAGCAGACCGTTGCGAGCAAAAATGTATCAATCGCCTCGACAAACCCAAAGGTCAGTTTTTTGCCGATACCTTCGTATTCTTGTGCTGCCAAAACTGTTGAAACGAGGTGGTACACGTCCCAAACGCCGTACAACAACAATGCGACCATTCCAACGAATGCGCCGATGACTGCCAACCCGACCAGATAGCGGCTTTTGGAAAGAAGTTTGGAAATGAAAAGTGTCACAAATCTGCTCCTTCGTGGTGATGTTTGTTGAGCCGTTGCTGTAACCGGACTTTGACTGTCGGCCATTCACGGTCAAGAATTGAATAAAAAAACGAATCGCGGATGCTACCATCGGGGGTAATGATGTGATTGCGCAAGCACCCTTCGTATGTGGCACCTAACGCTTCGAGTGAGCGTTGCGCCCCTTTGTTGTTGGCGTTGGTTTTGATTTGCACCCGGATGCAGTTGCGTGATTCAAAGGCATAGGTTAGCATCAATAATTTGACGGCGACGTTGGTGCCGTCACCATGCACCTGTGGATTGAGCCACGTGCCCAATTCAACACTACGATGCGCTGGGCGCAACTCGAGGAAGCGCGTCAAGCCCACAATCGTATCGTCGTGTTGACGCACGATGACATAGGGCACTTCGAGCCCTGCCTCACGGCGGCGGATGATTTCGCTGATATGGGCGTCCATCCCCGCCGGGGTATCGGCGGGGGCAAACAAAATATAATCCCAAATCCGGGTATCGGCCCCGGCGGCAATCAGCCCAGCGCGATGCGCAAGCGGATCAAGGGCATCGAGGCGGATTTGCGGCCCTATAAATTGCTGAGCTTGAATCCAGGCATTCATCGCTACCACCTTGTGATGGACTAAGGGACCATTTGATCGGGGGTATGCCCACGTGCTTGGATTTCGCGTTGGTATGGGCGCAACTCAATCCAAGGTGCTGGTACCGGGTCCGGCCGGCGTGGCATCACCCGCCCATTGAGGATGGTTTGTTCGCAGCGCAACAATTGACTGCCGGTGCGACTCGCCATGGCAATATCATAAAAATGAAACTCGCCTTGGTGCAGGCGCAACAACGCCACATCGGCATAGGCGCCTACCTGCAACGTCCCCACATCGGGTAAGCCGAGAATTTGGGCGGGGCGTGATGTCACCGCCTGTACCACTGTGTCGAGGGGTACATTCATGGCCAGGAATTTGCTCATGCAGGTGGGCAAATCAAACATCGGCCCATGCACGCTCAATTGATGCATGTCGGTCGAAATTACATCGGGCGCCAATCCTGCTGCCAGCATCCCTTCGGCCACCGCAAAGTCAAATGAGCCTGCGCCATGCCCCACATCGAGGATGACGCCCCGTTGGGCGGCCGCCAAAATACTGGCATGGGGGCGATGATCGCCGGCGGTGACGCGCATGGTACCGCCGGTGAAGCAGTGCGTCAAAATATCGCCTGGTTTGAGGAACTCGAGCACCGCATCGAGCTCGGGTGGTCCCGAGCCAATATGCACCATTAACGGTAACCCGCAGCGGTCGGCGGCTTGGCGGGCGAGTCGTAGCGGCTCGAGCCCATTGTCACCGACCGTTTTGCCTTCAATGCGCGCTTTGATGCCGATGATGATGTCACGGTGCAAATCGACCATGCGGCAACACAAATCAACGTCACAGTTTTCGATGTTGAAATGTTCGCCAAACGGTGCAGTCAACCCCACCCCCGAGATGTTGAGGAAGGTGACAATCCGTACGTCGCATTGGCGCATCACAAATTCCCGTAGGCCGGCAAAATTGTACGCGCCCGCCGAGCCCACATCGACCCAGGTGGTGACCCCACTGCGGGCGGCTATGGCATCGGGTTCAATCCCCCAATAGGTAACGCCGTGGTAGACATGGGTGTGGACGTCGATTAAGCCTGGCAGTACCAACAACCCGCTGGCATCGATGACGTTGCGGGCACTGTCGGGTGCGATATAAGGTGACACGGCAGCGATGCGGTCACGCCGTATCGCCACGTCGTAGCGACCGTTGCGATTGGTACTCGGATCAATGACGGTGCCACCCCGGATGAGCGTGTCGTACATGATTAGGCTCCGAGGTAGGCGATAACGTCGATTTCGACCATGAAGCCGTCGAGCTGGCTGCCTACCGTGGTACGCACTGGTTTGGGGTCGGGGAAGTAGCTGGCGTACACGACGTTGTAGCGATCAAACAACGCCATGTCAGACAAATGCACGGTGGCTTTGACCACATCGCTCATTTCGGCGCCGGCAGCCGTCAGCAGGAGTTTGATGTTTTCGAGGGTGCGGGCGGTTTGTGCTTCGATGGTGGTACCGACGATTTCGTTGCTGGCTGGGTCGATGGGGGCTTGCCCCGACACAAACACGAAATCGCCGACGCGGAGTACGGGGGAATACGCGCCACCTGGCTGGGGGCCGTTTTTGACATGAACTGCGTGCTTGGGCATGATGATGCCTTTCTTCCGTAGTGATTGCGTGTATCAGTGTGATTACAATGTTGATTATACCAATACTCTGTCACACGCTTCTTTCTTTGCACCCTACCGGTATGGAATAGCGGCGTATGGGCGCAAGAGCGACCGCTAGCGTCATTGCCAGAGCGCTAGCGTGATAGTGTCATCTTCTTTTTTGGTTTTTTGAAAAAACGTTATGCCAGCAATACTACAAACGGCGTATTGTCGGCGGAAATAACCGCGTATTCAGGAAAAAAACCGGCCCGTTGCCAGGCTGCCAACGCCGCCAAATGCATGCTGGGGATGCTCGCACGCAGGCGCTGCCCTGGATGGAGTTTTTGGGCATGGGCAATTACTTGTGTGATAAACGAATAGCCACGGCGTTGTCCTAGCAAATCAGGGTGCAACCCGGCCAACACATCAATCGAATTTGCCTGATAATGAATGCCAGCAGTTTGAGCCCCTGTGCCGATAACGGCAAACCCCAGCAGTTCGTGTTGGCTATCACGCACTTGCCAATACCCAGTTTGCGGTTGGCAAACCCACTGTTGCGCAAATGGATCATCACTAAAGTTGTAGCGTGCCATGATTCCGGTATATTGCCACGCTTGCATTTGACTCACCGTGGTAATATCAACGGCGTGGAGCGACAACGTGGGGATTTGTATAATTGAGCGTACTGACATAATGTGTGCACACCATAACTTGTGGAGAAACATTTACTTGTCCGTCAGTGTATCATTGCCTATAGCACTCTACCCTACTGATTGGTTACACAACGATAACGAAAGGATGAAACACCGATGACAACCTTTGACGTGACCGAAATTGTGCGTACCATGATTGATTCGCACATCACACGTCTTGTGATATGGTTACATGACTCGATCCTTTAGATTTCGCAACAATTACCCAGACAGCATAATCATTTCAACAGGCTACGACAATTTTGTGTAATGTGGTGTGGTAATGGGGTGTGCCTGATTAGCAGGCGATTGTGCCTGGCAGGGGGGAGTCGCGCTGGCGGATTTTGCTTCATTTGACCACCCATGGCGTTGACCGGCGTAGCCACGTGGTGCGATTAATTCATGACGCAAATGGTGTTATATTTGCACAAGACATGATTGTGTATTTATGGCAAAAAATTATCCATAAGATGCAATACCTACGCCAAAACACCTCACCCCTAGCGTCATTCCATGCCAGTTGCGA
>JBBAWW010000049.1:0-23515 GCA_040397035.1 Roseiflexaceae bacterium | reverse complement strand
TATCAATGCACCGCCCCACAACCAACGAGCCGCCTAGATTGGCGTAGGTATTGATATTCATCCACTATATGATGTGCGCCATGAGCGACAGCGCGAAAAACCCCACCCACCACCATCAAATGGTTGTGGGTGGGATTTGGATATTTGCGTAGCGCCGATTCCATCAATCTATTCGGCTTCATCGATAATCGTCGCCAGATAATCATCGAGGGTTTCGGCACGGCGAATCAGCTTCAATTCACCTGTAGCGGTATACAGTACTTCGGCGCAGCGTAATTTGCCGTTGTAATTAAATCCCATGGCGCGGCCGTGGGCCCCCGTATCGTGGATGACCAGCACATCGCCGGCATCAATCGGCGGGAGCGCCCGATTAATCGCGAATTTGTCATTGTTTTCACATAGCGAACCCACCACATCATAGATCTCGCTGGCAGGCAGATCGGCCTTGCCCAGCACACTGATATGGTGGTAGGCGCCATACATGCCCGGGCGCATCAAATCGGCCATCGAGGCATCGACGCCGATATAGTTGCGGTAGGTGGTTTTGGCGTGGCGCACACGGGTCACCAGCATGCCATACGGCCCCGTAATCACCCGCCCACATTCCAACATCACTCGCGGCGGGCGCATACCGTTGGCCACAATGTGGCGCTGGTAGGCAGCTTCGACACCAGCAGAGACCCGCTCGAGGTCGACGGCCTGGTCATCGGGGTGATAGGGGATGCCAATACCACCACCGAGGTTGATGTATTCAAATTCAATCCCCAGTTGCTGATGCATCTCGGCTGCCACCCCAAACAACATATCGGCTGTGGTGACAAAGTAATCGGCGTTGCGTTCGTTTGAGGCAATCATGGTGTGCAAGCCAAACCGTGTCCCCCCCCGTGCCTGAGCCAAGGCATAGCCCTGCAATAATTGGGCCCGGGTGGCGCCAAATTTGGCTTCGGCTGGGCGACCAATGATGGTATTGCCTTCGCGCTCGGCGCCAGGATTGTAGCGGAACGAAATCACCTCCGGCCAGCGTACTTTTTGGGCATCGAGCCAACTCAGGTGGTCGACATCATCAAAGTTGACGAATGAGCCCAGCTTAAGCGCCATGCGGTATTCGTCGAGGGGTGTGTTGTTGGATGTAAACATGATGGCGTCGTCACGCACCCCCATGCGGGCCGCCATAAATAATTCGGTGAACGAACTGCAGTCGAGACCACACCCTTCGGACACCACCATTTTCAAAATCGCAGGGTTGGGCAAGGCCTTGACGGCGAAATAATTGCGGAATTGCGGTGCCCATGCAAACGCCGCATTCAGGCGTTGCACGGCGTGGCGGATGCCCGCTTCATCATAGAGATGAAAGGGGGTGAGGTACTGAGTGGCGGCGGTAGCAATCACCGCGGCAGCAATGGGCAGTGGTTTTGTATTCATACCCAAATGCTAGCACGACTGCACAGTTTCATCAAATACGAATTGTAAAGTAGCAGACTGCTGCGGCTCTCTCAATGCCTCGTACGTACAGTCGCAGCCTGCTGCGGCTCTCTCAATGCCTACTGCGGCTCCTGTATAATCAAAGCAATCAATCTACAAGAGGACGACCATGCAAATCGACGTGCTTGCCCAAGCCCATGCCAGCCACCAGGCGGCCCAGCGCATCGCCCCCTATATCAACCCCACCCCCGTCGCCCGCCACCGCGAGCTCAGCCAGCACTGCCAAGCCGACGTCTGGATCAAACAAGAATACCTACAACACACCGGCTCGTTCAAGCTGCGGGGCGCCCTCAACGCCGTGCTCTCACTCACCCCCGCCCAACGCCGCAACGGCGTGGTGGCGGCCTCGTCAGGCAATCACGGCGCCGCCGTGGCCTATAGCGCCCAAATCGCAGGCTGCCGAGCGACGATTTTTGTGCCCGAACAGGCCGCCCCCGTCAAAGTAGCCGCCATGAAGGCTCTCGGCGCCACCGTCGTCCAAATCGGCCACGACAGCGTGATTAGCGAAGGGGCCGCCCGGGCCTTTGCCAGCGAACACCAACTGCCCTACCTGTCGCCCTACAACGACCCCGTCATCATGGCCGGTCAAGGCACCCTCGGGCTCGAAATGGTCCAACAAATCCCCCGGCTCGACACCCTCATCATCGCCGTCGGTGGCGGTGGCTTGATTGGGGGCATGGCTGCCGCCCTCAAAGCCCAATACCCCACCCTGCAAATCATCGGTGCCTTTCCCAGTAATTCGGCCGTGATGGCCGAATCGGTGCGGGCCGGCCAGATTGTCGACATCCCCAGCGACGATACCTTGTCCGATGGCACCGCCGGCGGCATCGAATCCGATAGCGTCACCTTTGATTACTACCGCAATCTGGTCGATTTGAGCGTGCTAGTCAGCGAAGCCCATATCGCCGCCGCTATGCGTGACTACATCGACAGCCGCCACCACCTCATCGAAGGCGCCGCCGGCGTGGCCTTGGCCGCCACCCAAACCCTCGGCACCTATCTGCAAGGACGCGTGGTGGGCGTGGTGGCGTGTGGTGCCGGCATCGGCGTACGCCGCTTACAAGCGATTATGTAACGTTATTCTTTTGGTAAAAAACTCCCGCAGCCACGTGAATTGGCGATGGATTCATCCGTCCGACGCTGTGGGTTTTCCGCATCCGCAGGCACCGGCAGCTTGCCGGTATCTGCGGATAATATTCAGCTCGGTAATGCCCGAAATCCCTTACCAAAGACCTCTATCGCTTCGCCCACCACCACAAAGGCTTTGGGATCGGTGGCCGCCACCAAGGCCGTCAACGTCGGCACTTCGCTGCGGGTCATCACACACAGCAACATGGCCCGTTCGGCGCCGGTATAGCCGCCACGAGCCTCCATCACCGTCACGCCCCGCTTGAGGTCGCGCATCACCGCTGCGCCGACGGCATCGGCACAATCGGTAATAATAAACACTTGGTTCATCCCACTCCCCAGTGACAGCACGGCATCCACGGCGCGGCTGGCCACAAAGCTCACCAAAATCGCATACAAGATTTTTTCGGGGCCATACAGCACAAACGCCACACTATAAATCACCCCGTTCATCAGCAAGGCACTGCGACCAGGCGCAATCCCAAAGCGTTGCTCTAGCAAGCGCGCCACGATGTCGAAGCCACCGCCGGTACTACGGGCCCGGAAAATCAGCCCGCCACCTACCCCCGCCAACAAGCCGCCATACAAGCTATACAGCAAGGGGTCTTTGGTGACGGCCGGCAACAACCCCGCCGAATATTCGTAGGTTTGAGGCATGCCTCGAACCTGCAGCATGCCTCGCATACCCTATAATACAGAAAAAGCCTATGAGGTGTCGTATGATTCGCATTCTCCCTCCGGCCATTGCGGCCCAAATCGCCGCCGGTGAAGTGGTGGAACGCCCCGCATCGGTCATCAAAGAATTAGTCGAAAACGCCATCGACGCCCAAGCCACCACGATTACCGTCGATGTGCGGGCCGGCGGCATCAGCGAGATGATTATCCGCGATGATGGTGCTGGCATCCCTGCCGACCAAATCGAGACCGCTTTTGCCCGCCACGCCACCTCGAAGCTGGTCAAAGCCGAAGATTTATTTGCCATCACCACCCTCGGCTTCCGCGGTGAAGCACTCCCTTCCATCGCCGCCGTGGCCCAAGTCAGTTGTACCAGTCGTACCCGCGATGCGGCCCAAGCCGTCGAGCTGCGCATCGCCGGCAGCGAAATCCAAGATAAACGCACCGTCGGTGCACCCGTCGGCACCACCTTCCTCATCCGCAATTTGTTTTACAATTTGCCGGTGCGCCGTGAGTTTTTGCGCTCCGCTGGCGCCGAAACCGCCGCCATTGCCACCATCATGACCCAATACGCCCTAGCCTACCCCCACATCCGCTTCACCTTCAATGTCGACGGCAAAACCCGCCTCAGTAGCAATGGTACCGGGCAACTGCGTGATGTGTTGCTGGCCGTCTACGGCATCGATGTGGTATCGCACCTGTTGCCCGTCGACTATAGCCGCGGTGACGGCCTCTATGCCTTGGCGATAAATGGTTTTATTTCGGACCCCACCATTAGTCGCGGCACCCGCGAAGCCATGCATATCAGCGTCAATGGCCGCGCCATCGCTCCGCGCGGGCAATTAGCGGCGATTTTTGACGAGGCCTACCATACCTTACTGATGAAAGGGCGCTTCCCGTATGTGGTGGTGGCCATGCATGTCGACCCCGCCGCCGTCGACGTCAACGTCCACCCCACCAAAAGCGAAGTCAAGTTTCGTGATCCCGAATACGTGCGCAACAACTTGGCCGATGCCATGCGCCAATTGCTCCACCAGAGTAGCACCATCCAAGACTGGGGCCTGCCCGCGCAACCATCCCAAACGACACCCCCGCCCCCACCCGAACGCGCCACCGCCGAGCCCCGTACCAGCTATACCGATTCCCGTACGCCGCAACCCAGCACCCCACGTCCAAGTGGGGGTGGACAACCCATGCGTGAACGTCCGCTCTTCCCCGAGACACCGCTGTCACGTCCGTTCCAGCAACGGTTTGACCAACCACCCCGTGCCGATGCTCAAGCCGCCGGGGTAGCCGTGGCCGCCCAAGTCGCTGCCAACCGCGAAGCCCAGACCGGGCCATTACCCGAGCTACGGATTATCGGTCAGCTAGCCGGCCTGTATATTTTTGCCGAAGGTCCCAACCAAGAATGCTACGTGATCGACCAGCATGCCGCCCACGAGCGCATCAACTACGAACGCTTGATGGCCCAACACACCCATGGCAAAATCGAAACCCAGCCCTTGCTGATGCCACAACACCTGCATTTTGCGCCAGCTACCCACGGCATCTTGCTCGATCACCGTACAGAACTACAACAGTGGGGCTTCCGCCTCGATGAACACGACAACCAGCTGGTGGTACGCGCCATCCCCGCCACCGTCAGCCCCAATCGCCTCGAAGCCGCCTTGGTACAAATCGCCGATTTCTTGGCGGGGGCCGGCGGCAGTCTCCCCAGTGATTGGCAAGAAAAAATGTTGATTACCCTCGCTTGCCATACCTCGATCCGGGCAGGTCAAAATTTGTCGCTAGCCGAACAACAAGCCCTCATCAGCCAACTCAGTGCCTGTACCGGCCCGCGCACCTGTCCCCACGGCCGCCCCACCATCATCAGCATGCGCCTCGATTTGTTTGCCCGCCAATTCGGCCGGATTGTCTAACATTTTTGCATCCAGTAAGTAGTCCTACGCTGGACGAGCAACCTGTTATCAGCAACTGCCCACAACCACAGTAGCTCACGCACCGATTTGGCATAGTAATCAGCTATATCATCAAAAAAATTCATGGCCTCGGGCTACCTAGACCATGTTGTACGCTCAAAAACAAGCGCATACCTCACATCTATTGGCTCAGGTATTGCGCTACAATAGGAACATTCATCCCAATGATGGCGAAAGGATTCCCCCATGACACAGGCAGCCTTGCACTATGCGGCCAGCAACAGCGACCGCTTCCTCGAAGAACTCAAAGCCCTAATCCGCATCCCCAGCATCAGTGGCATCTCGGATTATCATCCCGATGTGCGCCGCGCCGCCGAATGGCTGGCCGCCCACATCAACACCATCGGCTTTAGCAACGCCCAAGTGGTCGAAAGCATTGCACTGCCCCTTGTCTATGCCGAACGCATCATCGACCCCAGCAAACCCACCGTGCTGGTCTATGGCCACTTCGATGTCCAACCCGTCGACCCCGTGGCCCTCTGGCATACGCCCCCCTTTGAACCCACCCTCAAAGGCGATAGCCTGTATGCCCGCGGCGCCGTCGACGACAAAGGCCCCACCCTAGCCATCATCAAAGCCCTCGAATCGTTGATTGCCACCGATGGCCTCAATGTCAACATCAAAATTTTGCTCGAAGGCGAAGAAGAATCAGGCAGTGAATCAATTAGCCATTATGTCGAAAACAATGTGGCGGCCTTGGCGTGTGACTACATCCTAATCCTCGACACCGGCATGGTCGCCAAAGACGTCCCCACCATCACCCATTCACTACGGGGCATGACCTATGTCGAAATCACCGCCAACGGTGCCAAAGGTGATTTGCATTCGGGTGGTTACGGCGGCATCGCCCCCAACCCCATCCAAGCCTTGGCGTGGGTACTGGCCGACCTCAAGGGGCGCGATGGCTTCATCAATCTGCCCGGGCTCTACGAAATGCTCCGCCCCCTCAGTAGCGCAGAGCGCGCCATCCTCGACCGCCAATCACAACAACGGGGCGAGGCCTTGCTGGCCGCCGCCGGGATTGATTCATTCCCCGGAGAACAACAATACAGCGCCATGGAACGCATGACGTCGCGCCCCACCCTCGAAGTGCACGGAATTATCGGTGGCTTTATCGGTGAAGGCACCAAAACCGTCATTCCCGCCGAAGCCAAAGCCAAAGTCAGCCTGCGCCTCGCCCCCGGCCAAGATTCCCACAAAGTATTCCACTTGCTCAAGGCCCGCGTGGCCGAACTCGCACCCGAAGCGGTCAAAATGGACGTGGTGTGGCTCAATGGCGGCGAACCGTTGTTGTTGCCCCTCGACGCCGCCGTCCTCAAGGTGGCAGCGGCTGCCTACGGGGTAGAATTCCCCGCAAACCCGGTGGAATATGTACGCGGCGGTGGCTCTATCCCCGTGGCAGCCTTGTTTGACAGCAAACTCAAGGCACCGTGTGTGATGCTGGGCTTTGGGTTGTCTGACGACAACGTGCATGCCCCCAACGAAAAATTCCACTTGCCCTATTACAATGCCGCCATCCGCACCTGCATTCGTTTCTTTAGTCAATTAGGTGAGTAATTTATGGACAAACGTCAACAACGCATCTACTTCAACATTGCCGGTCTGGTGGCAGTGTCAGGGTCGCTGATCGCCCAGTATTATTTCGGAATTAGCACGTGGTCGTGGATTTTGTTGATTGTGGCCTTGGTATTTATGCTGGCGTCACGTTTTCTGCGTGACACCAAATAAGCGCTACGTGGCAAAAAAGTGGTGGTGCGTTACCGCACCACCACTTTTTGTCGCTACTACTTCCCCCAACTCCACCACCCACCCACCCCACTCAGCACCGCCAACGGAATTGCACCCACAGTAATCCATTGCTCGAGGTTATTGATGGCATCCGTATCGTAGCGTGGCAATAACCACGCATAATCGAGATAACGTCCAGGCAATGCCACCAATTCTGGCGAAAGTAATGTCACCACCAGCCATGGAATAATGCTTACCAGGAACAAGATGCACCATACCTGCCCCGCAGTCGTTGCCCAATAGGCCAGCACCAGCCAAAGCACGGCAACGAGTAAGCCAGCCATCACCCCATATTGATTGAAACTCCGTTGTGTCACCATGGCAATACTCGTACTCAACATGCCACCCGCAATCACTACGGCAATGAATTTGGACAGTAACGTGGTAATTTGCATTAGGGAGCCCTTTCTTTTCAAAAACTTCCCTGCTATCGTAACAGCAATCCCAAAAACGAGTGAACCGATTGATTCAATACATCTTTTTTGTACATGGCTACGTAGTACTTTACCGAAGCCCTATCACTGCAAGGATGTCGATATGGAGTTTATATTTGAGATAGCGATATTACTCATTTTGTTATTTTTTGTGACCGCACATACTGCCCATGCAAGTGCCACCAATCAATATGTCATCGAACGCAAACGTCGCGAATACCTGTACGCACGAGAACTCATGCGGCGTACTCCCTATAACCAAGCCTATCAACGCCTCGCCCATACGCTCGGTATGGCATACGCTGCCATCGAAGATGCCACGATTTTTGATGAAACACTCCTCGCCCAAGATTTGGCACATCACTATGACGTCAACGCGCGATCACATAGCCACTCAACCGTGCATTTCGCCAGCGATACAACGCACCCATCACGTGAGTTCATCCGCGAGTAGATGAGACAAGAACAACCAGAACGTCATCAATAATTAATGATTACCATTTGTCACACCGGGTATGCAACGAGTGCGGAGTCGCTCCACCCCACGTCATTCCATGTCCACGGTCGTGAAATCTCCGAACGAAGTCGGAAGCGTGAAGAAGGAAGTATAAAGTGACGCACGAAATAATTGAAGCGCCGCTATGCCCGCTCCGTGCGCTGGCACAACATGCAATTTCCGTACTTCCGTACTTCCGTACTTCCGTCTTTATACTTCCTACTTCATTAACGGTTGCCAGCGCAACCGGCATGAAATGACGTAGGGTTTTGGCGTAGGTATTGACAATAGCAAAAATAGTGTAATTAATCGGTACGTTTTACATCGTTTCACCGTTGTGACGGCAGTAATTTTAATGAATACCTTCGTTTTTTATGAGTGAGACAGTGGCATTACCTGTTTATTTTCTTCCTCCTTTTACCGGCATTACCCATACAAATCATGTTACAATTACTGTGTTAAATTATTGCAATAGCATGTAGTTCTATTTCCACAAAAGTATCCTCAGGAGCAAAGTCATGTGGCACCGTATCCTTATAGTTAGCATTTTTATCGTCTTACAAATGCATAGTACAACACAGCCTCTCTACGCGGCCACACCGTGCATTCCGAGTGACGATCAAATCTGTGTACGTGGTGACATCCAAAAATTTTGGCAAGCCAATAATGGGATCCAATTATTTGGGGTACCACTTGATAACGAATCAGCGCATCGTTTTATCCATGAAGCATACCACATCCAAAACTTCGAACGCGCCAGAATAGAATTCCGCTTTAGTCAACCCAAGCCCTACAACTTTCAACTCGGATTGATTGGGCGTGAATGGCTTGACCGGTACAACAGCGAATTATCACCACTCATGCCCAGTGATGAAGCCACACTCCAAGGCACGCATACATCATGTGTAGCGTTACCCAATGCGCAATACACGGTATGTGGCGCATTTCGTACATTTTATCAAGGGCATGGACTCACTTTTGACAATTTGGCATTTGTGACCAATGCCGAAAGTTTAGCGCTGTTTGGCTTACCCCTCACCCCAGCCATGTGCTGGACACGGAATGGACAAACATATATCGTGCAGTTATTTGAACGAGCGCGTTTTGAATACCACATCGAAACCCCCACCAAGCCGCTTGTCATGTTGGGGCGGATTAATGCAGAACTTCGTGAGAATGCTCCACCACAACAAACAATCGTCACGTTGAACGATTCGTTTTTAGTTGATACTCATGTACCACTATTACCAGCCAATATCGTAACTGGCTTCGGCTACCGCATGCCTACAGCTGGCTATTGGGAAACTTCAAGCCAAGGGATTTATATTGCAGCCAGTACCTTTCGCTACCAAGAAACATTTTATGCGACTCCTATCGCCGAGAAACATCGCTTTGTAAGCATGGCCATCCTTGTCAAAAACCAACGTACCGCGCAAGAACCTGCTGTTTACTATGATTATCGTTATATCAATCTAATCGACACCCTTGGTCGCCGCTACGCGGCAGTATCAACCGCCATACATCTCGCAACACCAATCCTCGGGACCACACTCAATCCAGCAGAACTGTATAGTGGGCAAATAATTTTTGCTATTCCTGATGACGCCGTCCCAGCCCAAATCGAATGTAACTTTGCCAATCTCGATACCTACCAGAGCCGCTTCCAACAAAACCTCGAACTCCGCGTCTGGCCGATAATCCCTTCGTAATTACGCAGAAACACGATACCTTACATGTATCGTGTTGAGTCCTAACTAATCTCATTTACGCACCAAGGGTATATACAATTCGCCCTCGCATCGTATATGATGTATGCGTTGTATCGTGATTATGGTGGAGCGGTGCACTCGTGGCAATACATGATTGTAGCATCCATCTATTAAGCATTATGTATCGTTATCACACACTAGGCTTCATTGCCCTCATCATTGTGCTGTGGATCTGGGTAGCGCCCAGCCAAATACTCCATGCAGCCACACCGTGTAATGCAGACAACACCGTTTGCATCGATAGCCAGCTTGCACCATTTTGGGCACAACAAGGTGGGCTTACGATTTTCGGGCAACCACTTGCCCCAAGCACTTCCATAACTGTCGCTGGTGCGACAATCACCAGCCAACAATTCGAACGGACCCGCCTCGAATATCACCCCACCAATACCGCCCCTTACACGATTTTGTTGGGGCGCCTCGGGGCGCAATCGCTCAGCGGAGTAGACGTCAACGCCCTTACCCCAGTCGAGGCCCCGCATACCACGGCTACCACCATATCATGCAAGAGTTTTGTGGGCACTCCCTATCAAGCCTGTGGTGATTTTTTGAATTATTGGCAGACGCATGGACTCCAACAAGATCGCAATCCCAAAATTAGCGATGCCGAAAGCCTTGCGTTGTTTGGGGTACCACTCACCCCACCCTATCAGCAGCTCCTTAATGGTGAACCCTATGTGGTACAGGTATTTGAGCACGCCCGCATGGAATACCACCCCAATAACCCAGTAGCCTATCGGATTCAGCTTGGGTTGCTCGGGAGCGAGTTATTTGCCAGCACCATTACTCCCGTCACAGAGCCCCCACTTGTGAGTGCATCCACCGTACCGCTGCTTTCCGCACATATATTAGAAACATTCCGCTCCCACATGCCGTATACCGGCTATTGGGAGCATAGTAGTGATGGCATTTATGTCGCAGTTAGTGGTTTCAAATATCTCACTGAATTTTTTGGTGCACCAGCACCTGATGGGCAACGCTATGTGGCCATGTCTGTCACGATTGCCAATATGCGCGATCCCAATGCCGCAAGTGTTTATATTGATCGCACCTACTTCCAATTAACCGATATCGATGGTAATCCACCGCAGTCGGCGCTTAGTAATTCTACCGATCTCAAAACCGAATTTCTCGCCCAGACAATCGCCCCAGGGGCTCGTATGGGTGGACAATTAATTTTCTTGATTCCCAACAAATATGGTGTCCCAAAGCAATTAACCGTGACCGTCGCCAATATGGATACATACCTGACACAGAACAGTCAAACCGTCGAATTCCGGGTTTGGCCACTCGGTGCCTATCAAGAACCCACCAAATAATGCGCTGGTGGTAATCGCTCTCATACGCCCGCGTATATTGTGCGTACCACACAAAACGCCCACTACACCAAATGGTGCAGTGGGCGTTTATACACACCCTAAATGGTAATTGAAACTTCGCGCCCTTCGCGTTGGCTACGATAAATCCCATCGAGAATCGACATTACATACAGTGATTGCTCGGCAGGCACCGGCGATGGTGCGTCGTTGGCGACAGCCTTGGCAAACTCGACACACTCTTGGGCGTGTGGCTCGAGTTGGTCGCTGGTGACTTTGAGCTGGCGATTGTAGAGCTGGCGGGTTTCGTAGTTGGTGGACAAGAACTCGGCTTTGGGCCATTGAGCGCCACCGTCTTGGCCGTACAACCAGATTTGCATGTCTTCGCCCATGGTGTCGTGGTGCAAGGCCCAGCTGACTTCGATGACTAGGGTGGCGCCGTTTTCGAAGCGCACAAAGCCCGAAGCAAAGTCTTCGACATCCATGTCGGCCGGAATATTGCCGGGATGCCATACCGAGAAGGCACCGGGCTTTTTGGTTAATTCGCGGCGGGCGACACCGGTGACCGACACTGGCTTGGGGTGCCCCATCAACCAGAGGGTCAAGTCGAGCACGTGCACACCGATGTCGATACAAGGACCGCCACCACTGAGTTCTTTTTTGACAAAACCAGCAGTGGGGATGAAGGCATTGCGGCGCAACATCCAGCTCCGGGCATGATAGATATCGCCGAGGGCGCCGGTGGCGATTTCTTTTTTCATGGCCTGTGAGACACCAGCAAACCGGAAGTGCTGGGCGGTCATCAGTTTTTTGCCCGATTTATCGCGGGCAGCAATCATTTTGCGCACTTCGTCGGGGGTGGGGGCGAGCGGTTTTTCACAAATCACATGCTTGCCTGCTTCCAAGGCGGCAATCGCCAAGGGAGCATGGTGCATGTTGGGGGTACAGATATCGATGATGTCGATATCGGGGTTGCGCAAAATCTCGGCGAAATCGGTGGTGGTGTGACTGATGCCATAATCAGCCGACCATTTTTCGAGCGCTTTGGGGTTAATATCGGCGCCAGCCACGACATTTGCGTCGGGCGAGGCCTGCCAACCGGGCATGTGCGTGTGGGCAATCCCACCGACGCCAATTACTGCAACATTCAACGGTGCCATATCATACTCCTCTGTATCAAACGGACTACACCGGTATTGTATTGGAATGTCTAACGACTGTCGAATAGCCGCTTAGGGATAACGTTCCCAGATTCGATTGGTTACCAACGTTGCACCATACGTTGCGACGTGATTATCGTCACGGTATATACGTTGGTTGTCTTGGATAATTGCACACGTATCTGCAGTGCAAAGTACATCCATCGGATTGTATTGTTGTACCATAGGGAAATGCGCTAATACTGGTGCAAATACCGCTTTATAATGTGCAAACATTGTATCAATGGACGCACGCGGGACACTACAATTTGTTGCGTTAGCACCATAAATTATTTGCAAACGCGTACAGTGTTGTGGTACAACGCTGATTTCTGGTACTTGATGCACTAGTACCACTGTTGTATTTGGCAACTGTGTTAATTGCGTCAATACATTGGTCAATCCTTGCCGAAACACCGCATCAACATCAACCAACGCAGAGTCTTGATAACTACCCGTCATTTGATAATGATCACCCTCTTTGGATTGAATCTTTGAATAGCGCCCAATTAACAAAATCACCCGATGATTTTTGCTTGGATACGTGGCCAATGTTTTTATAAATACGGGCAAGCGTTGTTGATTATCACATCCATACGGACGTGTTGATTTATCAATATACAATTCCACCCCAATAAATGGAAGGCAATGATATACGGAATAGATTGTTAGATTGCGGCGTAATGGTTGCGTTTGTGCCAATGCATTCGCATGACTATCACCAATAAAATAATACTCTGTACCGCTTGAATTAGCAGTCATCGTACTCCAACAATGCACACCAATACCATTGATACCGAGGCATGGCGAATCAGGCAACAGTGGAGTAAGACTATCATTTATGGGAAATGATTGTGCCGCGGTATTGTATGGTGGCACAACACCCGTCCCAATCAACACTCCAGCACATATCCCCAATCCAATTGTGGTAGCAGCTATTTGCCCCGCAGAAATAATCCGATAGCGACCAAAGCGCAACGGTTTTTCAATCATGATATATGTCATCACCGCAAGAATGAGACTTACCCCTATCAATACCCAGCGCATTGGCGTAGTGACGTGATAATTACTCACGATCTCACTCAATGACAACACCGGCCAATGCCATAAATAAAGAGGGAAACTCACTAATCCGATCCCAACAGCAAGGCGATTCCCCAAAATTTGCCGATTTACCCACGTGGCACTCCCCGCCGCAATCAATATCCCAGTCCCAATTACTGGCAGCACCAACGCATATACCCCAGGCAGTAATGTGGTGTTAACCCCCATAATACTGAGGGCTAATAACCCCAACCCCAACCACGCGCGTACATTGTCTGTCAGTGCATGCCGTGCTGCCGACGGCTCCACCGTCAACGTATAATACGCCAGTAACGCTCCACCACCTAGCTCCCAAAAGCGCGTAATCGGCCAATAAAATGTTGCTGATGGATTACTCGCATGTAACACGATATAACAAAAAAACGACAGCGCCGATACCGTCACAATCAATGGCTTAAATGCAGCGATACGCTGGCGAAACAAATACAACAAGAGCGGCCATACCAGATAAAACTGCTCTTCAACCCCTAACGACCATAAATGCAATAACGGCTTGGTGACGGCTTGCGTATCAAAATATCCTATTTCTGAATACAACAATAAATTGAGCACAAACCCCGTACCCGCACTGATATGCCACCCCAGTTGTTGGTATTCATCAGGGAACAACACCACCGCCCCGATACCCAATACCACAATCAACATGATCGCTAGCGCCGGGAATATCCGCCGCACCCGTCGGGCATAAAAATCTCGCAATGAAAATGTATTTGTGGCGAAATTCCGAAACAAAATCTGCGAAATCAAATATCCTGATATCACAAAAAAAACATCAACTCCCACATATCCATTCGTCACATTGTCCGGAAAAAAATGATACAACACCACCGCCCCTACCGCAATGGCTCGCAATCCATCGATATCAGGACGATAGGTCGTCGCCACTGTCACAATCGGTGGCGCTACAATCGTTAATCGCCACGAACCAATCACGACTATCATTGCAACCGCCACCATGTATCCATACATCCACAATTCAGAACTGTCACTATTCCCGTATAGAATCCAATACACATATATGACACTCAGCAGATAACAACCAATCGTGATTGGTAGCGACATCCGCCATACGCTGACCACCACCACGGTATAGATCACCATCAATATATAGATTGTCGCTGGCCATACCAACGGCGAAAGCGCTTGGAGCGAAATCGCACTCACCCCTATGGCAAGCTCTCGCCCATATTGTGATAAACGATTACTATGTGCAACGACAATCGTCTTGGCATTACTCACTGGTACGCGCGCCAATACCATATACCGCCGGAATACCCCATTGGCAATCGCATAAGTACCAATATCAATACCCTGGGTTCGCCATGTCACAAGACTACCAGGCACCGGAGTCGTTGCCGTAAATGTCATGAGTTGCCACCCATTACTTGGGTGTGGCAATATAAACGTCGCATCTTGTGCACCCCAACGAAATATATGTGGTGCAGTATCTCGTTGTTCGGGGGCATACATATGTTCGACCGACGCATCAAGTGGTGTCACATCAAGCGTATTTGGGATATTTCCTACCAATGCCAATAGTACCAAACACACCAAAATATACATTCCATGCACGGTATATTTTTGCCAAAAATTCAATGTACCACCTCAACAACGTTATCAATCACCGCAACATTCAACGGTGCCATATCATACTCCTCTGTATCAAACGGGCTACACCGGTATTGTAACGCAGAATATAACCGCCCAAGTTAGGCTACAATGGCACCATCCAAAGGAGAAACAACATGTCAACACGCACAATTGCCATCATCGGCCTCGGGCAAGGGTTATCACACCTGCAAGCCTTCCAGATGCTGCCTGACAGTACCGTAATCGCCGTCTGCGATAGCGACACTGCCCTCGCCCAGCGCATCGCTCAGCAATACCACATCCCCCATGTCTATGATCATATCGAGGCCGTACTCGCCAATCACGCCATCGACGCCGTGGTTATCGCCACCCCCGACCATCTGCATGGCCAACATACCATCATGGCGCTCAACGCCGGCAAACACGTACTCTGCGAGATCCCGATGGCGCTCACCATTACCGAATGCCAACAAATCATTGCCCTCAGCGAGCGCCATGGTTTGACCTACCAGATGGGCAATCAAGTGCGCTACGCCGAATGTCTGCACGACATTGCCGGCTTATTACGGGCCGGCGATCTCGGTCCACTTTTTTATGGTGAAGGCGAATACCTACACGACATGCACGACATCGTCGACGACCGACCCGCCGACCATTGGCGCATCAACCCCGCCACCCCTCAAACCACCTTGCTGGGTGGCGGCCCGCATGCCCTCGACACGTTGCGCTGGTTGATGGGGGTGCGCTTTGGTGAAGTACAAGCCTACCACGTCAGCCAACCCTCGGATTGGCACACCACCCATACCACCGTGGCCTTGTTTAAGGCGGACAGTGGTGCCGTCTGCAAAATCACCGTGTCGTACGGCATGCAACGCCCCTACTGCTTGTATTACAGCGTCTACGGCAACGCTGGCTCGTTTGAGCGTAGCCGTGATCAAGGCGGACCCATGCAAGAAACAACCAACTACTACTACCACCGCAAACTATCCGGCGCCCGCCGTATGATCCCCGCCACCGTGCCCAATTGGTACAATCCGCGCCTGCCGCGCACCCTGACCCTCGGGCACGGCACGATGGAAGTCGCCCAGGCCCAACAATTCCTCGCCGCCATCCAGGCCAACCGCTTGGCCGACATCCATGCCCGCGAGGCAGCCGATTCCATCATCCCACTGATTTGCGCCCTACAATCGGCCGACAATGGCGGCGGCGTAGTACAGATTCCCGCATCGTAACCCCGCCAATCAACCAAACTGGATGTCGTATGCTCATCATTCATGACCCCCACGCGCCCCAAAGTCGCTATAGCCCCTACCTCGCCGAACTGTTGCGCCTCGAAGGGCTCGTCAGTTGCCAAGCGACTAATCTCAGCGAGCTCAACGCCACCACGTTGGCAGGGCACGACATCGTCATCCTGCCCCGCACTACCCTCGATCGCCACCAAATCGCCTTGCTGTGTGATTATGTCACTGCCGGTGGCACGCTACTCGCACTGCTCCCCGACAACAACTTGGTCAAGGCATTGGGGCTTACCCCTAGCTACCAACTCGTCCCCCATGGGCAATTGACAGTCGACGATTCACCCATTGTCACCGAACCCATCGACGTGATTGGTCCCACCGCCATCTGGCAGGTGCCCAATGACACCACCATCCTCGCATCCATCAATCAGCAGCCAGCGATTGTCAGCCGTACCATCGGAGCCGGCAAGGTACTGTTGTACGCCTTTGATGTGGCCTATTGTGTGGCACGGCTGCGCCAAGGCGACCCCCAATACGTCGATTTGTGTGCGGCAGGCCTGGACGGCATCTACCGCCCCAGCGAATTGTTTGTGCATCAACTCGACCCCCAGCGCGCTCACATCCCCCAAGCCGACCTGCATACCGTCCTGCTCGCCCACCTCATCATGCAATACGCTCCGCAGCCGCGCATCTGGTACTACCCTAGCGCCCTGCAAACCAGCACCATGATTATGACCAGTGACGACGATTGGTCACAGGTTGCTGAATTTGAGGAGTTGATTGCAGGGTTGGCACGCCATGATGCGCAATGCACGTTTTTTCTGGTACCCCAAAGTCGCGTCAAATCCAGTGATGTCAGCCGCTGGCAAGCCGCCGGTCATACATTCAGCGTGCATCCAGCCCTGGCCCAAGACATCGTGGTGGGGTTGGCTACCGACGAGCCCCAAGTACGGATTGTGGCAGCTATGTTGGCAGAAAACATCAGCCGGCATCAGCGTGAATATACCGCGCCAGTGCGCACCATCCGGCAGCACGCCGTACGCTGGCTGGGGTATGTCGAGGCCGCCCGTGTACTGGCTAGTCACGGCGTGCGCCTCGACTGCAACTACCTCGCCGTCAGCCCCTACCTCGGCTATCTGTGTGGCTCGGGGCGGGCGGTACGCTTTGTCGATGAACAGGGCCAAATCATTGACTGCTTCCAGCAACCTACCTTGTGGACCGAAGAATGCCTCATCCACCCCCAATACGTGTTTAGCTTCAAATGGGATGTCGCCCACGCCATCGCCGTCACCGACCAATTGATTGCCGCTGCCGCCCAGCGCTATTACACGCCGGTGACCATCAATTCGCATCCCGTCAGCTTTGCGACTTATTCACAACCATTGATCGAAGCCAATTGGCAGGCAGCCCAGCGCCACGGCATGCCGATTGTGTCGGCCGATACGTGGTTGGATTGGACGACGGGCCGCGACCAGCTCCGCCTGCATTGCGCCAACGGCAGATGGGTACTCGCCACCAACCAACCGATTGCCTGCCTCAGCATTATCGTGCCACCACATATCACTGCGAGTGCGTCGACGGTCACCGTCATCCGCTGGGGGATGGAGCTACAGGTACTCGAATTGCATGACCTCGCTGTTGGTAGTCACGTGATTGGGCAGGTCGAAAATTCACGTATCCAGTGACGTTTTTGTCATTGGAATTCATCCACACGCGGTATTTTTTCATACCGGAATAATGCTACAATATTGGCAATTCCCCCCACTACCAGAAAGGGCTTTGCAATGACGCACGCCACCCCCAATGTCATCGTCGGTTTCCGTGATTCGAGTGACCTGCTCGCCGATCCTGCGGCCTTACAGGCGCGGGCGGCCAGCGATGGCTATCTTTTTTTCAAACAACTGCTCCCCAAAGCCGACGTGCAAGCGCTGCGCAACGAACTCCTCGACGTAGTGGCCAGCCGCGGCTGGCTCGCCCCACAGACGCCCCGTGACGCCGCCCTCGTCAATGCGCCGGCAGTCCACGACCTCGAGTCGTGGGGTGGCACCGGCATCACCGAAGAAGCCTACCGCGATTTACAAACTCGCGAATTGTTTCAGCGCTTCCAACATCACCCCCGCCTCATCCAACTCTACCAAACCTTGTTTGACAGCGCCGTGTTGCCCCACCCCCGCACCATAGCGCGGGTGATGGTGCCCTGCCCGTCGTTTCGGCCCACCCCCATGCACCAAGACTTCATCCACATCCAAGGCACCAAACAGGTCTGGACCTGCTGGTTGCCCGTCGGCGATGTGCCCCGTACCCTCGGCGGCTTGACCGTGCTCCATGGCTCACACAACTTGGGAGTCCTCACGGTACGCAGTGCCGAAGGGGCCGGCAATCTCGAAACCAACTTGTGCGACACCGATTTGCCGTGGATCGAACACGACTACGAAATGGGCGACGTGCTGACCTTCCATAGCTGCTTGCTCCACAAATCGCTGCCCAATCAAATCCCCGAGGTGGTGCGCTTGTCGTGCGATTACCGCTTCCAACCCGCCGCCCAAGACATCGAAGAAAAATCACTCGTACCCCATATGCGCGTGGCACCGTGGGAAGAACTCTACGCCGATTGGCCCGAAACCCCGCTCAAGTACTACTGGCAGCAACAACAACTACGCTTGTCGCCCTGGGACGAATCGCTGCACTGGCAAAAAGAGCGCATCTGTGACTAAACAGACCCTCGCCAACCACATCGCCCAGATGCCCATCTACGACACCCATGAGCATCTGATTACGCCGGCGGAGTACGTGGCGAGTGCGCCCGACATCATCGTAGCGCTGTTTGGGCTCAACGCCTACATTCAACACGACTTGATTAGTGCGGGCTGTAGCTACCCCGCCCTGGCAGCCTTCCTCGATGCCGCCAACCCCGACATCGCCGCCCGCTGGCAGTTGATCGCCCCCTACTGGGCCGATTGTCAGCACACCGGCTATGCCGAAGCGGTACGCTTGTCGGCCTCCATCCTCTATGACATCGACACAATCACAGCCGAGGCCTTGGTGGCGGCTCAACCGCGCCAGCACACCTATACCCAGCCCGGGCAATATCAACACCTGCTCGAACAGGTGGCAAATTTGGCCACCATCCAGATTGATGCATTCACGTGGGAAACGCCAGCAGGCGCGGGTGACGAGCGTGTCTATCGCTACGACATCAACGTCTGCAACATGGTCAACGGTACTATCGACTTCACCGAGTTAGCGACCGACGTCGGCTTTGTCATTACCAGTTTGGCCGACTATGCCCGCGCCATCCAGCACGTCATCACCCACAACGCCCCTCAGGCCTGTGCCATCAAAACCCAACACGCCTACAACCGCACCTTGGCCTGGCAATTACCCGCTGAGGCTGCCGTGGTTGCTGTTTTTGAGAAAAAAATGCGTGGGGCGCAACTGGGTGAATTGGAAGCCTGTATGATTGGTGATTGGGCGCTCGATCAAATCGCTACCCAGGCAGCCATTCACCACCTGCCCATCAAAATCCACACCGGCCACTTTGCCGGCAATCGCACCATGCCCATCGATTGGGTGCGACCAGGCCAATTGAGCGGGCTAATTAAACAGCACCCAGACACGACCTTTGTGCTGATGCACATCGGCTACCCCTACCAACACGAATTACTGAGTATGGCAAAACATTATGCCAATGTGTATGTCGATTTGTGTTGGGCGTGGGGTATCAATCCCCGCGCAAGTAGTGAATTTGTACGCCAGTGGATTCATAGTGTGCCCATCAACAAACTCTTTGGCTTCGGCGGCGATGCCTTTTTGCCCACCCAGACGGTCGGCTTTGCGGCCCAAACCCGCCAATGGCTGACCCGTACCCTCAGTGCCGAAGTGGCGGAGGGCTATTTGAGCGAAGCAGCCGCTATGCGCATCGCCCAGCAACTCTTGTTTGATAATCAACACCGCCTGTTTGGGCGGGGTTAACCACAAAGGAGTCTCGCATGTCACGCGTCGTTATCATCACTGGTGCCGGTTCGGGGATTGGCCAAGCCGCAGCCGTGCGATTTGCCAGCATGGCGGATTGGGTGGTGGCCGCCGACATTAATGGCGCCAACGCCAACGCCACCATCGCCATGTGTAGTGGCAGTAATCACCTCGCCATCACCTGCGATGTGGGAGACGAACAGGCGGTCAACGCCATGGTAGACCAAGTCATCGCCCATTATGGTACCGTCGATGTGCTGGTCAACAACACGGGGATTTTGCTGAGCAAACCACTGCACGAAACCAGCTTTGCCGAGTGGAATCGGGTCATCACCGTCAATCTCAGTAGTATTTACCTGTGTAGTCATGCCGTCATCCCCCACATGCTCAAAAAAGGCCGCGGCAGCATCATCAATCTAGCCTCGCCGCATTCGTTTGCCACCACCACCAACATCGCCGCCTATGCGGCGTCGAAGGGGGGTGTGGTGTCACTCACGCGCCAAATGGGAATGGATTATGGCCGCAAGGGGATTCGCACCAATTGTGTCGTGCCCGGCGCCATCGACACCCCCATGCTCCGTAGTGACATCGCCCACGGCGCTGGCGTCGAAGCCAGCCTGGCTGGTTGGGCCAAAGCGCAACCGATTGGGCGAGTGGGTCAACCCGACGACATCGCCAAAGTCATCACCTGGTTGGCCAGTGATGACGCCGGATTTGTGCTAGGGGCAGCCATCCATGCCGATGGTGGCATGTTGGCACAGCTGACCCCACCCAACGATTAGGTTTTGACTGTGGTGCACGACTTAGTCGTGCGCCACGGGGCTGGCGCGAAATTCAGGCTACAATATTCACATATTCACCGCTGCGCCCAAGAGGTTTTTTATGACAAGTTATGGTGTAACACCTGACAAACTGACCCGCATCAAAGCCACCCGAGCCCTGCAAGCGATTACGGTTGACGGCGACTTGAGCAAAGCGGCTTGGCGCAATGTGACCCGCTCGCCGCGCTTTGTGGACATGGTGAGTGGTGAGCCAGCCTACTACGACACGCGGGTGGCCTGCCAATACGACGACACGCACTTTTATGTGGCCTATTGGATCGCAGAGCCGTTTGTGACGGCCACCATGACCGAGCGTGATAGTTTTATTTGGTTTGACAACGACGTCGAATTGTTTATCGGCGGCGACGATTGTTATTACGAACTCGAAATCAACGCCTTTGGTACGGTGTACGAGGCATTCTTTATTTGGCAAGATGCGCATCGCAAGGGTGGGCGCTTTGATACCCCTCAGTTTGATTTGTACAGTCGTGAGGTTGATTTGCTGGCCGGCTTCCAAGATGGGCGCTTTGGCAAGCATCCCCGCGGACGGCGCTGGGGCTTCCTCGACTTCGACATGCCTGGGTTGCAGACTGCGGTGCAGGTACAGGGCAGTATCAACGACAACAGCGACGTCGACAAGGGCTGGACAGTCGAATTGGCCATCCCGTGGCAGAGTTTAGCGTTTATGTTCAACGGGCGCAGTGGGGCACCTGCGGTGGGGAGCACATTGCGCTGCGATTTTTCGCGGTTTGAGGCGTTGCGGTTGCATGGAGCACCATTACCACAAAACCCGGGCTGGAGCCTCAACTCCCACGGCGTGTATGATTCACACATCCCCGAGAGCTTTAGTATCGTAGAGTTTGAATAGGATTGTGGTTGTCTCGCACAGAGGACGCAGAGGACGCGGAGACACCCCATCCACCGTCATTGCATGGCGCCGAAGGCGCCGTGCAATCTCCGTACCAGAGCAAAGTGGAGTGTTAGGGTTGTCGGTGTCTCACACAGCGCACACAGAGGGCACGGAGACACCCCATCCACCGTCACTTCATACTTTCGACTTCTTATGGGCGATTTCCACGGCGCCATGAGCGTATCGATACACGAACCATTGCATCGGTGCCGTGGATTAATCGCCCCTACATCAAACTTCATTTGACAAACACCCCTGCTATCGTGTAGATTTAACAACGGTAACAATATGAGCCGATGTGGCGGAACTGGCAGACGCGCTACGTTCAGGGCGTAGTGAGGGTGACCTCGTAAGAGTTCGAATCTCTTCATCGGCACCACATTGTTGGGGTATCGTATAATGGTAGTACACCTGCCTCTGGAGCAGGCTGTTGAGGTTCGAATCCTTGTACCCCAGCCAATCAGACACCCCCACAGCATAGCTGTGGAGGTGTTTTTTATGGTGTCACACGCGCACAACACCATATGGATCCCAGAGCTGCAGCCTGCTGCCGCTCTAGCAACCTGCTGCGGCTCAAAGAATCGCATGGCATGACGCAAGGGACCCACGGAATTTTTCCGTGGGTCCCTTGCATCTCTTTGCATTCTCAATTTTCAATTTTTCATTTTATTCACACAGGTGTGGCCATGCGTATCGCTATTGGTGCCGTCGGGACAAATCGTATTTTGCCAGAAGACGCCCGTCAGATCAGCACCCGTGAAATTGACACCCGTCAGATTGGCACCATGGAAGTTGACACCGGCGAGTATTGCCCCACTCAAATCAGCACCGCTCAGGTTGGCGTTACTCAGATTGACCCACGACAAATTGCTCCACATCAGCGTGGCGCCCGTCAAATCGGTGCCATTCAAATCGGCACCATGGGCGTCCGCACCGCGCAAATCACTGCCTGCCAGATTACTTCCAGCCAGGTTGCTATACGGGAGTTGGGCGTACATCATTTGCGCCTGGTGCAAATCGGCGTTGGTCAGTTGCGCATTACTCAGGTTGGCAGCTGGGTCGACCAAGTAGCCCCCCGTCAATTGCCAACCAAGTGGCAACAACACATTAGTACTGGAAATCCCTCCCGACGACACGCCGATGAGTGAAGTGTTTTGTAGATTGGCGTCAGTTAAATTGGCGTTGCCAAAATGGGCGCCATCGAGCACACTATAGGCAAAATTAGCGCTAGCCAGATTAGAATCAGCAAAATTGACATTAGTAAAATGCCCCACACTCAGGTCAGAGCCATGCAAATCTACCCCACTCAAATCTATGTGCGTATCACTGAAGTCGCGCCCACTCAAATCAATATTATGTAGGTCACACATCCAACTGTGGTTGGTTGAGTTGAGTGGGCAGATTTGCGGGGGAGATGATGTCGGTGCAGGGGCGCCACCAGCCGGAATCACACATGGTACACTCACCACTGTTCCATCAGGACACGTCGTGTTAAGCCAAGAAATACCGGTGAGAATAGCATTGGTACCAATTGCGCCGGTGAGATTGGCACCTCTGAGCTTAGCATTAGTAAGATCAATATTGTAGAGATTGGCACCGCTGAGATTGGCACCG
>JBBAWW010000048.1:6898-23595 GCA_040397035.1 Roseiflexaceae bacterium | reverse complement strand
CGCAGCGTGCTGCGGCTCGACTGCGTCTCTACAATTTCATACTTCATACTTCATACTTCATACTTCATACTTCATATCACCATGCGTTGCATGGTGGAGACGCAGTACGACGCAGCGTGCTGCGGCTCGACTGCGTCTCTACAATTTCACACTTCCTACTTCATGCTTCTTCCTACTTCCTACTTCCTACTTCATACTTCATACTTTCTCTGCTATAATGCAACATAGCAACATGCGATGACAGAGACATGTCGCGGTGATTCCCATTCAGAGAGGTGCCAGATGGTGTGAGGCACTAGGGCAACACGTGCGATTCCGCTCTTGAGCAGCCGAGGATGACTCGCGCCGGGTGCACCCGTTACTGTGCAATCAAGGTCATCCACTGTGATGACGAACGAAGGTGGCACCACGAAGGCATTGCCTCTCGTCCTTCTCGAAGGATGGAGGTCTTTTTTGTGCAAAAAGGAGCCCCATGCAGCAACTCCTCGCCATCGCTTATATCGGTGCCCGCTGGGCCCGTGACGTAGTCTGGGCCATCCAGCGCCCCCACCTACGGGGCGTGCGGGTGGTAGTAGTCGACCCCCACGGCGCCGTGTTGCTGGTGCGCCACCGCGCCGGCCCCCACGCCTGGGTCATTCCAGGTGGTGGCATCGATACCGGCGAAGCCGGGCATGTGGCCGCTAGCCGCGAGATTTTCGAAGAGTCGGGCCTGCACATCCCCGTCACCGCCCACGACCTGCACGGCAGTTTTGGTGAGGCCCACCCCCGCCACCCCTGCACCACGGTGGTCTATGCGGTCACGTTGGCGCAGGTACTAGTGCCGCAACCGTCACCATGGTCGCTCGAAATTGCGGCGGCGCGCTTTGTGCCCAGCGATCAGCTCACCAGCCTCGACGATAGGGTCGAGCCCGGCTGCCTACGCCGCATCCACGAAGTCTGTGCCGCCCAACCGGCGGCCACCAACTGGTAAAGGATACTGCCATGCCCTATACGCCGATTGTGGCCACCCTCGGCTATATCATGTCGCCAGACGGCACCAAGGTGCTGATGGTGCATCGCAACGCCCGCCCCGATGACATCCACTACGGCAAGTACAACGGTCTAGGTGGCAAAATCGAATCGCAAGAAGATGTAGCCACTAGCATGTGCCGCGAATTAATGGAAGAAGCAGGCATCACCGTGGTGGCGATGAGTATGCGCGGTACCCTCAATTGGCCCGGCTTTGGCAAAAACGAAGAAGACTGGCTGGGATTCGTTTTTCGCATCGACCAATGGAGCGGCGAGCCCTATACCGCCAACGACGAAGGTACCCTCGAATGGGTGCCCGTCAGCGACCTGCAAACCCTCAATTTGTGGGATAGCGACCGACTCTGGATCGAGATGGTCTTTGCTAACGACTATACCTTCCACGGCGTGGCCCCCTACAAAAACGGCAAAATGGTGAACTGGAGTTATAGCAAAATCGCTGTGACGCCACCCACCCCAGCATAATCAGTGATTCTGTAGCCAAGGAGCAACTTCATGTTAGACATTCGCTTACTACGCGAACACACCGACGCCGTCAAAGCCAGCCTGGCCCGGGCGGGCGTCGAACCCCACTTGGTCGATGTCGTGCTCGGCTTCGACGAACAACGCCGGGCCTTGTTGTTTGAAGTCGAACAACTCAAAGCCCTGCGCAACACCACCTCCAAAGAAATCAGCACCCTCAAAGACGCCGCCATCCGTGACGCCAAAATCGCCGAAATGCGCACCGTCGGCGATCGCATCGCCATCCTCGACAAACAAGTGACCGAAGTCGAAGCCAACCAGATGGCCGCCATCCTCGAATTGCGCAATCTGCCCCACGACAGTGTCCCCGTCGGTCCCGACGAAGAGCACAACGTGGTGCTCCAGACCATTGGCACGCCTCGCCAATTCGACTTTGCCCCCAAACCACACTGGGAATTGGGTGAATCGTTGGGCATCATCGACTTCGAGCGCGGTGTCAAAATCTCGGGCTCGCGCTTTTATGTGCTCAAAGGGATGGGCTCGCGCTTGCAACGCGCCTTGATCCAATGGCTGCTCGACCTGCACGGCAACCAAGGCTACCAAGAAGTCTACACACCGTTTGTGGTCAAAGAGCTCAGCTTGTGGGGCGCTCGCCAACTACCCAAATTCCGCGATAATTTGTACCACGACGCCGAAGAAGATTTGTGGCTCGTGCCCACCGCCGAAGTGCCCGTCACTAACCTGCACCGCGACGAAATCTTCGACGCCAATCAATTGCCCATCCACTACTGTGCCTATACGCCCTGTTTCCGCCGTGAAAAAATGAGTGCCGGACGTGACGTGCGTGGCATCAAGCGCGGCCACCAGTTCGACAAAGTCGAAATGTACAAATTCGTCCACCCCGACACCAGCTACGCCGAACTCGAGCAATTGCGCCTCGATGCTGAAGAAAGCTGTCGCTTGCTGGGCATCCCCTACCGCACCAAAATTCTCTGTACCGGCGATATGGGCTTTGCCTCGACCAAAACCTACGACATCGAAGTCTGGGCACCTGGCCAAAACGAATGGCTGGAAGTCAGCTCCTGCTCCAACGTCGAATCGTTCCAGGCCCGCGCCACCAACATCCGCTTCCGCGCCGAAGCGGGTGCCAAAACCGAATTCGTGCATACCCTCAATGGCTCAGGGCTGGGTATTCCCCGTACCATGATTGCGATTATGGAAAACTACCAGAATCCCGATGGCTCGATTACGGTGCCCGATGTGCTCCGGCCCTACCTCGGTGGCATCGACACCATCCAGCCTTATACCCGTAAATAACCACAAAAAACCCCCTGTGCAGAAACTACTCTGCACAGGGGGTTTTACTTTTTACATCACGTGATAGGCCATCACCACCAAATCGTGGCGATTGCCGTGACGGTCGTGGGCATGTTTGCTGAAAATTCCTTCGCGGTTGAATCCCAGCCGCTCAAAAATCGCCCGCCCACTGACTTGCACCGCCAACATTTCGACAATCACTTTGGCGACCCCCAAACCACGGGCAGCCTCAAACACCGCTTTGGCCATCTGCAAGCCCAAACCACTGCGCCGATAGCCTTCACCCACCATCAACTGAATATCCCCGACGTGTGACGACCAACCCGCCAACCGCCGCACCGCACTATAGGCGATGATGGTGCCGTCGTCGAGGGCCGCTACCACCTGCCGCCAGTTTTCGGCGGCATAGGCATTGACCAGCCGATTAATAATATCGGGGTTCTGCAGGTCGTCTTCGAGATACAACAAATCATCTTGGGGTAGGCGCTGGCCAAACTGCATCAACGCCGCCCGATCACTATCCGCCAAAAAACGAATAGTAACCTGTTGGCCGTCGCGTAACGTAATGGGCGCCGCTGCCGCTACGTGCGTGGTCATGTGCGCTTCCCTTCTCGTATACAAAAATCCATTATGTCCTTATACGCACCATGTGCGTTTCTGGATGAGTAAACTTCGTGCAAATTATCACATATTTAATAGTATACCTGTTTTTGGGTGTATGTCACGCCAAAAAAGCCAGCGGCGTTGGATATGTTGCCATACCCGTCGCCGCTGTAATGTTTTTGTAATGAAAGCAAAAACCGTGGGCTTAAATGCGCGCCTTGACCGCTGCCACCACTGCTTCAGCGGTAATACCAAAGTGGGCGTAGAGTTCGCCGGCGGGGGCTGACGCCCCAAAGCCTTGCATGGTGACCAGGCCACCATTGATGCCGACGTAGCGTTCCCACCCAAACGACACCCCAGCCTCGACCGCCACCCGCGCCGTAATATGAGCAGGTAACACCCGTGATTTGTAATCGGCAGACTGCGCCTCAAACAACGCGTGACAGGGCATGCTGACTACCCGCGTATCGATGCCTTGGGCTTCGAGTTGATCGGCAGCCGCCATGGCAATCGCCACTTCGGAGCCTGATGCAATCACGATGGCCGCCGGCGTCCCCCCTTGGGCTTCGCGGAGCACATAGGCGCCTTTGGCAGCCATCTGGGCGGGAGCGTAGCGCTGGCGATCGTAGAGGGGCAGTTTTTGGCGGCTGAGGATGAGCGCCGTGGGATGGCTCTGTTGCGCCAAGGCCACTTGCCAAGCCACAGCCGTTTCGGCGGCGTCAGCGGGACGAATCACCCACAGGTTGGGGATGGCGCGCAGGGCAGCCAAATGCTCGACCGGTTGATGGGTAGGACCATCTTCACCCACCCCGATGCTGTCGTGCGTAAACACATAGATGACGGGGTGGTGCGACAACGCCGCCACCCGGATGGAGCCACGCATGTAGTCAGAAAAGGTCAAAAAGGTGCCGCCGTAGGGGCGCACGCCACCATGCGCCACCATGCCATTGAGCATAGCGCCCATGGCGTGCTCGCGCACCCCAAACCAGATCACCGAGCCGGCGTAATTGTCACGCTGGAAGCTACCGTTGGCCACTTTGGGGGTTTTGTTGGAGCCGGCTAAGTCGGCCGAACCGCCCAACAACCACGGAATGCGGCTCCGGAGCAGATCCAACACTTTGCCTGAGGCGTCGCGGCTGGCCATATCGCCGTTGCCCGACACACTTTCGATCAAACCATCGTCCCAGCCTGCTGGCAAAGTGCCATCCCATGCACTCCGCAAGGAAGCGGCGAGGTCGGGGTAGGCGGCCGCATAAACGGTGACGGTTTTTTGCCAGGCTTCGTAGTGCTTGGCGTTGCGCCGGGCCACATCAGCCCACAATTGACGTACCGCTTGCGATACTTCAAAGGTTTGGTCGGGATCTAGCCCGAGGGCTTGCTTGGCGAGGCGCACTTCGTCTTTGCCCAATGGTTCGCCATGGGCGCGGCTGGTGCCAGCGTAATTGGGGCTACCAAAGCCGATGATGGTGCGCACTGCAATCAAACTGGGGCGGCTGCTATCGGCGCGGGCGGCGGTAATCGCGGCCTCGATGGCGTCGCAATCGTTGCCGTCACTGACGCGTAGCGTTTGCCAGCCATAAGCGGCATAGCGGGCCAGGACATCTTCGCTAAAGGCGAGGGAAGTGGGGCCGTCGAGCGAAATCAGATTGTCGTCGTACAACAGCACCAATTTGCCCAAGCCGAGGTGCCCGGCTAGCGAGGATACTTCAGCCGAAATGCCTTCCATCAAATCACCATCGCTCACCAAAGCATAGGTGTAATGGTCGACGGGAGTGGCGTCGGTGCGATTGTAGCTGGCCGCCAAAAAGGCTTCGGCTACTGCCATGCCCACGGCGTTGGCAGCCCCTTGACCCAACGGGCCGGTGCTGACTTCGACGCCAGGGGTCAGGCCTACTTCGGGGTGACCGGGAGTCAGTGAACCCCATTGGCGGAAGCGTTTGAGCTCGTCGAGCGAGAGCTCGTAGCCCGCCAAATGGAGCAAGCCGTACAACAACATCGAGCCGTGACCGGCCGAGAGTACAAAGCGGTCACGATCGGGCCAATGGGGGTCGCGCGGGTTAAACCGCAAAAAGCGCGACCACAACACGTGTGCCATCGGCGCGGCACCCATCGGCAAGCCTGGGTGACCGGAGTTTGATTGTTGGATGGCATCCATCGCGAGGGCGCGGAGCGTATTGATTGCACGCTGGTCGACTTCGGTATAAGTAGTCACTATTGCACCCCCGTGTTTATTGACGGCTCTTCCAGTCAGCCAAGAACTTTTCGATGCCACTGTCAGTCAAGGGGTGCTTCATGCTTTGTTCAAGCACCTTAAAGGGGCAGGTGGCAATGTCGGCACCGGCCAAAGCCGCATCGATGATGTGGCGCGGGTGCCGAATCGAGGCCGCCAAGATTTTGGTGGTGATGCCGTGTTGACGATAAATCGCCGAAATCTCGCGGATGAGTTGCATGCCGTCCATGCCCATATCGTCGATGCGCCCGATGAACGGGCTAATGATAAATGCCCCAGCGCGAGCGGCAAACAAAGCTTGGGTGGCATTGAAGCACAAAGTCACGTTGGTGCGGATACCGTCTTTGGCGAGGGTTGATACCGCTTTGAGACCTTCGGTGGTAATCGGTACTTTGACAATCACATTGGGGTGCCAAGTGGCAAACTCGCGCCCTTCGCGAATCATCCCTTCGGCATCGAGCGAAATGGCTTCGGCGCTGATCGGACCATCAACCAACTTGGTGATTTCGGTAATCAAAGTCTTGTGGTCGATGCCTTGTTCTTTGGCGACCAGTGAGGGGTTGGTGGTGACGCCGTTCAAGATGCCCCAGCTGGCAGCATCGCGGATTTCACGCAGATTGGCCGTATCGAGATAGATTTGCATTGGCACTATCCTCCTCTATATTAAAAAAATAACGTCGCCTTTTATGCGACGTTGCTCACGCTATTATACCGCACGTCAGCATCATGAATGCTGACGTGCGCTGAGTTTATTCGAGGAAACTACGTAAGCCGCGCGCCACACCGGGATGGCGCAATTTACGGAGCGCTTCGCCTTCGATTTGGCGGGTGCGCTCGCGGGTAATCCCAAACTCACGGCCTACTTCTTCGAGGGTGCGCGAGCGGCCGTCTTCGAGGCCGTAGCGCAATTGGATGATGCGCCGTTCGCGTTCGGGCAAACGCGTCAAGGCCTCACTCAAGCGCTCGCGCAACAGCATGTGCGTGGCGGATTCGGCCGGGGTGGCACCGTGGTAGTCTTCGATGAAGTCGGCCAGATTGGCGTCGCCATCACTACCTACGGGAGTTTCGAGTGACAAGGTTTGGCGTGAGGCATCGAGGATGCGGCGTACTTTGTCGGTGGGCATGCCGAGCGCTTCGGCGATATCGTCGGGGGTGGCGTCGCGGCCGGTCTCTTGTTGGATGCGTGACGCCATGCGCATCAAGCGATTGATGGTTTCGCCGACGTGTACTGGCAAGCGAATGGTGCGGCTTTGGTCGGCCACGGCCCGGGTAATCGCTTGGCGAATCCACCAAGTGGCATAGGTCGAAAACTTAAAACCGCGCCGGTGATCAAACTTCTCGGTGGCGCGCATCAAGCCAATGCTGCCTTCTTGGATTAAGTCGAGCATCGACATGCCGCGGCCGAGATATTTTTTGGCGTTTGAGACGACCAAACGCAGGTTGGCCGAAATCAGTTGCTCACGGGCATCGCGCCCTTTGGTAATTATGTCGCGGAGCCAACGGGTGTCGGTAATCGCAGGGATTTCAACTGGAATGCTGGCTAGTGGTTGACCATCATAGTGGAGTACCGTAGATTCGGTGGTAGCCGGCGTAACAACTTCGCCAGCAACCAGCACCATCGTCGTTTCGGTGAAACTACGTTCAATATAGGCATCTATCGTTTTGTTGTCAGATCCTTGGAACGGGATCTCATGCATATTGAGCTTGCGTCCCAATTGACGCAATGCATGGATATCCTTGAGGCTCAACAACAACATCAATTGATCGGGGGTGGTATCGTTCTCGACATGTTTTTTGATAATGCTATGCGTGACAATCAAGCGATAAATCGAGAAGTAGCCAGACTCGGCCGGCACACTATTGCATTCTTCGACACACATCAAACCGACAATCATCGGCTTACGGTTGGCGTCAGATAAATTCTTGACATGGTAGCCATATACCAAGTCGACTTTATGTACCAACACACACGCTTCAGGGGTGCTGGTGGCTTCCCAATCGGTGTCGCCGTGGAGTTTTTTGAGGTAGGCAGACACGGCATCGCTGACATGGGTGATTTTCGTCGCGAGATCTTCGGCTAATGCCTGCAAATCATCATCACCGTATTGAACGGAAGTTTTACCTTTGACCAAATGCTCGACCAACAAACCTAATTCGATTTGGTAAGCAAGGTTGATTTCTTCGACGATTGATTTGAGGCGGTCAATCCGGCCAATATCACGCAAATAAAGCCGCACCGAATCATCGACATCACTATCATCGCTGGTAGTGGGTTCGAGTTCGATACGCTGCAGTTCGCCTTCGTCTTCATCTATATCTGCATATGCGTCGGGCATGTCAATAGTACGATTCAAAGAATACGAAGGAGCAGTGGAATCGTTCCGGACAGTGGTACCAACGTGTATATTATGAAGTTGAGTTGGAGTGTTCGGCTTATCCACGCGACACCAACTTTCTATCGCTCAACGGTTCGCCTAGTTGAATTGTAATGTACCATATATTAGGGTAAAATGCAACAATTATGCCTATATTTAGTATATTTTTGGGTGAGAAAAATATGCAATAATACTCATAATTGTTTGGTTTTTTTGTAAAGGAGCCCCATGCACATCGTAGTGATTGGCGGTGCGAGCACCTATACCCCCGAATTAATCGATGGGTTGGTTCAGCGTGCCCACGACTTAGGGCTCACCAAAATCACCTTGTGTGACCCCAACCACGAGCGCCTCGCGATTGTGGGGGCCTTTGCGCAACGCATGGCCGCTCACTACCAGGCCCCGTTCACAGTGGAGCTCAGCCACGATCGGCGGGCTGCCATCGCCCAAGCGCCGGATTTCGTGGTAGCCCAATTGCGCGTAGGTGGCCAAACAGCCCGCCACAACGATGAATTACTCGGGCGACGCCATGGGCTTATCGGCCAAGAAACCACCGGCGTGGGGGGCTTTGTCAAAGCCCTACGCACCGTGCCCATCATGCTCGATATCGCTAGCGATATGCGCACCTATGCCCCCCACGCCACCTTGATTAACTTCACCAATCCGGCCGGTATCGTCACCGAAGCGCTACTTCGTCACGGTGGCGTCCCCGCCATCGGGCTGTGCAACAATGCGATGACGGCGCAACGAAGCATCGCCCGCCAATTGGCTGTCAATCCTCACGATGTGACCATCGAACAAGTAGGACTTAATCACTTGAATTGGATCCGGCGCATCACGGTGGGCAACCACGATGTCACCAGTGATATACTGCAACGCACGATGGCGGAACTCGAGCACGCCAAAAATCATTTACACGTCCCCGCCCGACTGATCGAATTATTACAAGCCCTTCCTAGTGGCTACCTCGATTATTTTTATCTGCAAAACGAAATCATCGCCCATCAGCAAAGTGGCATTCCTACCCGCGCCGAGGTGGTGATGGATGTGGAACGACGCCTGCTGGAGCGCTACGCCGACGTCCATTTGTGTGAGAAACCAGCCGAACTGATGGAACGGGGCGGAGCCTATTATTCAACCGCCGCCGCCGCCTTGATTTGCTCGCTCCATCTCAGCGATGGTGCCACGCACGTGGTCAATGTGCGCAACCAGCAATCGCTACCCGATTTGCCGAGCGATGTGGTGGTCGAAGTGCCGTGTCGGGTTGATCGCACCGGCGCTACCCCCCTCAGCCACGACCCACTTGCACCGGTGATGCATGGGCTGGCGGCACATGTGAAATCGTACGAACTCTTGACCATCGAGGCGGCCGTAACCGGTAGCCACGAGCGGGCCATGAGTGCCTTGCTGGCCAACCCGCTCGGACCAGGCGCCGCCACGGTAGAGCAGGTATGGCACGATGTACTGGCAACCAATCAACAGTGGTTGCCCCAATTTGCGGCGTACTAAGTTTTTATCAAAAGGCTCCTGCAATGACAACATCTGACTGGTTTGTGGGAAGTGCCAGCAAACGCCTAGGACAACAGGGGTGGGTGCATGCGATTGGATTCCGCAGTGAACGTGCGCTCCTCGCCCTCGTGGCCGCTGATATCAATGATGTGGCACTGATTGATTTGACGGCGATTACGGCCCATCTCACCTTGCACCCCATCGAAACGGTCGAGGTTATATTGGTCGCAAGTGGCAGCCAAGCCGCACTCGATTACGCCGCACTCACGCCCAATGCCCAACACCACGCCATCCATGCCATTGTCGACGCCATCATTGATGCCTTGACGTTTGGCTGTCCTGCCACGTTGCGGGTGACGCCCCATGCCCTGCAGTGGCGTAAATTCGACGAACAACCGATTGCCTCGCTGACGCTCCATCCGCGCCAACAGCCTATTGATACCGCACTCCATCAGCAACTCAGCCATGATTGTGGGGACCCGGTGTTGATGGTGCGCCATGCCTGGGATGACGCTACGTGGGACAGTACCACCATCGCAGCCCAACTCGCCACCTGCAGTGCCACGCCCGTCACAGCCGTTGATTGGCACCACCACGATGATTGTTGGCTGCTCCGCATCAATCACACCACGCTTGGGGTTATCTCGGGCACTGTTGCCATAGATCCCCATTGGCCGCACCACTTGATTACGGCACGACCACACGTCACACTCACTGCGGCCCAGACGGAAACAGTACGGTTTTTTTTGCATGAGGCCAATCACGATGTCAACCACGATTGAACGTTGTGCATGGTGTGGCAGTGACCCGCTCTATTGTGATTATCACGACAGCGAATGGGGCGTGCCATTGCATACCACCAATGGCTGGTACGAACGCATTGTGCTCGAAACAATGCAGGCCGGCTTGAGCTGGATTACCGTCTTGCGCAAACGCGCCCATTACCGCGCCGTCTGCCACCAGTTTGACCCCCACATCGTGGCCACCTATGGCGAGGACGACAGCACCCGCCTAATGGCCGACCCCGGCATCATCCGTAATCGTGCCAAAATCAGCGCCATGATCCACAACGCCCAAATGTTTTTGACGTTGCAGGCCAAAACCAGCGCCGTTGATGACTACTTCTGGCGCTACGTCGATGGCCGCCCATTGCAAGCGCACCGCCAACACCCCGCCGAAATCCCGGCGATTACCCCGCTCGCTACCCAAATGGCCCAAGATTTACGCCAGCGGGGCTTCAAATTCATCGGGCCCACCATGTGCTATGCCTTGATGCAAGCCACAGGGCTAGTCAACGATCACCTCGTCAGCTGTCATCGCCATGTGGCGTTGCGCTGACGATGACCAGCGCCGCCCTACAAATCCTCGCGGATGGCAAGCTCATCGTCGATAGCCAGCATCCGCAGGCCATCGCCACTCTGCAATCACTCCAACCCTTTAGTCTGGTCGAAGCCTATGTGGGGCGCTATGTGCGCTGTCGTCTGCACCGCACCGCCCTATGGGCTGCCGCCGGGCGGGGTGTCAGCGCCGCCCAGATTATCGATACATTGACGACCGCCAGTGGTACTGCGCTGGACGAACGGGTGCAGCGCACCATAGAAACGTTGCTGGGGCGCTGGGGACAGGTCACGCTGACGGGCAGCACCACGGCGCTTTTTTTGCAGATTAACGAACCCACCCTCATCCCACGGGTTCAGCTCGACCCCGCCTGCGCCGAGTTTTTTGATGTACCAACCGCTAATGGCTGGCAAATCAATCCCTTGTTGCGGGGGGCGCTCAAACAAGCGTTCTGGCGCAAGGGGTGGCCGGTCGATGATCAAGCGACACTGCTTGACGGCACCGCCTTTGCTTGTACGTGGCGCAATACAATAGCCTTGCGCCCCTACCAACAGGCCGCCATGGCAGCTTGTGTGGACCACAGCCATGGGGTGGTGGCGTTACCTCCCGGCAGCGGCAAAACCTATATCGGAGTGGCGGTACTGGCCCACTTCCAACGGGCCACCTTGATTATCACCACCAGCCGGGCTGCAGCCCAACAATGGCGCGACAGCGTGCTGGCTGCCACTACCTGTGCCCCCCACGATGTGGCCATCTATCGCGGCACGGCGGCCACCCTCGCGCCGATTACGATTACGACCTATCAGCAATTGATTGCCCGGGCGAATATCGGTGCTGATGCCGATTGGGGGCTCATCCTGTATGATGAAGTACATACATTACCGGCGCCGGTGTTTCGCAGTACGGCGTTGCTCAATTCACGGCGCCGCTACGGACTCAGTGCCACGTTGATCCGCGAAGATGGCCGGATTGGTGATGTGTTTAGTTTGATTGGGCCACTCCGCTATAGTGTGCCGTGGCGCCAACTCGAACAACAAGGCTATATCGCCGCGGCCCGCTGTATCGAAGTCCGGGTGCACTTGACGGCAAGTGAACGCGCCAGCTACCTCGGGGCACTCAGTCGCCAGCACGGCAGCCTCGCAGCCCAAGCCGCCGCCAAGTACGCCGTCGTCCAGCACATTCGCCAACGTCATGCCGGAGAAAACATGTTGGTGATTGGGCATTATTTGGCGCAATTACACGCCTTGGCGGCCTTGACGGGCTGGCCACTCGTGACCGGTGCGAGTAGTAGTGATGAGCGTGCACATTGGTTTCATGCCTTTCGCACTGGGCAGATTGATTGTCTGATTTTGTCGCGGGTAGGCAATCAAGCCTTGGATTTACCGAGTGCCAGTGTGCTGGTCCAGATTTCGGGGAGCTTTGGGTCACGCCAAGAAGAAGCGCAACGCTTGGGCCGGGTGTTGCGCCCCAAAGCAGCCAACACGGCGCTGTTTTATACGCTGGTGAGCGCCCAGACCCGCGAAGTGGACGATGCCTGGCAACGGCAACGCTTTCTGACGGCGCAAGGATATACGTATCAGGTTATCAACGAGGAAGAATTATGAGCACACCCAGTACCTGGCAAACCATCCGCACCCTGCTCACCCCCCGGCGTATCGTCATGCTCGCGATTGCGGGGGTGCTGTTTTTGGCGATGCTGTGGTGGATCCGCCAATTCATCAATCTCACTCCCCAAGGGTTACGCACACTGATGGCGCCATTTGGTTGGTGGGGCGGGGTACTCCTCAGTAGCATCATTGCCTTTATTTTGGTAGTACCTATCGCACCCGCCACCATCGCTCAAGTAGGGGCCGGATTGTTGTATGGACCGTGGATTGGTTTTGGCATCACCATGCTAGGGGATGTGATCGGGAGTTTGCTTGGCTTTGCGATTGCGCGGCAATGGGGACGACGGACGTTTTTGTATACCCGCTTATCTGATGCCGAAAAAGCCGCCTTTGACCGTTTGTGCCAACAAATCACGCCGTTGCGCCTGATCGTGCTCCGGATTTTGCCCGGACCGGCCTATACCATGGTGTCGCTGGCGGCCGGATGTAGTACATTACCGTGGTGGCGCTACCTGCTGGCGTCGTTGTTGGGAGTGGCACCCGGCTTGGCGTTGTTGACGTTGGCAGGGGATTTGAGTACCAGCCAGCCGTGGTTGGCAGGTGTAGTAGGGGTTGGTTTTGTGCTGTTAATGCTTTTGTTAAATAAAGTAGCACACAAATATAACAATTCCTTATAATAACCATTGCATACTGTATATATTAGTGGAGAACAAGATGACGATAATCGATGCTGCCCAGATACATTCATTGTTTCAGACACACTATGGGCAGGCACCTAGCCTGATTGTGCGCGCCCCTGGTCGTGTCAACCTGATTGGCGAACACACCGACTACAACGATGGCTTCGTATTACCTGCGGCCATCGATCGAGCCACGTTTATCGCTGCCGCCCCCCGCTCCGACCGCCGGGTACGGGTGCTCGCAGCCGATCTCAACGAAAGCGACGAATTTGCGATAGATCAGATCGAGCGCAGTGGCATGCGACCATGGAGCAACTACATCCGAGGGATGGTGCGGGCCTTGATTGGCGCCGGACATCTCATCAACGGCGCCGACATGGTGGTGGCGAGTAGCGTACCACGGGGCGCCGGCTTGTCGTCGTCGGCGGCGCTCGAAGTAGCCACCGGCTACATGTTTCAACTGTTTCATAACCTGAATATTTTGGGTGAAGAGCTCGCCCTAATGGCCCAAGCCACCGAAAACCAATTCGTGGGCGTCAATTGTGGCATCATGGACCAATTCATCGTAACCCTCGGCAAAGCCAATCATGCCTTGTTGATTGACTGCCGTGACTTGAGCTACCAAGAAGTCCCTGTGCCCGCCAATGCGGCCATCGTCATCTGCGATAGCCACATCGAACGCACCTTGGCCGGCTCGGCCTACAACCAACGCCGCGCCGAATGTGAGCAAGCAGTTGAGCTTCTCAAGCCATTTATCCTAGGCATCAAAGCCTTGCGCGATGTCAGTAGCGCCCAGTTGGCCAGCCACGGGCACGTGTTGTCACCGGTGGTACTCCAACGGGCCCGCCACGTCATCAGCGAAAACGAGCGCGTCATCGCCAGTGTGACAGCCTTGGCTGCCGACAATATCACGGAGTTTGGGCGTTTGATGAATGCCTCGCACGCCAGCTTGCGCGACGATTATGCCGTCAGCATCCCTGAGATGGATGCGCTGGTGGCGGCCGCCCAACGGGTCAATGGCTGTTATGGCTCACGTCTGACCGGGGCTGGGTTTGGCGGCTGTACCGTCAGTTTGGTTGATATCAATGCCGTCGAGCGCTTCCGTCACGAAGTAGCGGCGGCCTACTTGGCCAGCACTGGGCGCAGTGCCACGATTTATGTGACGCATGCGAGTGACGGCGTCAGCCGCATCCGCCCTGATTCGGCCTAAGAAAAGAGGACATCATGCCCACGATTTTGCTCGTAGAAGACGATGCCACGCTCGCAGAAACGCTTCGCTATAATCTCGAACGTGAAGGCTATACGGTGATTGGTGCAGGCGATGGTGTCACCGCCCTCGAGCTGGCGCGGCAAGACAAACCCGACATTGTGGTGTTGGATGTAATGTTGCCGCGCCTCGACGGCTTTTCGGTCTGTCGCATGCTCCGCAAAGAAAGCGCCATCCCCATCATCATGCTAACCGCCCGCCAAGACGAAGTCGACCGGATTGCCGGCCTCGAACTCGGCGCCGACGATTACCTCACCAAACCCTTTAGTGTGGGCGAATTGCTGGCCCGTATCCGCGCCATTTTGCGCCGTAGCGACCGGAGCAGTGGTGGTGCCGACCGTGATATTTTGCATGTCGGTATGATTAAGCTGGATGCTGGTTCACGCCGGATTTGGCGTAACGACGCCGAAATCCAACTCTCGCAAAAAGAATTCGATTTGCTGGCCTGCCTCATGCGCAATCGCGGTTTGGCCTTGTCACGCGATGTCCTGCTCGAGCGGGTCTGGGGCTTTGATTATGTGGGCGATGGGCGCACCGTCGATGTGCACATCCGCTGGCTGCGTGAAAAAGTCGAACTCGATCCCAGCGCCCCCGAATACCTGCAAACCGTGCGGGGGATTGGCTATCGTTTTGATTTGCCTACTTCATAAAATAAATACGGGAGAGCAGGAATGTTGTTTGATTTGCTCGTCCCTTGGGTGATTGCCGCTGCCGCTATTACGTGGCTGGTGATTATGTGGCAAAATCGTCCCCCGGAACCACAGGCATCGCCACCACCGGTGGTGGTAGAGCGCCCCTATGCCCCTGCCGAAATCATCGTATCGGTAATCGACATCGGTATTTTGTTTGTCAATGGTGACGGGATTGTGTTGATGCACAATCCTGCCGCCAGCGAATTGCTCAACCTGCAACGTGACGGCGTCGGCCGTACCTTGATTAGCCTGATTCGCGACCATCAATTCGATGAATTTGTGCGGGATGTGGCCGTGCGTTGTGAAGCCGACGAAATGCTGTTGCCGATGCGCAATCCGGCTCGCACGCTACGGGTCAGTGCCCGCCCCCTCATTCAACCCAACAACGACGTGATTGTGATTTTGTTGGTCCGTGATATCACTCAGCTCAGTCAGCTCGAACGTTCCCGCCGCGACATGATTGCCAGTGTGTCACACGAATTACGCACGCCCTTGGCTGCCCTCAAATTGTTGAGCGAGACGATTGCTAGTAATCCCCCACCCGAAATCGCCCAACGCATGGCGCGCCGGATTTCGGACGAAGTCGATGCCCTAACCCGCCTCGTCAACGACTTACACGATTTGTCGCAAATCGAAGCCGGCCGCATCGCCTTGCAAATGGCGCCCACCGATGTGATTCAAATCGTCGAACGCGCCATTGAACGCATCCAGCCCCAAGCCGACAGTCATCATATTGAAGTGAATCACACCGTCCTCAGTGGTTTACCGATGATCCTCGCCGACGCCGGACGCATCGATCAGGTGTTGCTCAATTTGCTCCACAATGCCGTCAAGTTCACCCCTGACGGTGGCTATATCACCATTGGCGCACAATTCATTAACTTGCCAACCGATTATGATACGCTCCCGGGCATTCCTGTCGATCACAATGGTGGCGAATGGGTGGCCATCACCATCACCGATACCGGCGTCGGTATCCCTAGTGAACATTTATCGCGGGTATTTGAACGCTTCTACAAGGTCGACCAAGCCCGCACCCGCGGCTCAGGTACGGGCCTCGGACTCGCCATTGCCCGCCACTTAGTGGAAGGTCACAGCGGCAAAATCTGGGTTGTGAGCACTGTTGGGGTCGGTACGACGTTTATCTGCACCTTGCCAACTGCGTAACAACTCGTCCGCGCACCACTACGCCAACACCCGCGCCTCACAAAAAAACTGCGCTAACGGCGCCGGTAATAATTCGGCAAAGCGGGTTTTTTGCCCCACCGTATGCCCAGCGAGGGGCATCAAGCGCGCCGTGAGTGGTTTTTTCAATGCCGTCGCCAACGTGGCCACCTCGCGGTAAATCCCGGCCAGCACCGCGGTATCGACATCACCAGCCAACGGGATAGTGTCGAGCCCTGTACCACACACCGCACTAAACGCCAACAAATCACGCAAGGTATAGCGACCATCCAGCGCGCGTTGCGCCAACGTGGCATCTTCGACCACCGGCAACATGATGCCCGAAAAGCCCAGCTGGGTCACGTCACAGCCCCGAATCGTCGCCGTCAAAGCGCGCACCGCCGCCAACGTGCCCCAATCACCAAAC
>JBBAWW010000048.1:0-6798 GCA_040397035.1 Roseiflexaceae bacterium | reverse complement strand
CCACCCGGCACTTTGCGCGCCAAGTCATGCGTCATCTGCGCCATCATTTGCACCACCGCATCATCAACCAGCCCATTGGCCGTCAGACTGACGCTGGCAAATACCGCTTGCGTGGCCGCCATGGCATCTGCCAGCTGCCCCAAACGGTCGCGGGGCACGACGCCCAAGGTGGCATAATCAAAGCCGTCATCGAGGGCGCGGGCTTCGATCCCGGTGGCCACACTCACCAAATCGGCACAACTATTAAACCCATTCATGGTGGGGGTACACCGCAAGGTCTGCACCACATAGCCAGCCTCACCAAGCTGCTGACGCAAGGCATGCGCAGCCTGCGCCCCCCGCCCCAAATCACCTTCACGAGCCCCAATGGTAATCGTGCGTAATTCCATGGCGTTTCCTTTTTGTAAAAAATATCCTAGCGCACGGGGCATACGACCTGCGATGCACCCATCCGTACTATGCGCTATGGCGTCGGTGGGGGTGCATTTTCCCCTTAGCCCACCACCAGGCGTATCAACCAAAAGGCAATCATCCCCACCCCCACCGTCACAATGGCGTTTTCGGTACGCCACGCTACCAGGGCACCCACGACCGCGGCACCCACCGCCGGCCCCAGCTGCAACACCCGCCCATAGTCGCCCATTTGGGTGACCACGGCGGGGACAATCAAGGCCGTAAACACCGCCGGCGGCACATATTTTAACCACAACGCCAGCCACGGCGGCGGGTCATTGCGCAACAACAGCAAGGGAATCGCCCGGGCGGCATAGGTCACTGCCGCCATCCCGGCATAGGTCAACCAAATCGACATCTATTACTCCTCCCTATCACAGTTGTTGTAGGTAGGCCTCAAACCGCACCAAGCCCTGATCGAAATCGGCTTTACCAAACCCTACCCGGAAATAATTGCCCGGGTACCCATACACGCTCGCCGGCAAAATCAACACCCCGGCCTGCGCCGCTAATTCTTCGGCAATCTGGGTAATCGGTTTGGCATGCTGAATCTGGGCAAAGGCCACACTCCCCGCCCGCGGTGCCACCATCTGCAAGCGCTCCGGCATGCGTAAACACACCTCGTGGAACAACTGCAAGTTGCGCAACACAATCGCCCGGCTACGAATCAACATCCGTTGTGACGCCCGCAACGCAATCAACGCCAACACCTCAGAGGGAGCCGAATTGCAAATCGTGGTGTAGTCTTTGTAGGCCAGCAGTTTTTGCCGTAGCACTGCGTCACGCACCACCAACCAGCCAATCCGCAACCCTGCCAACCCAAAGGCCTTGGACATCACGCCGAGGCTCAAGGCCGACGGTGATAATTCACAGGCCGCCGGCAAGCGGTCGCTGGGGTTGTATTCCAGCATGCGGTAGACTTCGTCGGCAAACAACACCGCCCCTGCCTCGTGCGCCATCGCCACCACCGCCCGCCAATCGTCGTGACTCATCAATGCCCCCGTCGGATTGTGCGGAGTGTTGAGCAAAATCAACTTGGTGTTGGGGCGGATGGCCCGGCGCAATTCGTCGATGTCGAGGCGCCATTCTTGTTCAGGCCGCAACTCAATCAAGGTTACATCGGCACCCGTCGCCCGCCCTACCTCATACAACGATTGGTAGCCGGGCCAGGTGCTAATCATATGATCGCCAGGCCCAAGCAACACGTTGGCGGTGATGAATACGGCCTCTTCGGCGCCGGCAAAGGTAATCACCTCGTCAGGGTCAATCCCGTCGTAGAGTTGGGCAATGGCAGTCCGCAAGGCTGGCAAACCATTGGTCTCGGTATAGCCGAGGGTCAATGATTGCCAGCGCTGCATCGCATCGTCATCGGCCAGTGCCAACAAATCGTGCATTGCCATGCCTTGGATGTCAGAACTACACAAAATATAGGGCGTACTAAATTCGTAGCGCGCAAAATAGCGCTCTAGTGCAAACTCAGGAATTTTCATTGATAAGCTCCTTTTGTACTAATTGTTGACGCTGTGCCAGCCACGCCCCTACGGCGCTCGCCAAAATTCCGGCCGTCAAGACATACCAACCGCCTGGCAATACCAGCGCCGTGACTACCGCAACAATCGCCGCCAACAGCGCCACCACCAGATTGACACGGTCGCGCAACATCGGCACCGTAAAGGCGATAAAGGTCAATGGGAAGATTAAATCCAGCCCCAAGGCGGCCGGATTAGGGATCAACGCGCCCAACAAACTACCGATGATGGTGCTCGTCGCCCATACCACATAGAGACTCAAATTCGAACCTAGTTGGAACCAGGCGTTGCCGCCATGCTGGTTGAAGTGTTGCACCCCCACGGCGTAGGTTTCGTCGGTCAATTGGAACGCCACCAGCGCCCGCAACCACGTCGGCGACTTGCGAATATACGAGGCCGTCGAGGCCGCCAACAACAAATGGCGGGCATTGATAATGGCCGTGGTCGCAATAATACTAAACGGGTGCGCGCCACTGCCAAACATCCCCACAGCAGTGAATTGTGAGGCGCCAGCAAAGACGATAAGCGACATGCCTAGCGTTTCCCAGAAACTTAATCCTGCCGACAAGGCACTGACGGCATACACCATCCCAAACGGCGCCACGCCCGGCCAGACCACCAGTGTCACCAAAAACCCCTGTCGAATCGTGGCCCAACGACTCATGCCCGCACCCCTTCGATCAAGGCGACGGCGATATGGAAACTACCGTCGGCCTCGATCCCCAAAATATCACGTACATGGGCCGGCGCATTGGCCATCAAGCGTTGGAGTTGAGCGACTTCTAGTGCCGGTGTCGCCATGCGGGTCACCCACGTCGTAAACTCGAGCCGCACCGACCAGGTCTGTACGTGGTGGGCTGGTAAACCAGCCACACCACACATGTCCAGCCATTGCGCCACACTGTGGTCACGTACATGCGAAGGGTCGCGCAAAATTTCAACCGTATTCAAATACGTATCGGCCATTGGTTCAGGAGGCGACACCACATCCACCAACAACCAGCGCCCCCCCGGTACCAACACCCGCTGTATCTCACGCAATGCCTGGAGTGGGTCGGCGAAATGATGAGCCGCATAGCGCGACACCGCCACATCAAACGAGGCATCGCCAAATGGCAACGCCGCCACATCAGCTATTTGAATGGTCACATTCTGCAAACCCCGTTTTTCGACTTGGGCCTGGGTCTGGTCAAGCATGGCCTGCGTCAAATCGACTGCCGTCAAATGCAAGGCCTGTGCCGCCAATCCAATGGTGACATGCCCAGCGCCACACCCCACGTCCAGCACCCGTTCACGCCCGGTCAAGCCCGCCGCCGCAATCAGTCCCTGCAAGTCAGCACCGCTGGCATGCACCGTGCTGGTGGTGTAATTGGCGGCCACCGCCCCAAATTGTTGTTGGATGGATTGATTGACCGATGCATCGCTCATGATTGTAATCCTATGATAATCCGCTTGTTGGTCGCCCCTTTGCTGCGGGTTTTGAGCAGGGTGACCTGCCCCACTTCACTCGTATGTGCCACATGCGTACCGCCGTCAGCTTGCAAGTCGAGCCCCACAATGTTAACCGTGCGCACTTCGCTGATACCTTCGGGCAACAAGCTGATTTTGGTGCGAATCAAATCGGGGATGGCAAAGGCTTCGTCACGGGGCAAGATTTTGACTGCGATGGTTCGGTTGGCAGCCACTTCTAGGTTGACCTTTTCGACAATGGTTTGGGCCAGCTCATTACTGAAATCGGCGATTTCGAAATCGAGCCGCCCTTCGTCGAGATCCATGTTGCCACCCGTAACATAGGCTCCATAATCTCGGAAAACCACGCCGCACAGCAAATGTAACGCCGTGTGGGTGCGCATCAAGCGGTAACGTCGCTGCCAATCAATCGCGCAAGTGACGGTGGATCCGACGGCCGGTAATTCACCCTCGCTGAGCGTATGCACGATGCCGTCGGGGGTTTTTTTGACATCGGTAATCTGCCAACTACCACTCCCCGCCCGCATGGAGCCGGTGTCGTGTGGTTGACCACCGCTGGTGGCATAACAGACGGTCTGAGCGAGGATGACCCCGTGGCCTTCACTGGCATGGGCGATCACGGTGGCGGTGCATTCCCGCAAAAACGCATCGTGATGATACAACAATATGGTCATAACAGTTCCTTCTTGCAACGCATATATCTATTCTAGCGCATGCACTATAGATTCACGAAAAATATGTCAGACAAGCCATGATTATGTCGTGTCGTTTTTAAGTTACACCCATACCGCCACCGAAGTCACCGCGGTGCGACAATCGCCCACTTAGCCATCCCGCTGCCATTGCCAGACCGAAACACTCGACAACACGTAGGCAATCGCCCCCAAAATCAACAACGGGGTAAAACCGTAACTGGTCTGCACGAAGCCACTCAACGTCGCCGTAATCGCCCATCCCGCCGCCCATTGCATGTTCCAGATGCTCGAGGCAAACCCCCGTTGCTGCGGATTCACTAGGCGCATCGTCAAGACGTCATTGAGCGAAATACTACCGCCAATCAACAGTGCCCGCACAATATATCCCAATACGGACAACCACAACACCGGCGACAACATTAATAGTAACATCGGCGCCGCCAAAATCCGAAAACTCCCCGCCCACACCCGCAAACTGCGTTTGCCGATATAGTGGCCAGACAACACCGCTCCAATTCCCAACGATACCCCACTAAATGCCAGAATCGTCCCTACTTGGGCGTCGGGCAAATCAAATTGCATACGGAAAAAGAGACTTTGGAAAGGGAAAAACGTGCCGCTCCCTACCCCCATCAAAAACCCTGCCATGCCGTATTTGATAATTGTCCAATTACTGCGCACCGCGATATTGGCGCCATCGGTCAACACCCCATCGGCGTCACGTTCGCCTGCCTCTTCGAGGTGACCAATCAATGGCAACGTCGACAACCCCAGAATCGCCACCCCAATCAACAACACCACCCGGTAGACTACCGCACTCTGGTCACTCGCCTGCAACCATGGTGCCACCACCGTCGGCAACCAACCCGCTACAATGCTCCCCACTAACCCAATCATGTTGAGGGCGGCTTCGTTGAGGCCAAACACTGCGGTTTGTTGGGAATGGGGGGTGGTCACGGTGAGCAACGGGAATAACGCCGAAAAGAGCAACGCAAAGGCACAACCCACCACAAATTGACTCACAATCAACAACACCTTGGTGGGTGCAAATACCACACACGACAATCCCACCACATATATCAATACCGCAGCCATCAAGGCCCGCCGCGCCCCAATGCGGTCAATCAACATGCCGGCGGGAATCCCCACTACCAAGCCAGCAATACGCGCCGTGGTCGACAAAATCCCCGCGGTATCGGCGGCATAGCCAATACTCACGAGATAGAAATTAAACAACACATCAAAAAAACTCATCCCGAGGCCGATCAACACGCTATGTATGATGATGCGCCATACCGTAAAGGGAATTTTCCGCCAAGAATTCATCATCAGGTATTAATCTTTCGTAAAAAACCAAATCGCTAAACCAGACAACACATACGCCACCGCGCTAAACGCAATCAATGGGGCAAAGCCATAGCCAGTTTGGACATAGCCACTCAATGTCGCCGAAATCCCCCAACCAGCCGACCAAAACACCGTCATCAGGCTCGCCACCCGTCCCCGTTGCCGCGCATTGACGAGGTGCATGGTCAACACATCATTGAGCGCAAAGCTGCCACCCATCAAAAAACTGCGCCCAAAGTAGCCTACCAATGCAAACGGCAACACCGGAATCATCAAGCAAGCAAAAATCGGCGCTGTTACAAGCCGCAAGGCTCCTGCCCAATGGCGCAGATTGCGTTGTCCCAGCCAGCGCCCCGCCAGTAATGCACCTACCCCAATCAATACTTCCCCAACCGCAATCACGATACCTACGTCGTGATCGGCCATCCCTAATTGCATGCGGAAATAAAGGCTCTGGAATGGCAAAAACGTGCCGCCACCCATGCCCACAAACAAACTCGCCACCGCATAGCCCACAATCCGGCGAGGCGCTTTGGTGGGCACATCACTATCGTGGGCTTCGGCGGCATCATCATGGGCACTACTCGTCTGAATGGCAGTGAGGATCGGAACTACGGCAATAAAAATAATCGCCACGCCGACCAACAACGCCAAGCGATATGCTAAGGCATCTTGGGCATTGACCTGCACCCATGGTGCCAGCACGCTGGGAAGCCAGCCGGCAATCACACTCCCAATCAACCCAAAACTAATCGAGGCTTCATTGAGCCCAAATACGAGTGGGCGTTGGGCGGGTGGCGTGGCGGTGGTGAGCATTGGCATCATAGCCGTCATGGCCAACGATACGAAACAACCCGCCGCAAATTGACTAATGATTAACCACAGTACCGTCGGCGCAAACAAGAGCCACGCCATCATGGCAGCATAGCCTACCACCCCAATCACCAAGGCCCGCCGTGGGCCGATGCGGTCAACAAATACCCCCGCCGGTAAACCGATTACGAGTCCGGCCATACGCGCAGTGGTCGACAAAATCCCCGCGGTCTCGATCCCAAACCCCATACTCACTAAATAAAATGTGAATAACACGTCAAAAAAACTAATCCCTAGTCCAAACAGCACACTGTGCATTAATACACGCCATGCCGACCATGGAATTGCGCGGTATGCCTTCACAATCACAACCTTGCTACCTACGTAGCCAAAACACGCTACGCATTATTATTCATCACAAATTATCTCTGTGTAGTATACAATACCTGCGCCAATCTAGGCGGCTCGTTGGTTGTTCGGCGGTGCATTGA
>JBBAWW010000047.1:135-23771 GCA_040397035.1 Roseiflexaceae bacterium | reverse complement strand
AAAACTATAAGGCAAAAGCCATTTTTATGCCACTTTCAATTGGCGCAGGTATTGTTGCAAAAAAAGAATTAAATAATCAGCAGATTTTTTGTGGTTTGCAGAGGTATTTTTTGAAAGATAGAAAAATAGTAGGGGCGATTAATCCAGTCGCCTAAAGATCGATTGTCGTATCGATAGTTGCATCACGGCGACTGGTAATCGCCCATGAAGTAGGAAGTAGGAAGTGTGGTTGACATTCATCGGCGCACCGCAATCAACAAAACGCCTCTGCGCACTCTGTGTGCTCTGTGCGAGATAAATAAAGGAGGACGGCGTCACACCACATCCATTGTCATACTATTATAATGAGCGTAACTCAACAGACAACAAAGGTGAAACTATGCGCACGCATGCAAGTGTGGTAATTATTGGAGCAGGGGTGATGGGTGCTTCGGTGGCGTGTCATTTGGCGATGTGTGGTTGCCACGACGTAGTCATCCTCGAACAATTCGATACCGAAGTCCAAGGGAGTACCGCGCGCTCTGCCGCCGGTGTGCGTCATCAGTTCTCGCACGAAATCAACGTGCGTATGTCGCAATACGGCATCGAACGCCTGCGCCACTTCCAAAGTGAAATCGGCGGCGAGAGTGGTCTGCGCCAAGTCGGCTATCTCTTTCTGATTACTGACGAAGAAAACTGGCAAGGCTACCGTGAGGCTACTGCCATGCAAAACGCCTTGGGTGTGCGTACACGACTGCTCAAACCCAGTGAAATCCATGCCATTGTGCCTGACGTCAATCTCGACGGGATTATTGGGGCCACCTTTGGTCCTGATGATGGTTTTTGTGATCCGCATGGGGTTGCCATGGGTTATCTCAATCGGGCCCGTAGCCTCGGTGTCGAATTGATTCGCTCGGCACCTGCCACCGCCATCGAAGTGGTGAGTGGGCGGGTGGTGGCGGTACAGACACCCCAGGACCGGATTAGTTGCGAGACGGTGATTAACTGTGCGGGGTCGTGGGCGGGTGTGGTGGCGGGGCTGGCCGGGCTCGACGTACCGGTGCAACCCTTCCGGCGCAATATCTATGTGACCCAACCGACTGATATCATCCCGGGGCAAATGCCGTTGACAGTCGATGTGACATCGGGCTTTTGGATGCGCAAAGAGCACGATAGTCTGATTTTTGGGCTGTCCAAACCCGACGAACCCGCTGGCTACAACACGGCGGTCGATTGGGGTTGGCTCGACACCGTGCTCGACGCCGGCTTCCAGCGCTTCCCACGATTGGGTGAAGTCCAGCTGGCCGAAAAGCAATGCTGGGCTGGTGCCTACGAAATCACCCCCGACCACATGCCTATTCTGGGGCGCCACCCCGATATGCCGTCATTCATCAATGCGGCAGGATTTAGTGGTCACGGTATCATGCATTCGCCGGCGACGGGATTGTTGATTGCCGAAGAAGTCCTCGATGGTCGGGCGCGTAGTTTTGACATCGATTCATTACGCATCGAGCGCTATGCTACGGGAACATCGTTTGAGCGCAATATTATTTAGGCGACACCATGACCAAAATGCATGCCGACGAGCGTGATATTCCTGTGGCATTGGTACGAAGCCTGATTGATACTCAATTCCCGCAGTGGCGGGAATTGACGTTGACCCGGGTGGAATCGAGTGGCACCGATAACGCGATTTTTCGGCTGGGGCCAGATCTCGCAGTCCGCTTACCCCGGATCGTATCTGCGACTGCGCATATCGCCAAAGAATGTCGTTGGTTGCCGGTATTGGCGCCACACTTGCCATTGGCGACGCCTGTGCCCGTGGCGCAAGGACTGGCTACTGCTGAATATCCGTGGCCGTGGTATGTCTATCAGTGGCTGACAGGGCACGATGTATCACAATCAGGGTCACTCGACATGGTGCAACTTGCGAGGGATTTAGCTGGCTGGATTACTGCATTGCAACGCTGTGCTACCACCGGTGCGCCGCTAGCTGGTGCGGGGAATTTTGGACGGGGATTGCCGTTGACCGATCCCGACCGTGATGCCCGCACCCGGGCATGTATCGCCCAGTGTGCTGATTTGGGATTGATTGCCTACATACCTGCTATGGAATTGTGGCAACAAGCGACCCACACTCCTGCGTGGTCTGTTGCGGGGGTGTGGGTACATGGTGATTTGACGGTGACGAATTTGTTGTGTCAGGATGGACGGTTATCAGCGGTGATTGATTTTGGCGGCTTGGCTGTCGGTGATCCGGCCGTTGATTTGTTGCCTGCGTGGAATATGGGTGATGCAGTGAGTCGGCAGGTATTTCGTGATGTAATGCAGGTTGACGCTGATACGTGGTTCCGAGGTCAAGCCTGGGCGTTGTCGGTGGCGGTGATTGCCTTGCCCTATTATTTGCATTCCAATCCTGTGATGGTGGCGGCTGCAAAAGGTACAATCGCCCAAGTACTTGCGTAAATCATGCCGACGATACATAAGTCTCACGCAAGGTTTGTAGACCACGATTGCGTAATTGCTTGATGGCGCCTTCACTACGGTTGAGGGAGCGGGCGATTTGGGCAAAGGTCATATCGTTGCAATAGCGCATGATAATGACGCGCCGTTGTTCTTCGCTGAGGTGCTCGAGGACGGTACGGAAATGTTCGTCGTCGGCAATCGATGATTCATCAAGCACGTGGGCATCATATTCTTGGATCGTGACCTGTGGTCGACGGGCCATGTAGCGAATGGCGTCGACCGCTTTGTCGTGGGCGATGCGATACAACCAGGCCTCGATAGGCAAGCCGCGGTCGTGGTAGTTGGGTAGTCCTTCGAGGACCCGCACAAAGACATCGTTGCACAAATCTTCGGCGAGGGAGATGTCATAGACGCGGCGGTAGAGGTAGCGACGGATGGCATCGGCGTGATTGACGTACAAGGTTGCGACAGTCTGTTGGTGTGACATGAGTTGCTCCTCTGAGTAGATAAATTGTGTTTCCAGCTCTACTTTCGCAAAGGAGCGTAACGCGGGCATTACCAATGGGGGAGGGACGACGTGTAGGGGCGATTAATTCAGTAGAGACGCAGTGGAGAGGCAGACTGCTGCATCGTACTGCGTCTCCACCATGCAACGCATGGTGATATGAAGTATGAAGTAGAGAGGCAGTGGAGAGGCAGTGGAGAGGCAGCCTGCTGCATCGTACTGCGTCTCCACCATGCAACGCATAGTGATACCCATGGATCAATCCCCGTCTCTTCGACGTTTCTCATATCATTCTGGTATAATTTGCTACAAAATGATTATCAGGGGTTGTAATGCAATCATTCTCCGATGTACCCGTTGGTCCACAGCATGATGACATAGTCGAAATCACCAAAGCGTGGGCTGGTACCACTGTCGCCTATGCAATTGTCCAAACCGGAGTCGCCAATCTACTCAGCCCACAATTCATCGAGCAACTGCTGGTTGCATCGATTGTGTGTGGTGTGGGATTTGTGGTGCACGAAGTGGCGCATCGCCAAGTGGCGCGTCACTTTGGTGCTTCAGCGCATTTTGCTGCCGACAATCGTTGGTTGATGTTGTCGTTATTGATTTCGTTTGCGGGGATTTTTATTGCTGCACCTGGAGCCGTATGGCACACCGGCGTCAACGACAAACACCGGCTCGGCTTGATTGCACTTGCCGGACCATTGTCGAATTTGGTGTTGGCGGTGGTGTTTTTGTTGATTTACCCAGTTGCCTACATACTTCGCTGGGATTTTGATTTGTTGTATGTGATTTGTATGGTGGGGGTGGGCTTTAATGCCTGGATTGGTTTGTTCAATCTCATCCCCAATGGTCCGTTTGATGGTGCCAAAATATTGGCCTGGTCGACCAATGTCTATGTGGCGATGCTGGCCGTGGCTGGGGCGATGGCGTTTGGGTTGGCCCGCCCCGACACCTTGATTACCGTATGGAGTTGGATGGTTGCGCTGATTATCAGCTAATTTTGTTGACATAAAAGGAATACGCTGATGCGAAGTAAATTGATTGCCGGGAACTGGAAGATGCACAAAACAATCGCCGAATCAATAGCATTGACTGATGCGATTGTGGCTGGTTTGACGAATATCCCCGCCGACCGCGCCGTGGTCATCTGCCCGACCTTTACGGCACTGGGTGCCGTGATTGCTCGTCCCCGTGGCAGTGTTGCGGTCGGTGCCCAAAACGTCTACCCCGAAGTCCAAGGGGCGTTTACTGGCGAAATTTCACCAGGGATGCTCAACGACATCGGCTGTCGTTACGTGATTGTAGGCCACAGCGAACGCCGCCAATTGTTTGGCGAAACAGACGCCCTGATTGCCCGCAAAACTGCCGCCGTGCTGGCTGCCGGCATGACGCCGATTGTGTGTGTGGGTGAAACGCGGGCCGAGCGGGAAGCGGGCAACGCCCAAGCCGTCGTCCTCGGTCAAATCGCCGGTGCCTTGGCGGGTTTGAGTGATCGTCTCGCCGAAGTCGTTGTGGCCTATGAGCCGGTATGGGCGATTGGGACTGGCTTGACGGCTACGGCCAATGATGCTCAGACCATGCATGCTGCCATTCGGGGTGAATTGCGCCGGATTGGTGGCGTAGCCGCTGATGTGGTGCGTATCCAATACGGCGGTAGTGTCAAACCGGACAACGTTGATGAATTGATGGCCCAACCTGATATCGATGGCGCCTTGGTTGGTGGTGCCGCCTTAGTTGCCGACAGCTTTTTGCGAATTGTGCAATATCGCTAATTGCCATGGAACAGAATGACGTTTCAAACGTCAATGGATACAAGATTATGATGGTTGATAGGAAAATGCAATGACTAATGAAGCAATGGGGAATGAAGCCGGCGCCATTGATTACCCCCTCGTCGTCCTCGGCGAAATGGTCATCATGCCGCAAATGACGGTGCCCTTGCAGATTGGTCAAGGTAAGTCGTTTCGTGCGTTGGAAGTCGCTTGGGATGCCAAGCAACCGGTGTTGTTGATTTTTGTGCCCGAAGAGGTCATCGAACAATACAAAAGCGGCACCCCGCCACCGTTGCCCACGGTAGGGGTCACCGCCCGCCTCGAAGAGTTCATGAAGCTCCCCGATGGCACCGCCCGGATTATCCTCGAAGGGCAGCAACGGGCTCATATCGATGAGTTGTTGCAAAAAGAACCGCACTATCAGGTCCGCGCCCATGTCATCAGCGACGAAGTCGTGCTCAACATGGATGTCGAAGCCTTGATGGAGACGGTCAAACAACAGGTCGATGACTTTGTCGATCACCTCGGTGAAGTGCCCCAAGAAGCCGTGGCCTTTGTGCGCCGCATCGACGCCCCCGGCCATTTGGCTGATATCGTCACCTATGCGCCAGCCTTTGATTTCAAAGAGCGTCTCGCCGTGTTGACCGAGCTTGACCCAGTGGCGCGCTTGCACATCGTACACCGCATGTTGGCGCGGCATCTCGAATTGATGAAGATTCGCCAAAAAATCCAACTCGACACCAAGGAGATCCTCGACCAAGGGCAAAAGGAATACTTCTTGCGTGAGCAGATTCGCGTGATTCGCCGTGAACTAGGCGAAGACGACGAGCTTGATGACCCGGTTGATGAACTCAAGAAAAAAATCCAAGCCATGGTGGCGCCCGAATACGTGCGGGATCAAGCCATGCACGAATACCGCCGCCTAGCCCAACAAGGTCAAGGCAGCCCCGAAGCAGGTGTAATCCGCACCTACATCGATTGGTTGATGGTGTTGCCGTGGAACATGGAAGAACTGGCCGCCATCCACATGCACGATGCCCAGCGCATCCTCGATGAAGACCATTACGGCCTCGAAAAAGTCAAAGAACGCATCCTCGAATACATTGCGGTGCGCAAATTGGTGGGTACCAAGATGCGGTCACCGATTTTGTGTCTCGTCGGCCCGCCAGGAGTGGGCAAAACCTCGTTGGGGCGCTCGGTGGCACGGGCCCTCGACCGCAAATTTGTGCGGGTGAGCCTAGGTGGCGTGCGTGACGAAGCCGAAATCCGCGGGCATCGCCGTACCTACATTGGCGCCATGCCTGGCCGCGTCATTCAAGGGATGAAATCGGCCAAATCACGGGCGGCCGTGTTTGTGCTCGACGAAATCGACAAAGTGGGCCAAGACTTCCGCGGTGACCCGACGTCGGCATTGCTCGAGGTGCTTGACCCCGAACAGAACGGCGCCTTCTCGGATCATTACCTCGAAATCCCATTTGACTTGTCGCAAGTGGTGTTTGTGGCGACGGCCAACCAGCTCGACACTATCCCGGCACCGTTGCGTGACCGGATGGAAATCATCGAGATGAGTGGCTATACCGAAGAAGAAAAACTCGGCATTGCTACCCGCTTTTTGATGCCCAAACAACGTGAAGCGCATGGCTTGACCGCAGAGAGCATTATCATTACTGATGCGGCCTTGTTGACGGTGATTCAGGCGTATACCCGTGAATCAGGTGTGCGTTCGCTCGAGCGCGAAATCGCCACGATTTGTCGTAAAGTGGCTCGGCGCGTGGCCGATCTCGAAGGCGAAGCCCCACCGCTGACGCACGTGGATGCAGACCAAGTCAAAGAGTATCTCGGGGTTCCCCGTTATAGTTATGATTTGGCCGAACTCCAAGACGAAGTAGGGGTGGCTACGGGGGCTGCTTGGACGTCAGTCGGTGGCGAAACGCTGTCCATCGAAGTGCTTTCCTTCAAAGGCAAAGGCGCATTCCAGTTGACGGGTCAGCTGGGCGACGTGATGAAGGAATCGGCGCATGCGGCCATGAGTTATGCGCGGGCGCATGCCGACGAGTTCGGCATTCCAGGGACGTTTTTTGATGAGCATATCATCCACATCCACGTACCCGAAGGTGCTGTCCCCAAGGATGGTCCCTCGGCGGGGATTACCATGACCACGGCCTTGATTTCGGCGATGACGGGACGCAAAGTGCGCCGTGACGTGGCCATGACGGGTGAAGTAACCTTACGGGGCAAGGTGTTACCGATTGGTGGCTTAAAGGAAAAAACGTTGGCGGCCCATCGGGCTGGCATCAAAACCTTTATTTTGCCGTTCGCCAATACCAAGGACATCGCCGAGCTTCCGCAACGGATTCGCGATGAACTCGAGCTGATCCCCGTCTCGTCGATGGATGAAGTGTTGCGGATAGCCCTGCGGGCCTAAATAGGTGTGAAAATGCGCTCTGCCATACCGGCGGAGCGCATTTTTTGTGCCATTCACCAATAGCCGCCCTTATTTTTTTTGACTAAAGAGAAAAATACCCCCGACGATGAGTAATACGGGCAATGCGAAGCGCCAAATCTGAGGTCCAAACAGCAAGCTGACTAATAAATACACGCCCATCAACATCAAGACGCCGCTAACCCATCCCCGCCGTTTGCTGACATCGTCATCGGCGAATTGGTAGGGATGGATGACTATTCCCAACGGTTCGAGGGGCATAATCATCCACAACACGAAGTACACCAGTAATCCGGTACCGAAGCCAATCACCAACATCAAAAAAATCAAGCGAATAATCCAGGCATCGACACCTAAGGCGCGGGCGATGCCACTGGCAACGCCAGCAATCATATAGTCATCGCGCCGGCGAAAAAATCGAGTATGTACGTTCATTTGTAGCCTCCCAATCGGTGGTTGTATTGGCGCATATGACGCATCGATTGGGGTGATGGTTGCACCGCACACGGCTAACTCAAGTTGATGACCATCAACTTGGGCTCCGTCATTTCTTCGATGGCATAGCGCACCCCTTCACGCCCAGTGCCGGAGTTTTTGACACCACCATACGGCATGGGGTCGAGGCGCCAGGTGGGCATATCGTTGATGATGACCCCACCGACCTCGAGTTGGTCATAGGCGGCGTAGATACGCCCAATATCGCGGGTAAATACGGCGGCTTGCAAGCCAAAATCACTATTGTTGACGGCGGCAATGGCCTCGGCAAAGGTGTCGTAAGGCTGCACCGTCACGACGGGCGCAAAGACTTCGCGGCAATTGACGTTGAGGGTGGCGGCGGCATCGGCGATGACGGTAGGCGTAACAATCCCGTTGCTGACGGTGCCTCCCGTGAGGAATGTGGCACCGGCGGCGCGCGCTTGGTCAAACCATTCATTGATGCGCTGGGCTTCGCTGGGGTTGATGAGGGCACTGAGGTCGGCTTTTTCGTCGAGAGGATGTCCCACCACCAGCGCATTGACCCCCGCCACCAAGGCCGCTACGAATTGGGCATAGACGGTGCGTTGTACAAAAATCCGTTGCACGCTAATACAACTTTGGCCGGCGTAGTTAAATCCCCCCGCTACACAGCGCGTGGCGGCATCGGCGATATCGGCATCGTCGTGGACGATGACGCCGGCATTGCCACCCAGCTCGAGGGTGACTTTTTTGCGGCCGGCTTGACTACGTAGCCCCCAACCCACCGCCGGCGACCCGGTAAAGGTCAACATGGCGATGCGCTCGTCGCGGATCAGGGCACTGGCGTCACGACTATTCATTGGCAGCACGCTGATGGCGGCGCTAGGCCAGCCGGCAGCCACGATGATTTCGCCCAAAATCAGGGCTGCAGTGGGCGTTTGTGAGGCTGGTTTGAGCACGATGGGGCAGCCGGCGGCCATGGCGGGGGCTACTTTGTGGGCCACCAAATTGAGCGGGAAGTTGAAGGGCGAAATCGCCCCAATCACTCCGATGGGGAAGCGGCGCACGACGGCGTGGCGCCCTTCGCCCCCCGGCGCGCGATCGAGCCGCAAGACTTCGTCGTGGCTCTGGCTACATTCGTCGGCGGCGGTCTGGAAGGTGGTGATGGCGCGTTGCACTTCGCCACGGGCTTGGCGGATTGGTTTGCCGGCTTCGAGGGCAATCGCTTGGGCTAATTCAGCGCTGCGGGCCTGTAATTGCGTCGCTACTGTCCGCAAAATCGTGGCCCGCTGGTGGGCGGCGAGTTGTTTGGTGAGCGCAACGGCCTGATAGGCTGTCGCAATGGCCTGATCGAGGTGTGCTTCACCGGCGCGCCACAGCGTCGCCACGGGTTGGGCATCGTAGGGACAGGTGATGGTGTAACTGTCGGTGCTGGTGGTTGCGACCCCAGCCAACAAAAAGGGACGAGTGGTAGTAGTCATATGCATTCCTTGAGCTCGTATACAAGAATAGGGTCATTATAGTAGAATCCACCCCTATCCATACGCTGGATAGGGGTGGATTGGGTGACCGTAGTGATTATTTGGCGAGCACCCATTGGTTGTAGAGTGGGAGCAGGTCACAGCCACAGCTAGTTTGGGCGGCGCGCACAAACGCCATACCATCGACCAGCCCGTAGCGGTTGGTGGTGTAGTAGTTGCGGATGGCGGCAGTGAATTTCACGGCGCCGATTTTGGTGCGGATGGCATCGAAGTAGAGGGCGGCTTTGGAATAGGTCAAGATGCCATAGCTGTAGTCGCTCATGGTGCTGATGGGCCGATCGATGGCGCCATCACCTTTTTGGGCTTTGAGGTCGTTATAATCGGCCACAAAGATGTTTTTTTCTTTTGTGCCGGCGGCAGCACCACGCAAGGCTGCGTGGTAGAGTACTTGGCTGTAGGTGGCAAGGCCTTCATCGACCCAGGCGTGGTTTTGGACGTCATTCCCAATCACCCCATAAAACCACTGATGGGCCACTTCGTGGATGATGAGACTTTCGAAATCTGACGAGGTGGTAAAGAATGGTTGTTCGATCAAAATGAATCCGGGGAATTCAACGCCTTCGAAGGATCCGGCATTGAGGTTGACGATGTCGAGTTCGTTGTAGGGGTATTGACCATAGGTGATGTTATAAAAACGCAACGATTGGCTGGCGTATTTGAGGGCTGCTTGTCCGGCGGTGAGTTTGCCGGCGGGATAATAGACGCTGATTTTGGTACCGTCGACTGTGGCATTGATGCTGGCAAGCTTGGTGGCGGTGAGGGCAAAGTCTCGTTGCAGGCCGCTTACAATGCGCACCGTCTGATTGGTACCGGTTGTGCTGGTAGATACAGCGGTACCGGTGCTGACAATTTTATGGGTGGTTGGTGCTGTGATGCTGACATCGTAATAGGCGGCGGTGCTGGTGACCAAATCACCCTTGGTGTTGGGCACGGCCACATCCCATACGCCGTTCGTATTGTTGGCCAGCAATGGATAGGCCGATGCTAATGACATGGTCTGGCCATCGTGGTAGAGGGTGCCATAGAGTGACGACCCGTTGCTACCAGGGGCGGTGGTGACAAAATTGAGCACCACACTGGCTTGGGCGCCGTTGGTGATGGGGGTGGTGAGGTCGAGTCGCGCCAAATAACGATTGGCTTCGGATCTGACCACAACGGTTTTGCCGTTCACCGTGGCACTACTAACCGTCAGACTGCCACCCACATCGGGTAGGTTGGGCAAGAGTCGGAAGTAGAGTTTGGTGAGAGTCGCACCACTTTTGTTCCAAAAGGTGAGCGTCTGAGTCGCTTGCCAGGTACGTTTGGTCGGGTCAATCGTTCCGATAATGCGGTAGCGTGGCACATCGGGGTTTTTGGCAATATCAGCCCGGGCACTGGTGTGCATGGCGAGTTGTTGATCAGCGGCAGGGTCGCCTATTTTGGTCACATTTGGTGCTTGGGCATAGACAAATACAGGAATCAACAGGAACGCGCATGTCAATAGTAGTGTAAGTACATGCGCCATTTGTGATGATAAGTTGCGTTGCAATGATTCCGCCTTTTTCCATAACAAGTCAGATATAGAAAAAGACGGAATCAGGGGGTGATTTTGTTCCATGGCGCCATGAAATGCGGCGCCATGAAATGACGCCGGTACGAGGTAGGAAGTGTGGCAGACATGAATCGACTGCCCCAACCAATAAAAAACGCCTTCGCGGCCTCCGCGTGAGACAAAAATCATCCGCTGGCACGCCCAAGGAGATTCCACGCCGGTGGCATACACCGGCATGGAATGACGCTAGACGAAGGCATGTGCCCTGTGCGAGATAAATGGGTTACTGCCCTAACACCCATTGGTTATAGAGCGGCTGGATATCGCAGTCGCAGGCGGATTGAGCTGCCGCCACAAACGCCGTGCCGTCGACGATGGCATAGCGGTTGTCGGCATAGTAGGTTTTGAGGGCCTCTGCAAAGGCTTGGTCGCCGATTTGACCACGTACCGCATCGATATACAAGGCGCCTTTGTAGTAGGCAATCAGCGAATAGGTATCTTCGCCAAGTGCATCGATGGGGGAATCGAGTTTGAGATCATCACTCGTATCACGGATTTGGTCGTAATCGGATGAAAACATTTGGATTTGTTTGCGCCCGGCATCAACGCCATGCACTGCATCTGCATAGAGTACTTGGGTGTAGGTGGTCAGACTTTCGTCGACCCAGGCACGTTGTTGCACATCGTTACCAATGACATTGTAGAACCACTGATGCCCCACTTCGTGGACCACGAGGTCTTCGAAATCAGGCTGGGTATTGAAATAGTCTTGTGAATAGAGCAAAATTCCCGGATATTCGATTCCTTCAAATGACCCCGAATTACTGGTCACCATGTCGAGCTCGTTGTAGGGATATTGGCCGATGACCGTATTGAATACATGTAATGCAGTGCTGGCATACCCCAAGGCCAAATTGGCGCTATCGATATCATTGTTGGGGTAATACATGCTGATGGTGGTGCCATCAACCACGGCACTGACGTGGGGATTGCTGGTTGCTGACAGCATAAAGTCGCGCTGTAACCCGCTGACCACTCGGATGGTCTGAGTGGCGTCGGTTTGGGTGGTGGCGGTGGCAGTGCCGGTGCTGACCAACGTATAGTCATTGGGAATCGTGGTGGTCACGTCGTACATGGCCACGGGGCTGGTGACAAGATCGCCGTTACTATTGGGGATCGCCAAATCCCATGCCCCAGCTTGGGTATTGGCGAGTAGTGGGTAGGCCGTGGGCAATGAAATGATGTGCCCATCAAAATACAACGTGCCAAATAAATCTGCACCACCTTCGTTTGGTACGGTAGTAACAAAATCTAGTGTGACCGTGGTCGTCGCATCAATGGCGATCGGTACCGGGAAATTGAGGCGCGCAATATAGCGGTCAGCTTCGTATTGTACCAGCGCCGCCACACCATTAATTTGCGCCGCGCTAATACTCAAATCGCCCCCCATATCGGGGAGGTTGGGATAAAGGCGAAAGTATAAACGATCGAGTGCCGCTCCACTGTGATTGACAAATGTCAGCGTTTGCTGCGCTTGCCAGGTTAATCCTTGGGGGTCGATAGTGCCACTGATTTGATAAAAAGGGACGTCGCGGTGGGCGTCGATATCGCCAACAGTGCTTTCGTGCATGGCAAGTCGTTGTTCATCACGGGGATCTGTGGTAGTGGTCTCTGACCCTTTGAGCGGTGCTACCGGCGATGGGTCTGATGTGATTGCTGCAGAATTGCTCCCACAGGCAGTAATGAACAGGGTAATTGCTACCAGTGCCAATAGCCGGGAAAATAAAGAGCGATGCATGAATTTCATTGCTTTCTATGATAAAAATAACGCAGGGTATAGACTATTTTATACGAAATGTTGTTCCCATTGAATATGCGCAAACACACGATGCAGTGCCGAGGCATGCGCTCGACATTGTGTCGTGATTTGTACTGCCCCAAATACTATTGGCCTAACACCCATTGGTTATAGAGTGGCTGAATGTCGCAATTGCAGGCTGATTGCACTGCCCCCACAAATGCCGTGCCGTCCACTACTTTGTAGCGATGAGCAGCGTAATAATCACGCATCGCTTGGGCAAACACCTCTGGCCCCACTTGGGCGCGCACTGCATCGAGATAGAGGGCGGCTTTGGCGTAGGCCAGTACGTTGTAGCTATACAACGTAAATTCCCGCATATGTTGCTCAATTGGACCATCGCTATTGCGGGCCTGGAGTTTGGCGTATTGATTGACAAAGCCGGTGCGTTCGATGGTGGCGGCCGATGCCCCCCAGATTTTTTCGCGGTACAACACTTGGGCATAGGTGGCAAAACTCTCGTCGACCCAGGCATGTGTTTGCACATCGTTGCCGATGACGTTGTAGAACCATTGATGCGCAACTTCGTGGGCCACAATACTCTCAAAAAACCATGCTTTGTTGAACAAGCGTTGTTCAAACAAGAGTAACCCGGGGTATTCGACCCCATAAAACGTCCCTGCATCAACCGCTACCATGTCGAGCTCGTTGTAGGGGTATTGACCAAACATGCCGTTATAGAGGTGCACCGCTTGGCGGGCAAATTTGAGTGCCAAGTGCCCACCGCGCAGATTGCCATTGGGGTAATAGACATTGATGGTGGTGCCGTCGACCGTCGTACTGACGCGTGCAAGCGTGGTGGCGACCACCATGAAATCACGTTGGAGCCCGCTCACCACATGGATTTGTTGATCCGTGGCGGTGCGGGTGCTACTGGTGGCGGTACCGGTGGTGACGATGCTGTACCCCAGCGGTGCGGTAATGGTGACGTCATATACGGCGACGGGGCTATTGACCAAGTCCCCTTTGGTGTCGGGGATTTCGATTTCCCAGATACCCGCCGGATTATTGGCCAGCATGGGATACGCTGAGGCCAGTGCCAAGTTTTGACTGTCGTGATTAAACGCCCCATACAAGCTCTGCCCGACGTTATCGGGGACGGTGGTGACGAAATCAAGTATCGTGGTGATTTGACTGCCGCTCGCAAGTGGGGTGGCCAAATCAAGTCGGGCGAGGTAGCGGTTGGCCTCGTATTGGACGGGGACGATGACTCCCGCCACACTCGCCGCCGTAATCGTCAAATCGCCACCCAAATCGGGCAAATTAGGGAATAGTCGGAAGTAGAGTTTGTCGAGGGTGACGCCACTTTGATTGGTATAGGTCAGGGTTTGTTGCCCTTGCCACGTACGCGCCACCGGGTCGATGGTGCTGATAATCTGATAACGCGACGCGTTGGGATGACGTGCAATATCGTCACGGGCACTGCTATGCATCGCCGCCCGTTGGTCTGACTGCACCTCGGTGGTGAGTGTCGCTACCGTTTGGGCATGACTCATGACCGGTATGCCACAGAGCAGACCAATAACCAGCCACATCCAGCGTAATTTCACCACGGCTAACCTCCATAGATGCCATTGAATAGTAATGTCACTAATAATACTACACTACTTAGTAAAATTATGCCAGCATAGACATAAGTCAACCAATTGGCATATGCAGTGGGCTGACTAGGAATTTCTTCAGGCTTCGTGCTGGGAGCTGCATATATTCGATAGGCGGTATACCAAAGGACAAAAATGCTCAGGGGCAGGCTATAGAGTAATACGGGTAATGCGTTATATACGGTGGGGATGCCAAACATAATCCCGTAACCGTCCATGTTGAGACTACTATCAACGGCAATATAGGCCAAGTAACTGACCACTCCGAGGGCGCTGATTGATGCAATCAATTCGGCCCAATGGAGTTGTTGCACCATTGGTGGTGTGTAGATGCCCCGCACGGTTTTGTAGAGCATTTTGAGGGGACGAATGACAAACACACTTGAAAACAAACAACTCACGGCGATAATCAAATACAACCATGGCATTACGACGGGGGAGAGTTGCATGATTTGGGAGATGAATGATCCTTGGCGCAGGGTCTGACTAGTGGCAAACGTCGCTTTTTGGTTGATATCACAAATTGCAGTGAGCTCGGTCGAATTGCGTTGTGGTTTATCCAAAAAGGCGACGGCGATTTGGCCGGCACAGGCATTTGACACAAACGAGCCGTGGGCGGTACGGGCAAATACTACGTGGCGGCTGTTGGGTAATCCAGGCAGGACGGCATCACCGAATTGTGCTGGGGTGATGGGATCGTAGCGCCCCGAATAGACCAAGGTCGGGACGTCACTCTGGAATGGTTGATTGACACTGGCGTCGAGCTGTGGCACTGCCGCAATCGCACACCACTGCCGTTCATCTGCCACGTCATACGTCAAATCGTCTGGGTCTATTGGTAACAAACTTGGGTTGGGGAGCTGGTAGTCACTGGTCTGAGACAACACTTCTTCGCTACAAATAGTGCTGGCTTGCATCCCTTCGCTCATACTGTCTTCAAATATAAAAAAACCGGCGAGGGTGGTGAAGGTGGTGTAATTGCCACGACTGATTTGGTGAATCAGCATCGGGATGTAGGTGACTAACTCTTCGTCGTAGTGCATCTGAAACACAAACCCGGCCAGACTATCGCCGTCAATCAGGCTGGGGTAGGTGTTGCCACTGATATGGTCATGGAGATCGAGCAACAAGGGCTTGTCGTTGAGTGTTTTGACGAGGGCAATATATTCGTTTTGGATGTCGGGGTAATCGCGGGCACACGCGATGTCGGCGGCACAATCGGCAAAGCCGTTGCGGATGGCTTGGTCGCCAGAATTGCGATACCACAAATTCACGTTTTGGTGCATTGGCACCACACTATCCAATATCAACGCGCGTACCAAGGTAGGGTGGCGTCGTACCACGTGTTGGGCCAGCAAAGTACCGTATGACACGCCATAGAGGTCGATTTGGGGGTAGTTGAGGGCAACGGCAATCGCTGCGATATCGTCGGCGTTTTGTTGGCTATTAAAGGCCCCCACATCGATGCCCTCTTTGCTGAGTCGATCCCGACAGGCCTGCCACGCGGTTTTGTTGTACTGTAGTTGTTCAGCGCTACTGACTTTTTTGGCAAGCAAGGTAATCATTTGCTCGTAGATCTCGGGGCAATCGAGTGATGGTTTGGCATTGGTAGTACCACGTTGCTCAAAAAACACCAAATCACGATCGGTGGGCAAGGTCGAATGTGGTTTTTTGACGAGGAACTGAAAGGTTTCGATGGTATCACCACCAGGTCCCCCTTGGAGCAAAAACAATGGTAGGTTTTTGGTAGGGGTGGTACTCCGTACAATCATAATGGGCAATTCGACCGTGCCTGGTTTGCTGCCGTCGGCGTATAACGGCAGGGTCATGGTGCCACATTCGACGGTGCGTTCAGTGGGGGCGTCTTGGTTACATTCGGTGGTGGCAAAGGGGCTGCTGGCGGCATGTGTGGTTGTAATGGGTGCAATCAAAAGCACCCATAGGCAACAGATGAGCAATAAATGATAACGCGTCATGAGCAACTCCTTTTGTGATTTGTAAAAATATTGGTCGATCGGGATTTTTTGATGGTAGTGGGATTATCTACGGCACAACGTCAATTCCGCGAATCGTTACGCGCCCGCCATTGCCATTGGCAACGGGGTCGAGGCGTAGCTGGATGAGTCGGGTTGGCAGTGCTGGAATATCATTAAGGTTGAGGATGTAGCGTTGCACCCCCGGTTGTAATTGCCAGCGAATGGATCGGGCTTCATTGAATTGATTGGGTTGATTGGTTACAAACAATTGGGCTTGTTGATCGGCAGTGGCGATACTTTCCATGGTGATGACGATTTTTTGTGGCATCGGGATGTCAAGCATCGGTGATACCAATGCCGGATCGTTATCAACCTGTATCGTCCAATCTGCACCGGTAAGTGGTGTCGCATTGGTCAGCGTCCATCCTAGGGGTGCCCGGTTGAGGGTCCGCCATGCGCCGCGCATGAGTTGTGCGCCCGCAGGGGCGAGGCGGAGATGGCTGGGAATATTGGCGGGTAATGGAAGGGGGGTGAAATCTGACAATAGCGGAACTAGGCAATCTGTCACTGCATCTGGGGCGATACCAAAGCGTTTTTGCATGACGAGTGATGGTGTCAAAAAATCAGCAGCCACAATTACCGCTGCCCCTGCTTGTTGGGTTTGGTCAATCTGGGCGTTCAGTGCCGTACAAGATTCTGCCCACGTCTGATGGGTGGTCATCAAGGCATTGACCGACAAAAAATAGGCGTGGTTGTGGTAATAGGGCAGATATAATTCTTGCAGTCCATCGGGAATGAGCAATAAATCAGCGGGTTGGCTGGCAGTTGCCACCGCACTGGCGATGGTGCGTTGCAGGTCGGTACGGGCATCGCCACGCAAGGTGATGGCGCCATAATTGCTACTCGCCACCATGATACTGAGGGTGAGGGCAATCAGGCTGTGCACCCGCCATGGTCGGGTGTTGGCGAGGGGTGTAATCAGCAGAAGTACGGCGACGGGGGTCACCCCAATCCAAAACTCAATGTTGTCTGGTTCCCACCAAAAGAAAAAACTGCCGTAGACCAGCAACCACACACTCAACCAGATACTCCATATGCTGAGCTGGCGGGAACGGATGGCCAATAGACTGACGCCGATGGCGATAAGCAGAAAAAAACCGCCGTTGAGCGATGCCACCGTGTTGCTGATGCCCAGCCCTAAATCGAATATTGTTCCCCGGCCGCCCCACCAGCCGGTGTTGGCGTATTGCAGGACCCAGGCCCGGACTTGGTCGCTGGAGCGGAAGCCACTGACGCCTACCATTACCCACAGGTAGGCACCCAGCACAAACGCACTAGCCGATAGCCCGGCGATGAGCCATGGGCGCCAGACCTGGCGGCTTTTGGTTATTTCTGAGCCTGCGACGACCAGTAGCGGGATGGCGAGCAGGACGTTGGTTTGGTGGAACAACAAGGCACCACTCAGCATCGTCCCCAAACCCAGCGCCCATTGGTAGGTGCGGGGTGCGGGGGTGTCAATCATCCAAATCACGCCAATCAAAAAAAACGTGGCCAAGGTGTAGACTTCGACTTCGACGGCATAATACCAAAAGGCATAACTGCCACCCAGCGCCAGCATACTCACAATGGTCAAATCACTGCGTTGCCAGCGCCGGGCGGCGATGGCGCCACACCACGCCACGCCGGCACCGCCGGCAATGGCGTTGACGCGTTGCATGGCATGCGCAGCGTCACCGCCACCAGCAATCCACGTGGCGATGGCGCCCACGGGACCATAGGCCAAATGGTGGGGGTGGAATATTTCTTGCCACGGTTTGCGGGTCACATCAAAAATATATGACAAGGCATCAAAGGTATGCACCTCTGTTAATGTCAATAGATAGATGATGGTGAATATCAATCCGCCAGCAATGGCAAGCCAATATTGTCGCTTCATGGTGTCATATCCGCGGTCACAAATTGCACTCCGAGTGGGCGCATATCGTTTTGGCTGGGATCAACCTTGGCCGCTACCCAGGCTTCACTGCGGAGCTGTACCAACAAGGTGTTGGTGGCACTGCGGAGTCCACCTGGGATGGTCACTGCAATGGTTTGCGGCTGTTTGCTGAGCGGCATGCACTGTAGCTGTGTCCATACCACTGGGTCAGCGTGGCGCGGGTCTGGTTGGCCGGCCACATCGATACACACCGTGGCTTGGCCAATACTGGCGGGGCGTTTACCACCGGCGACGGTGAGCGTGAGCGAGGTCGGTTGGGTTGGCAAGGGCATGCGGAGCACGGCATTACCGGTTGTCCAGGCAAAGGTTTGGCCGGCGATGGTCTCGTGCGTATAAAACCCACTGATTTGCGATGCGGTGTCAGTGGTGTCGATTTTGGCTGGTAATGGCGCCTCACCATCAACCAATTCATAGCGTTGGTAGACGATATTGAGCATGCCGACAGAGGCTGGTTTTTGGTTGCGTAATTGCGAAAACTCGGGGAGCTGGAGATTGACTGCGTCACGCTTGACGAGGTGCATCCCTGGCAGCCACAAGCCACCATCGGCGCCTAGCAATAGGTAGACGCGCCGTCCAGATTGTATCCAGCGCCGATAGAGCGTGGTGAGGTCGCCGGCGTATTTGTCAGGTGTTTGGCTACGAATCCCAAACGCCGACTGCCCGTGGATGGCCATCAGTGGCAACGCCAACACATCGGCGGCGTCGCGCGCCGCCACAAAGCTCGGTGAGCCACCCCGAATCAACGTGACGTCGTTGGGTGTACTTTGCTGGGCGAGTTGTGCGATTGCGTCGAATGCCCCTTGATGTTCGGGGGTGGTAATCACTGGGCGGATTGTCGCCACCAAGAACCCTCCCAATACGATGCCACTGCCGACACTCAGCGTTTTGCGCCACCATGCCGTCCCCCACAAGGCCACAATCCCGTAGCCAATCATCAATGCCAAGCCCGGGTATACCGTGGGTAAATAGCGGCGCATGATATAGATGTAGGTTTGGCTACTGGTACCATAACTGAGTTGGACATATAAAAACGTCGTAGCCAAGGTGATGACCATAAACAACCAATCACGCCGGCCTACTCCCCGCCAGAGCCAAATCGCGAGCCCAATCAGGCTTATTTCGATGCCAAATGGCGAAATATACCAGCCAATACGCACTAAATTGGCCATGGAATTGGCATACAAATCACGTAGTGCCACGGGTTCCTTGGCTGCCTGACCACGCAGTCCGCTCCCAATATTACTTACTGTTTGGGCGAGGATATCGGGGTAGGTGGGTGGGGCAATCGGTGCTCCAATATAGCCTTGCAGGGCGAGACAATCACCACTAGGCTGGCTACGTTGTGTACCACTTAGGCAACTCGGTGACGCTACCATCATGGCCGGTGTCAAAATCTGGGGGCGGATCAGATAGGCATAACTGGTACCGAGTACGACCGCTACCGCTGCAATCCGCCCAACGTATGAGTACCATGGCGTCAGCCAAGCGACGACACGGGTACTTAGGTCGGTGCGGCGTCGCAGATAAAAGAGGAGTCCAATTACGAGTATGACGACTACTAATTCGCCCCCAATCCGCCCATATTGCCACGGGGCATCGGCGATACTTTCGCCGGGACAAGGTTGCATAGTGAGCGGCGAACAAGGGCGTACCAAAAATGTATGTTGGAGTGCGGGTGTGAGTAACGGAAATATCAGCAATGCGCCTAATGCGCTACTTTGTAACCCCGCAAAAAAAGTATCGACGAAATATCCGCGCGAAATAGTGAGCAGATGGATGATGCCTTGCCCACCACTAATGGCAATCCCTGCAAGCATCCAGCGTAACGGCGTGTCGATACGTTGCGTCACCCACCGCCACCCTAGCCACGCCACCAATGGGATTACCACAAACACAAAATCAAGCCGCGCCAACATTAGTTGCCCCACTGCAACCCCTACCAGCAACCCGACGAGACGGTGATTGCGGGTGATGGGTGGGGTTGCGAGGCGCGCCACCCCGTAAATAATCACAAAAAAGAGCCACTGTGCGGTTGTTTCAGACATGGGGTAGCGGCTAAACCAGACTTGTACTCCATTGAGGGTCAGCAGCGCCATGGCGATGACTCCGACCCATGGGCGGTGCATCGCCCGCCCTGCCATGCCGACACTCCATACTCCGATGACCCCCGCAAACCCCGTCGCCAAAATTCCCATTTTGACGCCAAACAGTGCGGTAAATAAGGCAATCCATGCCGGAAATAAATGGAGAAATTGGGGGGTAAATGCACCGTCGCTACGGCTAGCGTCAATAAATAATCCCGCGAGACGCAGTCGCGACGACATAAAGCGGTCCCCAGATTGCACCCCCAGCAAATTACTCCAGGCTTGGGCGGCGTCCCCGTCGCTCGCTTTGCGCTGGGCGAGGTCTGCCACGATCGGGTCGGCTTGGCGAATGCCACCGGTGCGCGCAATCATTATGCCCGTATTGGCATAAATACCAGCGTCACGCCCACCCAAAATAACTTCGCTTGGGGTGCCATTGAGGAACATTGCGAGCAACAACAACCCCACCATGGCTCCCATGATGATGGTGGGGCGGGGCGCATCTACAACTAATGTGCCTAACGGGATGCCACGCCGCCGTAATTGCCAATAACATGCGCCCCACAGCGCAATAATCAATGCGCCATGTACCCACAAATGAAAAAGCCCAAGATCGGCTAACCCAATTGCAATTGCGCCATGGATGAGCATGCCTGCAATGGCTGCGTGATATATTCGCTCAATGAAATCATCACTCTGTCCTATTAGTAGGACGATGGGCCAACCAGTGATGATGACCCCTAATAATGCAATGCCCAAAATTCCCAATGCGTCACCTTGCTCTGCATAATGAAAACTCTACTTATTCTACAATACCTATTGCTGAAGTAGGAAGTAGGAAGTAGGAAGTAGGAAGTAGGAAGTAGTCCATGATCTCTGTGTCCTGTGCGTACCCTGTGCGAGACATAATCCTTTTTCTCAGGGGTAAATTATACGTATAATGCGTGTTTTGCTGAGTGATTTCGTCAAAAAAACGCTATCTCTTGACAATTCCTAACCAAAACCCCTATAGTGTTGCAATAGTTGTCTATTCATGGATGAAAATCGTATTTTAGAGGGATGTCTGATGCCTGACAAACTAGTTATCGTTGAGTCACCTGCCAAGGCCAAAACGATTGAAAAATATCTCGGTACCGGCTATAAAGTCCTTGCGTCAGTAGGGCATGTCCGTGACCTGCCCGAACGCAATGAATCAATCGACGTCGACCATGATTTCACCCCTACCTACGAAATCATGCCCGACAAAGAGCATGTCGTCGCACAGTTACGCAGCTCGGCTCGTACCGCCAGCGCCGTCTATATGGCGACTGACCCTGACCGCGAAGGTGAAGCGATTGCGTGGCACATCGTCCAAGCCATCAACATCCCCAAGAAAACCCCCGTTTACCGTGTGTCATTCAGCGAAATTACCCCCAACGCCGTCAAACAAGCCATCGCCAATCCCCGCGACATCGACATGGCGCTGGTTGATGCCCAACAAGCCCGCCGCATTCTCGATCGCTTGGTGGGTTATCGTTTGTCACGCGTCTTGTGGCAGCGCGTGCGTCGTGGCTTGTCTGCTGGACGCGTCCAATCTGTCGCCGTACGCCTCGTGGTCGAACGCGAGCGTGAGATTTTGGCGTTTGTGCCCCAAGAATACTGGACTATTGAAGCCGACTTGCTCCAACAAAAAGCCAACGCCAATCCCTTTCGCTCCAGCTTAATCGAAATCGTCGGCAAAAAGCTCGATAAATTCGATATCAATAATCAACCTCACGCCGAGCAAATTGTGGCTGACTTAGCTAACGCCATTTGGCGGGTGGCTAATGTCAAACGGAGTGACAAACGGCGCAATGCGGCTCCGCCGTTTACCACCAGTACAATGCAACAAGAAGCCTCGCGCAAGCTGGGGTTTTCAGCCAAAAAAACCATGATGGTGTCCCAACAACTCTATGAAGGTATCGACCTCGGTGCCGAAGGCACCGTCGGTCTGATTACCTACATGCGTACCGACAGCGTCAACGTGTCGCAAGATGCCCAACAAGAAGCCCGCGAGTTCATTGCCACCCAATACGGCAAAGATGCAGTTCCCGCCAAACCCAACAACTACACCACGAAATCACGGGGCGCCCAAGAAGCCCACGAAGCGATTCGCCCCACGTCAGCCAATCGCATGCCAGCCAATGTCAAAACCCGCCTCACCAATGATCAATCACGCTTGTATGATTTGATTTGGAAGCGCTTTATTGCCAGCCAAATGGCTCCGGCGGTCTTTGATAGCATGACGGTTGATATTGCGGCGGGTGTGACCATCACAACCCCACCGGCGTATACCTTCCGCGCCACTGGGTCTGTCCTCAAAGTGCCCGGCTTTTTGGCCGTCTATAACGTGAGCCTCGACGATGGTGAAGAAGACGAAGACAGCGAACGGCGCTTGCCGCTGTTGACTGCCGGCGAAGAGTTGCGCCTGCACGCACTAACCCCCAACCAACACTTTACCGAACCACTGCCACGCTTTAGCGATGCCAGTCTCATCAAAGAACTCGAACGCCTCGGGATTGGCCGACCATCAACTTATTCCCCCACCATCGCGACCATCGTCGACCGCAAATATGTCGAAGCAACCAATCAACGCTTTACCCCGACGGTGTTGGGGATGACGGTGACTGATTTGTTGGTCAGCGATTTCGCCAATATCGTCGACTATGAATTTACGTCGGATATGGAAAAAAACCTCGATACCATTGCCGACGGCGATGCGCCGTGGGTGCCTGTTATCCGGGCATTTTACGAGCCATTTAACAATGCGATTATGGCCAATACGGGCGAGCGTGTCGATGTTGCATCTGGTCTGCCTTGCCCCAAATGTGAGGGTGGCATGTTGGTGGTGCGATTTGGTCGCCAAGGTGAATTTGTGGGCTGTAATCATTACCCCGAATGCGATTTCACCAGCGACTTCAACCGTGACAGCAACGGTAACATCGCCATCAAAGGCCGTGATAGCGCCGGTGATTTGATTGCCATGCCTGATGTGACCTGTGATATTTGTGGTGGCCCGATGGCCGTACGCAAAGGGCGCTTTGGCAACTTCCTGGCCTGTATGCAATACCCTACCTGCAAAGGGACGCGCAAATTGGGGCGTGATGGCAAACCCGCCGCACCTCCTGAACCTACCGGCGTACAATGCCCCAAATGTATCGAAGGTCAGCTCCTGGCTCGCCGTGGTAAATTTGGTCGCCCATTCTATGGGTGTCAACGCTACCCACAATGTGATTATTTGGTGAATGATTTGGCCGAGGTGGCGAATTTCGACCCCGTCGCCGAAGCCGCCAAACCGCCGCGCCGCACCAACGCTCGTACCGCAGCCGCCACGAGCAAAGCCAAGCCGGCCGCCACGAGCAAAGCCAAGCCGGCCGCCACGAGCAAAGCCAAGCCGGCCGCCA
>JBBAWW010000046.1:0-24176 GCA_040397035.1 Roseiflexaceae bacterium | reverse complement strand
CGCATACCTACACGCCCACGGCGACGCATACCTACACGCCCACGGCGACGCATACCTACACGCCCACGGCGACGCATACGCATACCATGACGGCTACCCCGACGATCCGGGCGGTGGTGCTGGCGGCGGGATCGTTCCATTCGCTAGCGTTGCGGAATGGGGTATTGCAGGGCTGGGGAGGGAATGCCTATGAGCAAATTACGTTGCCTACTGCCACTGCTGCGCCGATTGTAGCGATTGCCGCATCAGATTACCACTCATTGGCTCTATTAAATAATGGGACTGTAGTGGGGTGGGGTGACGACACATATGGTCAAATAACAATAGATCAAAGTAACAACAGTAATATTTGGCAAATCGCAACTGGTCGATATCATACGATTTTTGTGAAACGAAATGGTATTGTTTATGGCGTTGGGGATAATACAAGTAACCAACTCACCATCCCCAGTAATTTAGGGCTAGTGCAGGCGGTAGCCGCCGGCTTCAACCATTCGCTGGCGTTGCAACGGGACGGCACGGTGGTGGGTTGGGGCGATGATTCGTTTGGGCAGAGCAGTGTGCCGGCCGGATTGAGCGATGTGGTGGCGATTGCGGCCGGCGGCAATCTGTCGCTAGCGCTCAAGAGTGATGGCAGTGTGGTGGCCTGGGGTGCCAACAACGCCGGCCAGGCCACCGTCCCCAGCGGGCTGAGTGGCGTGCACGCCATCGCCGTGGGCGATAGCCACGTACTGGCGCTCAAGAGCGATGGCAGTGTGGTGGCGTGGGGTAGCAATACGTCTGGTCAACGCACCGTGCCCGCTACGGCAGTGAATGTGGTGGCGATTGCCGCCGGCGGGCGGCATTCGCTGGCCATGAAAAACGACGGCACGCTGTTGGCCTGGGGCCGGAGCAACGAAGGCCAGATCGCGGTACCGTAGCGCCGCAGCAGGCTGCGGCTCTACGGCGTCGCTACACTTTTTCTTTGCGGATCAGGCGGATGTCGCTGATTTGCATGGTGCGTTCGACGGCTTTGCACATGTCATAGATGGTGAGGGCGGCCACGCTGACGGCGGTGAGGGCTTCCATTTCGACGCCGGTGCGGCCGGTAATCGAGGCGGTGGCCACGATAGCGATGCCGCTCTCTTCGGCGTCGAGCTGGACATCGACGGCCGTCAAGGCGAGTGGGTGGCAGAGCGGGATGATGTCGGCGGTTTTTTTGGCGGCCATAATCCCGGCAATCCGGGCGACAGCCAGCACATCGCCTTTGGGCAGGCCGCCGGCAATAATCAAATCGCGCGTGGCAGTGGTCATGATGACGCGACCAGCTGCCACCGCGGTGCGCTTTTGTTCGGGCTTACCGCCCACATCGACCATATGGGCGTGACCGGCACTATCGAGGTGAGTTAATTGGCTCATGTGGGGTCTCCTTTTTGTAAAAACACGATTGGTGCGTGTTGGTTCATTTATAACACGAAACATGGTGCAGATACCATGTGTCGTGCTGGTGGGGCTGGGTGGGGTGTGGAGTAGCTTATTCACTCTGCCCCACTACGTTTTTTCAAAAAGAAAATAATGTAAAAAATTAAACACTCATGACAATTAGGGATTGGTATGCGGATTGCGGTCATTTGGGGATGAATTGCCATGATTTGATTGCAATCAATCTGTAATTGATGCTTGCATAGTTGGTATTCTGCGTTTATAATTGGTTCATAAGTGGGGATAAGTGGGGGAAAGTGGGGATAACTCATCGATTCCGATGAATTTCGCCACAATGGAGTTGCAATGTTTCTCGGTGAATACGCACATACAATTGACACCAAGAGTCGTCTGGCCATACCTGCCCGCTTTCGCACGTTGTTGAGCGAAGGGGTAGTGATTACGCGTGGCTACGATCACTGTGTGATGGGCTTGGCGATGCCGATGTGGCAAAAGCTGGCTGATCAGGTGAGTGATTTGGCACCTGGTGAAATTCACACCCGCAATTTACAACGGTTGCTTTTTTCGGCGGCGTCAGAATCGACGCTGGACAAACAAGGGCGGATTTTGTTGCCACAGACGTTGCGCGATTATGCCAGCATCGAGGGTGACGAAGTGGTGGTGGTGGGTATCAATAAGTATTTTGAAATCTGGTCACCGGCCCGCTGGCGCGAGACGGTGGCAGCGATGGACAATGAAACTGACCAATTGGTGGCCCAACTTACCACATTAAAGTTCTAAACATATGACCACTCCATTCCGGCATATATCGGTGTTGCCGACCGAGGTTTTGGCGTTGCTGACGACCCCGGCTGGTCATCGCTTTATCGATGGCACGTTGGGTGGGGCGGGGCATGCGCAGGCGGTATTGGCAGCCAGCCCAGCAGACGCCCAATTGCTGGGAATCGACCTCGATCCGGCGGCGTTGGCGACGGCGCAACAGCGCTTGAGCGAATTTGGCGATCGCGCCCAGCTGGTGCGGGGTAATTACGCCGATATGGCGCGATTTGCGCAGCGTTTGGGCTGGGATACGGTGGATGGGATTTTGTTGGATTTGGGGGTGTCATCGTACCAGCTCGACACCCCCGCGCGCGGGTTTTCGTTCCAACATGATGCGCCACTCGACATGCGGCTCGACCCAGATGGACCGACGACGGCAGCAGATTTGGTCAATACGCTCGATGAGCGCAAATTGGCCGATGTGATTTTTTTGTATGGCGAAGACCGGGCGTCACGGCGGATTGCGCGCTTTATTGTCGATGCGCGGCGGGTGCAACCGATTCGCACCACCTTGGCACTAGCCGACGTGGTGACGCGGGCGATGGGAGGGCGGCATGGGCGCATCCATCCGGCCACGCGGACGTTCCAAGCGTTGCGGATTGCGGTCAACCAAGAATTGAGCGTGCTGGAAACGGTGATTCCTCAGGCGTTGGAATTGTTGGCGCCGGGGGGCCGGCTAGTGATTATGAGCTTCCATTCCCTCGAAGATCGTATCGTCAAATTGGCGTTTCGGGCGGCGACGCTGAGTGGTGACCGGCAGTTTTTTCAGACCCTTACCCCCAAGCCGGTCGAGGCTAGTGATAGCGAACAACGCCAAAACCCGCGTAGTCGCAGTGTGCGCTTGCGGGCAATTGCGCGTTTGTGATTTGCAAAACTTTGTGTATACTACAGAGTATCGTACTACTAAACCAATAAAGAGGCAGCGTATGGCGATTCCCCTAAAACAATTGTTTCCCTTACAACAGGCGCGGTTGCGGCGGTTGGAATTGGGGCGCTATATTCAGCTTGATGGCGGCCGTAGCTATGTCGCGGTGGCATTGTTGTTGGCATTGATGGGGGTGGCATTGGTAGCGCAGACGGTGCGGGTCGCGCAGACGGGGCACGAAATCGACGTATTGCAAGCAGAGCAGACGCAGTTGATTCGTGCGCACAAAGCCTTGTTGCTCCGTAAAGCCGATGCGCAGTCGATGCAACGGATTGAGAAATATGCGATTGACACGGGGATGATTCCGGTGCAATCGGTAGATATGCAATATCTCGTACTCAAAAACGATCAGGGCCAATTAGTGGTAAACAATACGGTGAAGCCATGAGTATCCCGAGTGCTGACAATTCACCGCGTTCAATTGTGTTGCATCCATGGCGCTTGGGTGCGGCGTTGTTGATTGTGCTGGTGGCATTGGGGCGGATTGCGTTGCAATTGGCTGATGTGCAGTTGCTAGACCGCAAAGGGTATGCCAAACGGGCGAGTGCCGAGATAAATCAAGTGATTCCGTTGACAGCGAGTCGGGGTGAAATCTACGACCGCAACGGGAATATTCTGGCGCTCGATGTGGAGCGCCAGAGTTTGTATGTCGCGCCGGCACAGGTCGCACCGGCGGATTCGGCCCGCTTGGCGGTAACGCTGGGGGCGATTTTGGATATGCCCACCGAAAAGATCCTCGCCAAATTACTCGACACGAGTCGGGCGTGGGTACCGATTAAACGCTGGCTGACCCCTGAAGTCGCCGCCAAGATTATGATTCTAGATGAACCGAGTTTGCATTTGGTGTATGAACCACATCGGTTTTATCCCCAAGGCAAGTTTGCCCCGCACCTGATTGGGGCAACCAATCTGAATGGTTTGGGGATTGCGGGCGTCGAGGCGAGTTTTGACGAATTTTTGCGGGGTACTGATGGGGTGATTACGGCGGAAGTCGACATCAATCGTAATCCGATTTGGGCACGCCCGTATGAACAAAAACTGCCAGTTAATGGCAATGAATTAACGTTGACGATTGATTCGTACATTCAACATGTCACCGAAGCAGAGCTCGGCCAAGCAATTGATCAGCATGGGGCTTCGGGTGGGACGGCGATTGTGCTTGATGTCAAAACCGGTGCGGTGATGGCCATGGCGAGTTACCCGGCGTTTGATCCCAATGATTATGCCGATGTGGATCCCCGCATCTATAACATTAATCCAGCGGTAGGCGAAGTCTACGAGCCTGGTTCTACATTCAAAATGGTCACGATTGCGGCGGGGCTGCAAGCCAACGCATTTGATGAAAGCACCCAAGTCGAAGACAACGGGACGATTCGCCGCTACGACTACAATCTGGCGAATTTTGACTATAACGGCCATGGCGTGATGACCCCCGCAGGCGTGCTCTATTATTCCAGCAATATTGGGGCGTTGTTATTTGCGGAAATGACCGGCGAATCGGTGTTTTATCATACCGTCGATGCCTTTGGTTTTGGGAAATTGACAGGGATTGAATTACCGGGTGAAACTGCCGGGATTTATTGGCGGCCGGGTAGTGCTGGTTATACCCCGATTAATCTTGATACCAACGCCTTTGGGCAGGGTATTGCGGTGACGCCGTTGCAAGTGGCGCGGATGGCGGCCACGATTGCCAATAACGGGGTCATGATGCGTCCGTATATCATTAAATCGCGCTGTGTCAAAGGGGTGTGTGTCGAAACCGAGCCTCGTGAGCAAGGACGCCCGATTGATGCCGATGTCGCCTATCGTGTCCGTCAAATGGTGATGAAGTCTGCCAATCACTATGTGAATGCCACCCAACCTGATTCAAATTGGTTGGTACCGGGGTTTAAGGTGGGTGCCAAAACCGGTACCTCATCCATCCCTGATGGTAATGGTGGCTATACCAACCAAACCATCGGCTCGGTGGTGGGGATGGCGCCGCTTGATGTGCCGCGGTATGCGGTGTTTGTCAAAATCGACCGTCCTCAAGACGACATCTGGGGTGTGCGGACGGCCTTGCCAGTCTATCGCCGGATTGTGGCTGAATTGATGCGCTATGACCGAATTGCCCCCGATAATTCATTGGTCGGCGAAAATCAACACCCAGGAGTAATCAATGGGGGCTAAATGCTACAATTGATTGACATTTTGCACGGCCTTGCGCCGGAGCATGATTATGACGCAACATTGGTGCCGCCACTCCGCATCAGCGATGTGGCGATTGATTCACGGGTGGTCATGCCGGGGGCACTTTTTGTGGCACTTGTGGGCGAAACAGTCGATGGGCACGATTATGTAGTCGCCGCCGCCAATGCTGGAGCCGTGGTGGCGTTGGTTGCTCCTGACAAAGGGGCCGGATTAGCGCTTCAACACGGCTGGGTATTAGTAATTCCTGGTCAGCCTATCCCCACGCAGTGGCATGGTCCATTATTGATGGGGGTGCCGGATCCGTTGACGGCGTTGCAACAGTTGGCGGCCTGGCATCGTCGGCGGTTTGCACCCACATGGGTGGTGGGGATTACCGGTAGTGTGGGCAAAACATCCACCAAAGAAGTAGTGGCGGCATTGGTAAGTGCGCATCTGCCTACCCTCAAATCTCCCCGTAGCTATAACAGTGAGTCGACGTTGCCATTGGTGGCGTTGCAAATGGATGCGACGCATCAGGCAGCGGTATTTGAAATGGGCATGTATGCCGCTGGCGAAATTGCCTTGTTGGCCCATATTGCGCAACCCAATATCGGGGTCGTGACGACGGTCGGTCCATCGCACCTCGAACGGATGGGAAGCATCGAACGGATTGCCGCGGCCAAAGCTGAATTGGTTCAGGCATTGCCGGCCACCGGTGTGGCGATTTTGAATGGTGATGATGAGCGAGTTGCGGCGATGGCGGGACTTACTGTCGCGCGGGTGGTACGGTATGGCTTAGCTGTCGATGCCGATGTGCGGGCAGTTGATATTGTGCCGCAGGGCTTGGCGGGGACGCAGTTTCGGGTGTTGGCGCTAGGAATCGACGACGTCGTGCATCTGCATGCCCCCGGTTTGCACCAAGTCCGCAATTTGTTGGCAGGGATTGCGGTGGGGATAACGATTGGGATTCCGTGGGCGACGATGCGTACGGCGATAAATAATATTACCCAACTCCGCTTTGTGTTGTATAGTGGGATTAGCAATACGCAAATCATTGATGATTCCTACAACGCTGCGCCGACGTCGATGCAGGCTGCCCTCGAATTGTTGGGGACGGTGCAATCGCGGCGGGTGGCGGTGCTCGGTGATATGCGCGAATTAGGGCATATCGAAGAATCCGCCCATTACGAAGTTGGTCAATGGGTGGCAGGAGTGGCTGATGTGTTGATTGCCGTCGGTTCCCGCGGGCGTTGGATTGCCGCGGGGGCGCGCCAGGCTGGCATGACGGCGGTCGCTACGGCGCCCGATGCCCAATCTGCGCTTGCCGTCGTACGGGCGCATATCCAACCCGGTGATTGTGTGCTCATCAAAGGGTCACGTGCCATGGCGATGGAACAGATAGTGGCAGATTTGCGTGCCGATGGCGCGTCAGCATCAAAGGGATCGTGAGCATGGAAGAAACACTGCGCGCCCTGTTAATCCGAAATATTGACCGTGGGTTGTTGCTGGCAACAGCTGCAGCGGTGTTGGTGTTGATTAGCGGACGCTGGTGGATTGGGTTTTTGCGCCGGCACAACATTCGCAAACGCGCCCGCAACGAAGGTAGCGATACCATGGTCAGCTATGGTCAAATTACCATGGGTGGCGTCATGATGGTGGTGCCGGTGATTGTGCTTACCATGATGTTTAATATGATTGACCGCTGGTCGATGTTGTTGCCACTCGGGGTGATGCTGAGCTATGCGATTTTGGGAGGCATTGACGACTATTATTCACTCGACACGGTGCATTCGACGTCGTATGGCTTGAATGAGCGCGTCAAAGGGATTGCCCAATGGGTGATTGCCTTGGTGGCCAGTTTGATTTTGTATTTACCGGCGCCATATGGACTGCAACATTCAGGGTTGACCTGGATACCGTTCATTGGGCGCATTGATTTTGGGATGTGGTTTATTCCGGTGGCCGTTGCGATTATTTGGACCACGGTCAACGCCGTCAATATTACCGACGGGGTGGATGGCTTGTCCGGTTGGACATTGTTGGTGACCTTTTTTGCGTATGGGGTGATTGCCTTTATGAGTGGGCAATTCACCAATCTGATGGCGTTGTGTTTGACGCTTGTGGGGGCGTGTGCGGGGTATCTCTGGTACAACGCCCATCCTGCCACCGTCATCATGGGTGATTTGGGGTCGATGGCGCTGGGTGGTGTGCTGGCGATTATTGCGTTACAATCGCAACAATGGTTGTTGCTGCCCGTGGTCGGGATTGTATTTTTCGGCGAGGGGTTATCGTCGCTGCTCCAAATCGGCTACTATAAATATACGCGTTTGCGGACAGGGACGGGGGTGCGCTTATTCAAAATGGCGCCGCTCCATCATCATTTGCGTATCAACGGGTGGAGTAATCCGCAGATTACGCAACGCTTTGTGGTGATTAATATGGCCAGTGCGTTGTTGGCGATTTCGTTGTCATTGTGGAATTAATCATGCTGGGCAATCCTCACAGGGGACAGCGATGGAATCCATCGTTGGTGAGTATTGATTCAGGTATACACCATCGAAAAGGGGACGACGGTGCAAGACGCATTACGATCATTATTAGTGCTTGACATGTCACGCGCCTTATTGTTGGCTGCGGGCGCCTTTGTGGTGACATTAATTTTCGGGCGCTATTGGCTGAGTGTGCTACGGCGCTATCGGATTGGCAAGCGCGTGCGTGTGGACGGCCCGCAAAGCCATCTAGTCAAAACCGGTACGTTGACGATGGGCGGTTTGATGATTATTGCGCCGGTGATTGTGCTGACGATGGCCTTTAATTTGGTCGATCGCTGGTCAATGGTGGTGCCGTTAGTTACCTTGATTCTGTTTGGCTTACTCGGTGCCGTAGATGATTATTTGTCGCTCGAGCGCTCGGCCAAAGAACAATATGGCTTTAGCGAGCGTGTCAAATTAACGTTACAGATTGTGTTGGCACTGGGGATTAGCCTCGCGCTCTATTTGCCACAGCCGTTTGGGTTGGCCAATTCAGGCTTGGTGCGGATTCCCTTTATCGGCAGCTACGACATTGGCTTTTGGTTCTTCCCGGTAGCCGCCTTCATCATTGTGGCGACGAGCAACGCTGTCAATCTCACCGATGGACTCGATGGCTTGGCCGGCTGGAATCTGGCGGTGGCCTTTAGTGCCTACGGCGTGATTACCTTCCTGAGTGGTGAATTCACCAACCTGACGACATTGAGCTTTACGTTGGTGGGGGCCTGTGTGGCATTCCTTTGGTACAACGCCCATCCTGCCCAGGTCTTTATGGGTGATTTGGGGTCGATGGCACTGGGTGCCGTCCTGGCGGTGATTGCCTTGCAGTCACAGCAATGGTTGCTTTTGCCGTTAATCGGGGTGGTGTTTGTGGGTGAGGCCTTGTCTTCGGCTATTCAAAAAGGCTATTATAAATTTAGTCGCTGGCGCACCGGGACGCCAGTACGGGTCTTTCGGATGGCGCCACTCCACCACCATTTCGAATTAGGTGGCTGGAGCGAAACCCAAATCACCCAGCGGTTTGTATTGATTACCATGGTGGCGACGTTGATTGGGGTGTCGTTGGCGTTGTCATTCCAGCAACCACATACTGCGCAAACCCCTGCACCCAAGCCGAGTATTACTGAACCAGAGCACTAAACGAAGAGGTAGGCGATGGAATTACGCGGCAAAAAAATCGTGGTGATGGGGTTGGGTGTGCACGGTGGTGGCCTCGGTGTGGCCCGTTTTTGTGCCGAAGCCGGGGCTGATGTGGTAGTAACCGATCTGCGCAAGGCAGAGCTACTCGCTGATTCACTCACGGCCCTCGCCGATTTGCCGATTACCTTTGTGTTGGGCGAACATCGCCCCGACGACTTCCAACAGTGTGATATTGTGGTGCAAAATCCTGCGGTACCGGCCACGTCGCCCTTTTTGGCGCTGGCACGGGCGGCGGGTGCCCACATCGAAATGGAAATGACGCTCTTTTTTCGTTTGTGTCCTGCCCCTATCATTGGGATTACCGGCACCAAAGGCAAAACGACCACCGCCACTCTCACGGCTTTTTTGCTTACTGCATGGCGTTCCGATACGGTACTCGCCGGCAACATGCGCGTTTCGGCATTAGCACAACTAGCGCACATCACGCCTACTACGCCGGTGGTACTCGAATTATCGTCGTTTGTCCTCGAAGGGCTAGATACCGCCGGTCTCAGTCCGGCATATGCAGCGATTACCAACATCCACCCCGACCACCTCGACCGCTATGGTGACATGGCGAGTTATATTGCCGCCAAAGCTGCCATCGGACGCCATCAGCAGCCTGATGGTACCTTGGTGTTGCATACTGGTGACCCGGTGTTGCATGGACTTGCACCGACTATGCCGTCCCATGTGTATTGGAGTGGGACGCGCAAACCAGACTTCCCCCACCGTGGTGATACGTGGTGGCAGGATGATACGTTGTATGCAGAAACTGCCACGGGCGCGCAGGTTGTGGCATCTGCTCGTGATGTGCAGTTGGCGGGGCTACATAGCCGCGCCAATGTGGCCATGGCGGTGGCGTTGGTGCTTCAAGTAGGCATGCCAGTCGATTTGATTGCCCCCGCACTGCGGCGATTTGAGGGGGTCGAACATCGCCAAGAGCGAGTCGCCACCATCAACGGTCATACGTTTGTCAATGATACGGCGGCGACGGTACCCGATGCGGCGATGGTGGCGCTCGCATGTATGCCCAAACCAATTGTCTGGATTGCCGGTGGGGCCGACAAAAAATTAGCTTTTGCTGAGTTGGCGCAAGTCGCTGCCCAACATGCCCAGCAAATTGTGTTGCTCGAGGGGACAGCCACCGCTGCCTTGCGGAGTGCGTTGGTGGCGGCTGGCATCGCAGACCGGATTGTGGGGAGCTTTGATTCGCTGGCGGGGGCGGTACAGGCGGCACAACGGGTAGCACCGCAGCCGGCCACGATTTTGTTGTCACCTGGGTGTGCGAGTTTTGGCATGTTTCGCAATGAATTTCATCGTGGCGAAGAATTCCGAGCCGTGGTGGCACGCCTCGGTACACAGGAGACGATATGAGTCAACCATCACCGATTACGAGTGGCATGCAACGGTTGTGGGGTGAGAGTACACCCGCAGTCCGGCTGATTGCCTTGGCAAATATAGTTATTTTTGGAGTTCCCGCATTAGCCGATCTCGTAGGATTCCGACTATTGGGGATTTCACTGAGTGATTTGTTGCTGATGTGGGGTGCCAAAGACAATATCGCCATTGCCGCCGGTGATCAGTATTATCGCTTTCTTAGCATGATGTTTTTGCATGGTGGCTTGTTGCATTTGTTGTTCAATACGATTGCCTTGACGTCGTTTGGGAGCGAAATCGAGCGGATTGCCGGTACACAGCGCTTCCTCGGGATTTATTTCATTGGAGGATTGCTAGGGGGCGTGGCCTCGTATGTCTTTTCGCCTAATCCTGCCGTCGGCGCTTCGGGCGCGATCTTTGCATTGATTGGGGCCGAAATAATCTTTATCTGGCAAAATCGGGCGGTCTTTGGTGAGCGTACCAAACAAATGCTGGGGAGCGTAGGGTTTACCGCAATTGCCAATATCGGCATCGGTTTTTCGGTGCCCAATATCGATAACATGGCGCATATTGGTGGGCTGATTGGTGGCTTGTTGTGTGGGTTTTGTTTGATGCCGTTGCTGATGACGATTGAACACGAAACAGGCCCAATTCGGATTCGCCAAGGTCGTAGCTGGGGCTGGTATGGTGTGCTGGCTGTGGCAATCGTAATAATTGGGGTAGTGATGGTGGTTATGCCCGCAGTCAATTTGGATTAGGGGATAAACGGCGATGAGCGACACCACTGGCAGTATTAGCCTAAGCGATCGTACCAAACACAAACCAGACTATCAGTTGTTGGTATGTGTGGGCATCATGGTGCCGTTTGGGTTGGTGATGGTCTATAGTGCGTCGTTTGTCGAAGGCGTTGTCTATTACAACAATGGCTTGCACTATTTATTACGCCAATTGTTTGCCGCATTCGTGGGCACATGCGGATTGTTGGTGGCACAACGGACCAATTACCGTTGGTGGCGCAATCATGCGTTGCACTTGTTTGTGGCATCACTGATTTTGTTGTTTGTGACGGGGTTCATATTGCCACGCTCAATCACCGAAGTCAACGGCTCGCGAAGCTGGATTCGGCTTGGTTTTTTTAGTGTGCAACCCTCGGAATTCGTCAAATTAACCTTGATTATTTATTTGGCGAGCTGGTTATCACGGCGTGGGACGCGCTTGACCAATGTGCTCTACGGCACCATTCCATTTGGGGTAATTGTGGGACTGGTGACGGCGTTGGTGATGGTCGGTAGGGATCTCGGTTCGGCCACGATTATCGTCGCCGTATCGGCATTGATTTATTTCGTGGCTGGGGCGAGTCTTTTCCATTTGTTTTTTGCCGGCTTGCTCGGCTTAGTTTCGTTTCTGGTTGGAATCAACCTGGCAGCGTACCGCTTGGACCGTATCAATGCCTGGCTCGATCCCTTTGCCTATTATAGTGGTGCCGGCTTTCAGCCCTTGCATGCCTTGTATGCCTTGGCTTCGGGGGGGATTTTTGGGGTGGGGTTGGGACAATCACGCCAAAAGTACCTATGGTTGCCCCAATCCTATACCGATACGATTTTGGCGATTATCGGCGAAGAAATGGGTCTGATCGGTACGTTGTTTGTGGTCGGCTGTTTTGTTTTTGTGGCGTATCGGGGCTTCAAAATCGCAAGTAGCGCTCCCAATACCTTTGGGGCGTTGTTGGCGACAGGGATTACCTTGTGGTTGGTGGTGCAAGCCATCATTAATCTGGCAGTCGTGACCTCATTGGCGCCATTTACGGGGATTACCTTGCCGTTTTTGAGTTACGGCGGTACCTCACTGATGATTAGTATGGTTTCGGCCGGGATTTTGTTGAATATTTCGAAATATACCCTTGCGGACGACGCGCGTCCGGGGGTTTTGAGGTTGGCATATGAAAAATTCCGCATACTCATCGCCGCTCTTGCTCCTTTCTGGCGGCGGGACGGGGGGCCACGTTTATCCCTCTTTGGCAGTCGCCGTGGCCCTCGCAAGCCACCCAAATAACCCACGACTGGCCTATGTGGGCAGTCCCGACGGCATGGAAGGTGATTTGGTGCGCCGTGAAAGTACCCTCCCGTTTTGGCCTATCGAGGCGGCGGCAGTACGCGGTCGTGGGGTGATTGCCTTACTCAAAAACAGTTGGCGCTTGCTGCGCGGGGTAGTGCAAGCAGTACAACTCATCCGCCGCGAGCGCCCCGGGGCGATATTTGGTACCGGTGGCTATGTCTGTGTGCCGTTGTTTGTGGCTGCGTGGTTGATGCGGGTGCCCAGTGCCATTTATTTACCCGACGTAGTGCCTGGCTTGGCGGTGCGTTTGTTGTCACGATTGGCTACAGTAACGCTGGGGAGTATTCCTGATGCAGCACCACACCTCGGCATGCCTGCCACGACCCCAACCGATTGGCGGCGTGGGATGCGCAAATTAGTCGTCACCGGTTACCCTGTGCGTGCCGATATCATGCAGGCCGATCGCACTACCACTCGGGCCATGCTAGGCATTAGCGATGAAATACCGTTGATCCTGGTTTATGGCGGTAGTCGTGGTGCCCGCAGTATCAATCAGGCCGTGGCTGCCTTGCTGACGCAGGTGTTGCCGTTGGCACAAGTACTCCATGTCTGTGGCCGCGAGGGTGATGAACCCATGTTGCAAAACCACATGGCTGGGTTACCCGCTGAGCTTCAACACCGCTATCATTTATACCCCTACCTGGCCACTGATGGTGCCGTGACGATGACGGCGGCCTTGGCGGCGGCGGATATTACGATTTGTCGGAGTGGGGCCTCGGTGCTCGGTGAATTGCCGGCCGCTGGCTTGCCGGCGATTTTGGTGCCCTACCCCTATGTCCACCAAGACGAAAACGCCGATTATCTGGTACGCCATGGTGCCGCCATCAAAGTCGCCGATGGCGCCCAATCGGAATTACTCTGGCCGGCGCTCGATGATTTGTTGCAAGACGCCACCGCGCGCCAGCAGATGCGTCAGGCCATGCAGGGAGTGGCGCGCCCCGAAGCGGCCCTGACCATGGCCACCCTGTTGTGTGACATTGCAAGGAGCGCCTAATGCACTACCATATTGTCGGGATTGGTGGCGCCGGTATGAGTGCCATTGCGCATATTTTGCTCGACCGTGGTGATCGCGTCAGCGGCAGTGATGCCAATCAAAGTAGCGCTTGGGCGCCCTTGCAGGCTCGGGGCGTCACGATATACCTTGGACATGGGGCTAGTCAGATTGCAGGTGCCGATGTGGTGCTGGCCACCTCAGCGGTGCATTCTCCCCACCCTGAACTCGATGCGGCCGTGGCGGCAGGCATCCCCGTGATGCGCCGCCACGACCTGTGGGCGCGTTGGTCGCACGAGCGCCGCGTGATTGCGGTGGCCGGTACCCACGGTAAGACCACCACCAGTGCCATGATTGCCCATGCCTTGCAGGTAGCGGGGATGAACCCTGGCTATCTGATTGGCGCCGAAGTCCCTGATTTACCCCAAGTAGCCTGTTGGGGTGACCCGGTTGCGCCATTGGTGATTGAAGCCGACGAATACGATCGCACCTTCCTGGCACTCCAACCCGATATTGCCGTGATTACCACCCTCGAGTGGGATCATGTCGACATTTATGCCTCACCGGCTGATTATGCGGCGGCCTTTGCCACTTTTAGTACCCAAATCGCCGACCCCGCCCGGGTGTTGGTGTGTGGTGATGATGCCGGTGCCCGCGCCGCGATTACGCGCACCGGCGTGCGTTGGTATGGCATCGACACCGATTTGGCCCGCGACCCCGTGGCCTGTAGCCGCATCCCCCTCGATTGGGCGGCGAGTGCCCTGCACCACGATGCCACCAGCCAATCCTTCCAAGTCTGGCACTATGACCGGCGTTCGTTTGCGATGCGTCTGCATCGGCCGGTATCCATTCCACTAGCAGGTTTGCATAATGTCAAAAACGCCGTGGCCGCCTATGCGGCAGCGGTGTTGGCCGGCGCCGCGCCGGCGCTCGTCGCGCAGGCGTTGGCAACCTTCCAGGGCGCGCGGCGGCGCTTCGAATACAAAGGCTCCGTAGCGGGTGTGACGGTGATTGACGATTACGGCCATCACCCTACCGAAGTCGCAGCGGTACTGGCAGCGGCGCGGGCCCGTTATGCCGGCCAGCGCATCATTGCCTATGTACAACCCCATACCTATAGCCGGACCGCAAGTTTGGTGGCCGAATGGGCCACGGCCTTTGCAGACGCCGATGTGGTCTGTATCGGTGATATCTATGCCTCGCGCGAGCAACCCGTGGCGGGCATTGATGCCGCCTGGTTGGTACAGCACATCACCCACCCGGTAGCGCAGGCCAGCGGGACGATTGCGCAATCAGCGACGGTCATTGCCGCTATGGTCCGTGCGGGTGATGTGGTGATTACTATGAGTGCCGGTGATGGTACTCAGGTAGGACCACGGCTGTTGGCATTGTTGGAGCAGCGCCATGGATAACCCCGACATTACTATCACCGAAAATGTCCCTCTTGCACCACTCACCGCCTGGCGCATCGGCGGCCCCGCCCGCTATTTGGCCTCCGTCCGTTCGCCCCGTGGTCTCCACGCAGCCCTCGAATTTGCCGACCTGCACCAGTTGCCGGTGTGGGTACTGGGTGGCGGTAGCAATATGCTCATCAGCGATGTTGGCTTGCCCGGTGTGGTGATTCGCATGCGTGATATGCGGGTAGACGTGACGGCGCAGGCTGATTATGCGATGGTTACGATTGGTGCGGGTGCCCCGATGGCGGGTACGGTACGCCAGCTGGTCAATGCTGGTTGGGCCGGGTTGGCCTGGGCTGAAGGCTTGCCGGGCACCGTCGGCGGGGCCGTGTATGGCAATGCCGGCTGTTATGGGGGCGATATGGCCCAAAGCATCACCCAGGTTGATATTTGGCAAGCGGGCGCAATGGTGTCGTATACCGCAGCCCAGTTGGGGTTTGGCTATCGTACCAGTGCCCTCAAACAACAAAACGCCGCCAAGATGACCCAAGGCATGGCAGTGGCTGATATGGGGCCGATTGTGGTTGGTGCGACAGTCACGCTCCAGCGTGGCGATGTGGCACAACTAATGGCCGACATGGCAGCCACAGCGGCCTTGCGCCGGAGCAAAACTCCACCCGGATCGTCGTGTGGCAGTGTCTTCAAAAACCCTGCCGGCGATTCGGCTGGGCGCGTGATTGATGCGGCTGGTCTGCGCGGATTTGCGAGCGGTGGTGCGGTAATTGCGGACAAACACGCCAATTACATCGTTAATCGTGACCATGCCACCAGTGCCGATGTGCTTCGGATTATCGAGCATGTCCGTAATGTGGTGGCACGTCAATTTGGCATCCAACTCGAGCCTGAGGTGCAATTCCTCGGCGCAATTATATGATGGGGGCGACCATGAAACGTATTCGGATTGGGGTGATTTTTGGGGGACAATCGGGCGAACACGAAGTGTCGTTGGTATCGGCGCGGGCCGTCCTCAATGGCTTAGATCCAGCCCGCTATGATGTGGTGCCGATTGGTATCCACAAAAACGGCCAATGGGTGGCGGGCGGCGATGTGCTGGCCACCCTTGAATCGGTGGCAGATGCGGGCTTGTTGCCGGGTGGCGGCGATCACGTGCAACCGCCCCAAGTCCCAGCCCAGATTACCGTGTCGCCCCATTTGATTTTGCGGGGTGATGGTGGTGCAGTAAGCCAACAGATTCAAGGATTGGATGTAGTATTCCCCGTGCTGCATGGCCCAATGGGAGAAGATGGCACCATCCAAGGATTGTTGGATCTCGCCGGGATTCCCTATGTGGGCTGTGGGGTGTTGGCGTCGGCTGTGGGGATGGACAAGGCCATGATGAAGGCAGCGTTTGCCGCTGCCGGTCTGCCCGTCGTCCCGTGGCAATTGGTGCAAGCGCATCGTTACAAACAGCACCCAGACCAAGTGATTGACCAGCTCGAAGCGCAGTTGCGCTACCCGATGTTTGTAAAGCCGGCCAATATGGGCAGTAGTGTGGGGATTAGTAAAGTCAAATCACGAGCAGAATTACATGTGGGCTTACAATTGGCGTGTACCTATGATCGTCGGATTGTGGTCGAACAAGGCGTTACCGCGCGGGAAATCGAGATTAGTGTGCTTGGCAACGAATCCCCCGACGCCAGTGTTCCCGGTGAAATCATTCCCGCCAATGAATGGTATGATTATGAGGCGAAGTATTTAAACGACGCCACCCAAGTGGTTATCCCGGCAGCACTTACCCCCGAACAATCGTTTACAGTGCGCCAATTGGCGTTACGCGCCTTTCAGTCCATTGATGGGGCTGGCCTGGCGCGAGTCGATTTTTTGTATGATGCCGCTGCTGATGTTTTTTATTTGAGTGAAGTCAACACGATGCCAGGATTTACACCGATGAGTATGTATGCCAAAATGTGGCAAGCAAGCGGTGTCAGTTATCCTGAAGTGGTGAATCGCTTGGTCGAACTCGCCTTGGCTCGTGGTGTGCGTGGGTAGGAGTCATAGCTGTGAGTTCTGTGCGTCGTCGGCCCCTCAACGATAATCCGCCCCCTTCACGGCGCCGGCGTGGTGTGCGTCCTGGCAGGCGTATTTTGCTCATCGAGTTTGTGCAAAGTGGCCGGATTATCAGTCTTGGACTGGTGCTCATCGTGCTCTATTATGCCATCCAAATGCTTTGGTCTGGCATGTATGTGGTACAGACCGTCAAGGTTGAGGGCGCGGCTACCATGAGTCGCCAACGGGTCAGCGAGCTGGCTGCCGTCACCGGTATGCCCATCTGGACTGTTGACCCCAATGCGATTCGGGCGCGGTTGTTGGCCAATCCCTATGTCACCAGCGCATCGGTGCAAGTCCAACTTCCCGATGTGGTATTGATTACCATCACCGAGCAAAAAAGCGAAATCCGCTGGAAGAGTGGCCAGTGGTATCTCATCGTCAATGGTGAAGGTGATTTACTCGGGATTGATGCGGCTGTCGTGTTGACGGATACGATTGTGATTAACGATGATAGTGGTAAAAAACTGAAAGCAGGCGATAAAGTTGATAGCGCTGTAATCGGTTTAGCCCGTGATATCACCTTGCGTCTGCCGGTGGATGCGGGGGTGATTATTGCCCGCCTAGGGTGGGATCCCCGCCGCGGCATGCATGTCCGTACCAGTAGCGGCGAGTTGATTTTGTTTGGTGGCAGCGAACGCCTCGACGAAAAAATCGCCATCCTCAAACAATTACGCGCCAATAAAGCCGAATTCGGCTTTGCTGATTTACGTTCGCTGACTCCCTATTACCGTGCTGATGTGCCACTCAGCCAAGTAATCACCGAAACCCAGGTGCTGAGTGATACGCAGATCCTGACCACGACGGTTGGTATTACCACCACCGATGTGTTAACCACAACGGCGACTTCCCTTCCATAAGCCGAGTAGTGATGTAGAGGTTGTTATGGCTGTACGACATATTGTCGGTATCGATATCGGTACCTCCAAAATTTGCACCGTGATTGGGCAAATCGATAAAGATGACCGCATCAATGTGCTCGGTTACGGCATCGTGCCTTCCAAAGGCATCGAACGTGGCATGGTCGTCAACATCGATGAGGCGAGCCGGGCGGTCATCGCCAGTATCAACAAAGCCGAACAAACTGGGTATCGCGTGGTCTCGGCGTATGTGTCTATTTCAGGCAAGCATATCCGCACCTATAACCGCACCGGTTTGGCGGCTATTTCGCGGGTGGGGGATGGTGTCGTCACCCGTGAAGAAATCATGCGTGCCATCGAAACCGCCCAAGCCGATGCCTTGCCCACTAACCTCGAAATCTTGCATGTGATGCCCTATCGCTATATTCTTGATGGCAATGTGGTTCGTGATCCGATTGGCATGCATGGCTTCCGTCTCGAAGTCGATGTGCATATCGTCGTCTGCGAAATGGCTGCTATCCAAAGCTTGATTAAAGTGCTCCAAGAAGCGGGTGTCGAAATCGACGAAGTGGTGCTCCAACCCCTCGCTGCTGCCGAAGGAGTGCTGACCGCCGAAGAACGCGAAAGCGGCGTGGTGTTGGTTGATTTGGGCTGTGGCACCACCAGTGTGGCCTTTTTTGCCCAAGGCAATACCTGGCATACCCACGTCATCCCGATTGGTGGCCATACCTTTACCAGCGATATCATCATGACCTTCCAGATCAATCCACATTCTGCCGAACATAACAAACAAATCATTGGTGACGCCATTGCGGATCCCGTACGCCATAATGATTTAGTCGAAATCGAAGCTGGCCGGGCTGGGGATTATATCGATGTCAGCCGCTTATTATTTAACCAATGTATCCAAGCCCGTGCTGATGAGTTGATTGATTTCGTGATTTATGAAGTCAATCATAGTGTCTACGAAGGGGCCTATGCTTCGGGGATTGTGTTGACCGGTGGTGGTGCCCAAATGACTAATATCGATACCTTGTTTGAAGAACGCTTCAGTGCTCCCGTGCGGGTTGGCATTGCCCACGATGTATATGGTTTGACTGATGCCCTCAATTCACCCATGTATGCCACTGTGCTTGGACTGATTCGTTGGGGCTATCACCACGGCAACAGCGACGAAGGCGGGCGGCCACACGACGAAGGCCGCTGGGTGGAATTGTATGAACGATTCAAGGAATGGTTACGTGAGTTTTTACCGTAAATAAAATCTGGATTAGTATAAATTATTGAATGGAATTAATCATTTATTGATAGATAAAAAGAGATATCGCTGCTTGGGTTGATGTGCCGTGAATCATGGTAATTGTTCTATAGAATAAGGAGAATCTGTTTTTATATAAAATGAAACAGAATTTGTGTGAAATTTCGTGACAGTGATTAATTCCTAACACACTACGCACAACGATGTAGTATAATAGCAATCAGATTACAAAATCGTTGCAATTTTCTGAATATTCTCTTGGCTGGTTGGATTTTTCTCTGTAGTACCGTCGTCAATGGAGGCGCATATGCTCGATAATTCTCACGACCTCAACGAACGCGTCGCTGTTATTCGTGTCATCGGTGTCGGTGGCGGCGGTTCCAACGCAGTTGATCGCATGGTGGCTGATGGTGTGCAAAACGTTGAATTCATCACCGTCAATACCGATGCCCAAGCCTTGTTTAATTCCAAGGCGCCACAACGCATCCGCATCGGTGACAAGCTCACCAAAGGCCTCGGGGCGGGTGGTGACCCGACTACGGGTGAAAAAGCCGCCGAGGAATCTCGTGATGATCTCATCAAAGCCCTCAAAGGGGCCGATATGGTCTTTGTGACCGCCGGCATGGGCGGCGGTACCGGTACCGGTGCTGCGCCGGTGATTGCCAAGCTGGCCCACGAATTAGGGATTTTGACGGTGGGTGTGGTCACCAAACCATTTAGCTTCGAAGGTAAACCCCGCCGACGGGTCGCCGATCAAGGCATTGATAATTTGCGTCCCTATGTGGATACCTTGGTGATTGTCCCCAACGACCGTTTGTTGTTGGCCGGCAACAAAAACGCTACCATGATGCAAGCCTTCCAGATGGCCGATGGCGTATTGCGCCAAGGCATCCAAGGCATCGCTGATATGATTAATTTGCCTGGCTTGATCAATGTCGACTTTGCCGACGTGCGCTCGGTCATGCAACGGTCAGGGACGGCCTTGATGTCGATTGGGATTGGCAGTGGCGAAAACCGCATGGTGAGTGCGGTGCGTGAAGCCATTGATTCACCCTTGCTCGAAGTCACCATCAATGGCGCCCGTAGTGTGCTGTTGAATGTCACCGGTGGCGAAGATGTGACGCTCTTTGAAGTCCAAGAATCTGCCTCAATCATCGAAGAAGCAGTCGAACCCAACGCCAACATCATCTGGGGTTTGTTAATCGACCCCAACTTCCCCCGTGGCCAAGTCAAGGTCACCTTGATTGCCACTGGTTTTGACGAAGAAAAAAAGGCCGCTCCAGCGCCAACGATTACCCCAACACCTAGACGCGAATCATTGATGGGTGGCAGTCGCCCCGTGGCCCCACGCGCCAATACCGGGATTTCGACGCCGTTGCCGAGTCCGCGTGATGGCCGCACTCCCTCACAACCGATTCCTGTCCGGAATCTCCCCAATCCTAGTGACGTCGATATTCCGGTGTTTTTGCGGCGTAGTCGCGACAAAGACCGTTCGGGGAATTAGCGCCAGGGTCGGTGATGCGCCGGCATTGGTTTTTGATTAACATGACATAATAATGCCTGCTGGGGTGGATACATTCCTCCTCCTTGTTGGCATTTTGGATTTAATTTGGTACGAGAGGAAGTCACCGATGTCGTTTCAACAACCACGTAATGTGCAGGCCGTCATTCGGGTGATTGGGGTGGGCGGCGGTGGCTCGAATGCCATCGATCGCATGATCGAAGATGGTGTCCAAGACGTCACATTTGTGGCAATCAATACCGATGCCCAAGTCTTGCGCAACTCCAAAGCCGATTACCGTATCTGCATCGGCGAGCGTTTAACGCGTGGCATGGGTGCCGGTGGTGACCCCACCGTCGGCGAAAAAGCCGCCGAAGAAACCAACGACGAGCTCTACGAAATCCTCAAAGGTACCGATATGGTCTTTATTACCGCCGGCATGGGCGGTGGTACCGGTACTGGTGCGGCCCCGATTGTGGCGAGTATTGCCCAGGATTTAGGTATTTTGACTGTGGCTGTCGTCACCAAACCATTCAAATTCGAGGGCAACAAACGCCTCCAACAAGCAGAGCGCGGCATCGAGCAATTGCGCAAATACGTCGATGCGTTGGTGGTGGTCCCCAACGATCGTTTGGTCGAAGCCTACGCCAAGCGGGGGATTTCGATTTTGCAAGGCTTCCAGATTGTCGACGGCGTGTTGCGCCAAGGCATCCAAGGGGTGGCCGACCTCATCACCAAAACCGGTATGGTCAATGTCGACTTTGCCGACGTCAAAACGATTCTGGCTAATTCTGGCGAAGCGCTGATGTCGATTGGCACGGGTGCCGGTGAAAACCGCATCCAACAAGCCATCGAAGCCGCCATGAGTTCGCCGTTGCTCGACGTCGAAATCCGTGGCGCCAAGCGGATTTTGTTGAATATCACTAGCAACGAAAATATCAAGCTCACCGAAATCGCTGAAGCGGCCAATACCATCGAAGCCATTGTCGACCCCGATGCCAACATCATCTGGGGATCCGTCATCGACCCCAACTTCCCTGCCGATCAAGTCAAAATCACCTTGGTGGCCACGGGCATTAGCAACTTCCGCCAAAAACCCCAGCTACCATCCCGTCAAGTTGCCCGTGAACCCGAAAAGCGCGTCGCTCTAGAATCGCCACAGCCCAAAGCACCGAGTAGCGATAGTCGTGATGGGCGTGACCAACGCCCCATCCGCCCTGCGTCAGCAACGCCACCACCGCCACTCCCAGCTGCCAATCCCCCCCGTAGTGGCTCGCCATTGGCGGGTGGACGTCGGGGCGATGATAGTGCCCAACGCCCCTACGAAGAAAATCCTAATATTATGATTCCCCCCGGCCTGCGTGACGACCTGCGCCGCAAAAACTAATCATTAGGGTGCGAGGCATGCCTCGCACCTACGATTGTGGGGGCGCCGTCGTTCGGGCGTCATTGCATGGCGCCCACCGGGCGAATAGCGGCGAATAAATTCGCCGGCATGATTCGCCCCTACTCTGGGTCGCCGGGATGATTCGCCCCTCCACTTCCTCCTTCCGACGTTTACTTCATACTTCCTCCTTCACACTTCCTCCTTCATTTGTGTGATAATATTGCGGTAATCCCCTCTCTACACAAGGATGTGCAATATGACGAGTATGTTGGTTACCAATGGGCCGATTTATACCCTCGACCCCGCCATGCCCCAGGTCGAAGCCTTGGGGATCCGCGATGGCGTCGTCTGTGCCGCCGGCACCCTCGCCGAAGTCACCGCTATCATGGGTGACACCACCTATACCCTCGATTTACAAGGCAATCCGGTGATTCCTGGCTTGACCGATGCCCACGTGCATATCATTTCGCACGGCTTGACGTTGCATCAGACCCGCCTCGACGGCATGGCCGACTTTGAATTCGTCTGCGCCAAAATCGCCGACGCCGCCCAACGCTTGCCCGCCGGCAAGTGGCTCGAAGGTGGCGGCTGGGACCACACCCTGTGGGGCGGGCGCTGGCCCACTGCCACTGAGCTCGAAGCCCTGGCCCCCGATCGCCCCGCCTTGTTGAGCCGAAAGGACGGTCACTCGGCTTGGGTGAATCAGACTGCCATGCAAATCGCCGGTATCACCCGTGACACCCCCGATCCCGATGGCGGCCATATTGACCGCGACGCCAACGGCGAACCGACTGGGATTTTCAAAGAAACCGCTATCGATTTGGTGCGTCGCTTTATCCCCGACATCACCGACGAAGACCGCATGCAGGCCGTCCAAGCCGCCTTTGCCGAAGGCTACCGCTACGGCATGGTCGGCATGCATGGCTTGACCGGCATGAAAAAAGACGGTTTTATCCATCTCCACGCCCTGCAAGAATTGCGCCACCGCGGCGAAATGCCCGGGCGGGTATTGATGTGTATCGACCCCAACGGCTTCGAACACATGCTCCAGATGGGGATACGCAGTGGCCTCGGCGACGATTGGTTGCGCATCGGCCAGTTCAAGTTTTTTGTGGACGGGACGCTTGGCTCCGAAACCGCCGACATGTTGGCGCCCTTTGAAGGGGGCAACAACTACGGCCTGCCCACCATCACCCGCGACGAGATTTTCGACTATGTGCGTCGCGCCAACCAGGCCGGCATCGCTATCTCGGTGCACTGTATCGGTGACGGTGCCAACCGCAAGGTACTCGATGCCATCGAAGCAGCCTTGACCCCCCTGCAACACCACGGCGAGACATTGGCCGATACCGCCAAGCGCGTATTGACCATCCCCAATCGTATCGAGCATTGTCAATTGCTCGACCCGCTCGACATCCCCCGCTTTGCCGCTATGAACGTGGTCGCTTCGATGCAACCCGTGCATATGATTGGCGACCTCGACACTGCCGACCGCTTGTGGGGCAAGCGCAACGCCACCAGCTATGCCTGGCGCACCCTCGAAGCCAGTGGTGCCGTGCTGGCCCTCGGTTCTGATGCCCCCGTCGAGTCACTCAACCCGTGGCTGAGCATCTATGGCGCCGTCACCCGTTGCAAGCTCGATGGCACTCCGACCGGGGGCTGGTACCCCGAGCTGGCCATTAGCCGGATGAGCGCCTTGCGGGGCTTTACGGTGGGCGCCGCCTATTGTGCCAGTAGCGAATCACGCCAAGGCACCCTGATGCCCGGCATGCTAGCCGACTTGGCCGTCCTCAGCGATGACCCCTTCACCTGCGATGCCGCCCAACTCCAGCACATCACTGCGCGGCTCACCATGATCGAGGGTCGGGTTGTCTATCGCAATGGCCTTTAATTAAAAAACTCCCGCCGCAAACGTGAATCGCAGCCTGCCCGCAACATTGTTGCGGGCAGGCTATTTTGTGCGGCCCCATGTGCGCCTGGCGCGGTAACCACCGCGCCAGGCGCACTTTAGTGTATCCAAATGCCCGAAACGACGGTTTTTTGAGGCGGTACAATGCCGCAGGGATAGTGGCTACGGGGTGATAAATCCCGCCAATTCCGACCAATTTGAAAACTCATCCAAAATTGCCTCAAAAACCC
>JBBAWW010000045.1:0-24585 GCA_040397035.1 Roseiflexaceae bacterium | reverse complement strand
ATCTGCAACGTAATAATCCGTGGTGCCGTGGCCGACAATTCGGTACGGGCACTGTTGATGATTTCGTTCATTTTGTCGAGGATAAACAAGCGACCGGTTTGGGCCTGTGCAAAGGCTTCGCGCATGATGTCAAAGGTAATACCAGTGGTCTTGATGTCCATCTGGAGACCGGTAATCCCTTCGGACGTCCCAGCCACTTTGAAGTCCATATCACCGAGATGGTCTTCGATACCTTGGATGTCGGTGAGTACCTGCCATTTGCCATCGGCACCGGTAATCAAGCCCATGGCCACACCGGCGACGGGGCGTTTGATGGGCACACCGGCATCCATCAACGACAAACTCGAACCACAGACTGAGGCCATCGACGAAGAACCGTTGGATGACAATACTTCAGAAACCAAACGCATGGTGTAGGGGAATTCTGATTTGGGGGGCAATACGGCCAACAAGGACCGCTCTGCCAACGCACCATGCCCGATGTCGCGGCGGCGGGGAGCACCCAAGCGCTTGACTTCGCCCGTCGAAAACGGCGGGAAGTTGTAGTGGTGGATGTAGCGCTTGCTGGTTTCGATGCCGAGGTCGTCGAGGCGTTGCTCTTCTGACGGTGAACCAAGGGTGGTAATGGTCAATACCTGGGTCTGGCCACGGGTAAACAAGCCGCTCCCGTGCACACGGGGTACCACGCCTACATCGACCGAGATGGCGCGGATTTCGTCAGTCTTGCGGCCGTCGACACGCATGCCACTTGCCAAAATCGCCGAACGAACGGCCTCGTAGGTCAAGTTTTCGAAGGCCACGTCAATGGCTTTCTTGCGAACGGGGATTTCTTCTTCGGGTTCGTCGGCCGTGAAGTGCACCACAATGGCGGCATGCAAGGCATCGGTACGATCTTGACGGGCAGTTTTGTCGCTGTCGTGCAAGGCTTCGTTGAGGCGATTGCCCATCCAGGCCCGAATCGCTTTTTCGAGTGAATTATCGGCGGCGGGTGGCGTGAATGCCAACTTGGCCACACCACATTGGGCGACGAGACGCTCTTGGAGTTCACAGATTTCGCGGCAGATTTGGTGGCCTTTGATAACACCGTCGAGCATTTCGGCTTCGGTGAGCTCTTCGGCGCCGGCTTCGACCATCAACACGGCATCTTTGGTACCGGCAACCACCAAATCGAGGCGGCTTGCGGCCATATCAGCCATGAAGGGATTGACAACGTGACCGTTTTCGTTGAAACCAACCGTCACGGCACCGACTGGTCCCGAAAAGGGGATGTTGCTGATGGCCAAGGCGGCCGATGCGGCAATAATCGACAACGGGCCCGGATCGTTGATCATGTCAATCGAAAAAGTGGTGACGATGATTTGGACTTCGTTGAAGTAGCCTTCGGGGAAGAGCGGGCGCAACGGGCGATCGGTCAAGCGTGACGTCAAAATCGCCGTGGTGGTGGCGCGCCCTTCGCGTTTGAAGAAGCTACCGGGGATTTTGCCGGCGGCGTACATTTTTTCTTCGTAGTCGACAGTCAATGGAAAGAAGTCAATCCCGTCGCGGGCCGACTTGGCGGCCACCACGGTGGCCAGCAACATGGTGTCGCCGTAGCGTACGGTGACTGCGCCGTCTGCTTGTTCAGCAAAACGACCTGCTTCGAGCGTCATGGTGCGACCGGCAATTTCGGCGCTGACACTGACAATGTTTTTTACGGTCATGCAATACCTTCTTCTTGGTGCATCCACCCACTGGTGGTGCGTATTGCCAAGTGTTAGGTACTGGAGTATGCCGTCGCAGTGCCACCCCATACTCCAATCCCTAACCCCTTGGTCTTCCTCTTTGACGACAAAAAAGATAAAACTGCGGGCCGTCACTTGTACGAGCCCGCAGCATATCAGCGTAGAATTGGGCGCCTCGCCACAACCTGACTACCGACGCAGGCCCAAGCGCTCAATCACTGAGCGGTAGCTGGGGCGGTTGGTGCGGCTCAAGTACGCCAACAAACGACGGCGACGACCAACCAGGCTCAGCAAGCCACGGCGGGTAGCATGGTCGTGTTTGTGTTCGCGCAAATGTTCGATGATTTGATTGATGCGCTCGGTCAACAAGGCAATTTGGACTTCAGATGAACCGGTATCTTGACCGTGTGTCTGAAACTTGCCTACGACGACATCTTTCTCGCTCTTCTCCAAAGCCATGTGCTATGCACTCCTCATAATCGCGTGCGGGCTGGAGGTGCCCGCCGTTCGAAAACAGCATCGACATTCCCATGTCAATGGGTGGTATTATACCACAGATACAAGGATAATGACGTTTTTTCTTGACGTGCTCGTGAGATGTGAGTAGAATGAGGATTGTGCAATACACACACACACCGAACCAACTCCGTGATTTGCTCCAGCGCATAAGTCTGGCAATGACGTATATCCCAGGAGTGCGGGTCGCACCGCCGCCGTATCATGCGCCGATAAATGCCATGATTGGTCATGGCGTAACGGCACACGACGAGGGGAATCGCACGGTATTGACCTGTTTTTTGTGCCTAGACCCCGCACAGTCGCGGAGTCTGCCTGAGCATTGTGCGCTCGTGCAAACGGTTATTCAATCTATTTTGCCGCCACGCAGCGCACGGGAATGTATCATCAATGTTATTATCACCGACATACTTGCCTAAGGATTGCATGCCCACCAAAGCACGGCTCAAACCTCGTACGCTGGCAGTACGCGTCCTCTATGAGCTCAACCAGACTGACCATACGATTGAAGCGGTATTGGCCAATCATTTTGCCTACCCTCGGCTCAGTGACACCGACGATGACGATGATGGCAGCGGCGTTGTTAGTCCGCAACACCAAGAATTCATCCGCACCCTCGTGACCACAGCCCTCAACAATCGCCATGGTCTTGATAGCTTGATTATTGATTTGGCACCCAACGTGCCACTCAGTGATATGCCGTTATTACAACGAGTCGTGTTACAATTAGCCATCGCCGAAATGCGCTATATGGGACAAGGACGTGGTGATTACAAGCTGATTATCAATGCCGCAGTCGAAATCACCCGCGCCTACGTTGGCGATAATCCTGCCCGCTTTGTCAATGGCGTGTTAGGTACAGTAGCGTTACGCTACCCCGAATCACGCAATCCCTCTGCACGGTAGCCTACCGGGATTCATCCCGTGGTGAATAATTGAGATACGTAGAGACACGCTAATCCCTTGTGTCACGGTTGCGAAAGGAGCATGATTCATGCCGTCTGTTGAAATGGAAGCCCGTCTGAAAAAAATTGTTGCCGATCGACTCGGTGTCGAAGAAGCCGCAATTGTTCCCTCAGCCCGCTTTGCCGAAGAATTGAAAGCCGATTCACTCGACTTGGTTGAGTTGATTATGGCCCTCGAAGAAGAATTCGGCGTTGACATTCCCGATGATGTCGCTGAAAAAATCCTCACCGTCGGCGATGCCTTGACCTACATCGACGCCCACGGGAAGTAATTCTCCGGCTCGTGACCACAACGCCCATTGACGATGATCATCGTCAATGGGCGTTGTGGTCATTTCTACTCATTGTCACACGACATACACCATTTACCCCTTCGCTGATTTTTTGCATTTAATATCAACCTACGTACTCACACGTGAATTTCAGTGTACAATCTAGAGTAATAGAATGGTAACCAGGTGAAGTGAGGTCGGCATGAACTTCCTCGGCGTTGGTCCGGGCGAATTTTTCTTTATTCTGATTGTCGCATTGATTGTAATTGGTCCCGAACGCTTGCCGGGCTTTGCCCGCAGCATCGGACGCAATATTGTACGGTTGCGCAATTGGATGAATGCATCACCGGATGCCCAAATGCTCCTGCAAGTCCAACGTGAACTCGAAATCGAAATCAACGACATCCGCTCGACGCTCCGCCAAGAAGTACGCAACGTGCGGGCTGAATTCGAAGAAGTTCGCCAAGATTTGAGTATGGCCTCACGCACCGTCGATAGCTCACTCAGTAGTATGACCAATGAGGTCAACAGTGATCTCGGATATGTTTCGTCTTACCCCACACCAGTAGCCACTCCTCCCGTCATAACGACCACCGAAGTCACCCCAATTGCTGACCCGAGTAGTGATGTGACAGCGCCAATTAGCTTTGCCCAAACGACCGACAATGACACCACTCCCACAATTACCTCCGAAGAACCAGCAGCACCGGTAGTGGCTCGGCAACGCAAACCAAATTGGGTCAATACCAGCGCTGAAGAAACACCCGTTGCGGACAATGTCATTGCCCCACCCCACAGCATAGAAACCGCAGTGGTGACACCCGTCAATGCGACGCTCGAAGCCGAAATTGCGACATTGCGCCAAGAAATAGCCACGCTCAAACAGGCACCAAATACACCCAGTACAGTCTCCCACGATAATTTCATGATGATGCAAGTCGAAGTCGCCCAATTAGCCCAAGCACTCAGCACGCTTCGTACCGAAATCAAACAAAGCAAACTCGGTGCGCCACCGTCAGTATCATATGATGCGTTTATGATTATGCGCGTCGAACTGGCCCAACTTTCCCAACAACTTGATGCCTTAACCAAACAACTCACCACCAACACCAATGGGGAGCCTTCTGCATGAACACTTCCCAACTGATTATTGCCGTCATCGTATTGACGATTCTCATCCTAGTACCACTCATCGTGATTGTGTTAGTCCGCTGGCTCGTCCCCCTCGAAGATCCCATAGACGACATGAGTGATTTGCCAGAACCAGAACTCCCCACGAATAATCTTAAAGATTTCTGGAGTGCCTTGGCACCCCACTTAATCGAGCTCCGCGACCGCCTCGTCAAAGCTTCGTTGGCAATCGCCATCGGTACTTCACTCGGGTTTTATCTGGTTAATAGCCCCAAATTACTCGGGGTGTCGTTACCTGATTTCATGGTCAAACAATTAGCCCCACCAGGCACAGTGCTCCAAGCCGTCGGTGTCGGCGAAGTCTTCCTCGGCTATATGCAAATTGCCCTCATTATCGGGATTATTTTGGCAATGCCGATTGTGATCTATCAACTCGTGGCGTTCTTTTCGCCGGGCTTACTCAACAACGAAAAACGCATGGTGTATATTGCAATCCCGATTATCACCGAGCTTTTTCTGGCAGGGGTATCGTTCGGGTGGTTTTTCACCGTACCAGCCGCATTACAATTTTTATTAAAATACGGACAAACATCAAGCATTAGTACCGTACCAACTTCAGATAGTTTCTTTCAAACAGTCGCCACGTTGTTACTCTGGAACGGGATTATTTTCCAATTACCCGCGATTATGTACCTATTGGCACGGCTCAATATCGTCTCGACTGCCATGCTCACCAGCACTCGGCGCTATGCCATCGTGGTCATCACTATTATCGCAGCCCTGATTACCCCTACCGGCGACCCTTACAACTTATTGTTGTTGGCGGTACCGATGTACATGTTGTATGAGTTGGGGATTATTTTGACCCGACTCGTCCCCAAACCCAAAGTCAGCGCCGACGCAGAACCCCAAACATAAACGGAGACGGCAGCACTTCACTACAACAGCACACCCGCAGTGGATTAGCACTACGGGTGTTGCGTTCAGCTGACGATTACTCGCGGGTCAACGGCACAACCCACGTGGCATCACCCAGCACAGTGTTTTGTAATGTAATAATCAACGTGGTGGCACTAGGGTGTAATCCACGGGTCACCACCGTACCGATGGCGTTTTGACCAGGCAGCACACGGAGGGTTCGTGGTTGCGAACGAATCACAGAAACCGCATAATCAGTCCCCAATGAATCGCGAATCACTACGTGGGCATCGTCGAGGGGAATTTGCATATCGAGGTCGTTGGTGTTGTTGTTAATCAGAAATTGCACATGAACCTCCCCATTACACGTGGTCACCTGTTGCAACGTCAACAACGCATCGGCATTCTGGCCTGCGGACACACTCTGCCAACTGCCATCACTAGACCGGACACGTGCAATCGTTTGGACGTCATTCCATTCACAGCGGGCAGTCGTCTGCATCGCGTTTGGCTGATTCCCATCACTCGCAAGCACAGCCGTCAACGTTGGCTCCATGGGTGGCAACGTCACCAATCGGGTACCACTCGTACTCGCCGCAAACCAGACCGCCACTACCAACAGTGCCACACTCACCGCAATCAGGGCTTGTCCCGTCCAGGTCGAACGCAACTGCACCCACAAATCACGCCACGGCCGCATGGGCGCTAATGGAGCAGTGACTGGCATGATTTCGCTCAGCACGAGGTGTTCGATTTCGTCCCACCGGGTACAATTCAACAGCTGGGGGATACGTTGCAGCTCGCTATCGCTCCAATTCATGTTGGTAGATCGTTCCGTAAAAATATGTAATGGCAAGGTATCTAACCCGAGTACCTGCACCTTCCAGTCACTTTCGATTTGTGATTCGGGGTGCAATATCGGCGCAATCGCCACTACCCGCCGGACTGCCCGCACATCAACCGAGCGATTATTGGTGATATCGGCGCGGTGTTCGGTCAAAAAATTGGTCAAGGCGTAATAATAGGCAATGACTTGGTTATACGGATTTTTGCGACCCGGGTTGATACGCTTACGTTCTTGGTTGCTGTTTTCGACAAACCACGGACCATTGACATCACCAAACACTTTACCATCACAATGTTTAAGTTCAATCACAAAAATACCGTCGTTTTTGAGCACTACCACATCAATGGTGCGCCCACCCACACTGAAATTAGCCAAGATAATATACAAGCCATCAAGGCGCGCCAACTGCGTTGCTAGTTGGGTAATGGCACGCCGTTCGTTGGGATGTTCTGGTTTTTCGCCAATCCAAATCTGTACTGCCATACAATCCTCAGCGCCGCCGCGCATTACCACGGCTACGCGCCGGCGCAGGGGCTGGTGCGAGTTCTTCTTCGAGCGCCATAGTACGGCGCAAATCAAGGATTTGGTCACGTAATCCGGCTGCTTTTTCAAATTCCAAATCTCGTGAGGCATTTTTCATCTGCTTTTCGAGATCTTTAATCAGTTTAGCCATGGCCTCACGCGTCGCCGGCATTTCTACCCGTTTGGTGGTGTCGTTAGTGGTATAAACCCCTTGTTCCTCGGCGGCCTTGCGCAAGCGATCACTCAAATCGCGCACGCCTTTGATAATCCCGACGGGCACAATGTTGTTGGCTGTGTTATGGGCAATCTGGATGGTGCGCCGGCGGTCGGTTTCGGCGATAGCAGCCGTCATCGAGGCCGTCATTTTGTCGGCATACATCACCACCGTGCCTTCGACGTGGCGGGCTGCCCGCCCGATAATCTGAATCAATGACGACGCCGACCGCAAAAACCCTTCTTTGTCGGCATCAAGAATTGCCACCAAGGATACTTCGGGCAAATCCAACCCTTCGCGCAACAAGTTAATCCCCACCACCACGTCATAGACGCCGAGGCGCAAATCACGCAAAATCTCGACCCGCTCGATGACATCAATGTCAGAATGCAAATAATGGGTGCGGATACCCGTTTCGCGCAGATAATCGGCCAAATCTTCGGCCATGCGCTTGGTCAAGGTCGTCACCAAACAACGATGGCCTTTTTTGACCCGCCCTTGCACTTCACTCACCAAATCATCGACCTGACCCCGCGACGGACGGATGTTGATGACAGGATCGATGAGCCCCGTGGGCCGGATGATTTGCTCAACCACTTGTTGCGACATGCCGATTTCGAGGGGGGTAGGGGTGGCCGACACAAAAATCGCTTGACGCATGTGTTGGCTAAATTCATCGAAATTCAGCGGGCGATTATCCATGGCCGACGGCAATCGGAAGCCATAATCAACCAACGTCGTTTTACGAGAACGGTCACCGGCATACATCCCGCGCACTTGCGGCAACGAAATATGTGATTCGTCGATAAACATCACGAAATCATCGGGGAAGTAATCGAGCAATGTCCATGGTGTTTGGCCTGCCAAGCGGCGATCCATGTGGCGCGAGTAGTTTTCAATCCCCGAACAATAGCCCATCTCGCCGAGCATTTCGAGGTCATACATCGTGCGCTGTTTGAGCCGGGCTGCTTCGAGAATTTTGCCGTCACCTTCGAGGAATTTAACCTGTGCCACCATTTCGTCTTGGATATCACCCATCGCCAAATGCAGTTTTTCGGTGGTGGCCACAAAGTGCTTGGCCGGGAAGACTTCGACCCGCGGTAATTGCTTATACACCTCGCCGGTCAATGGATCAAACTCCGAAATCCGTTCGACTTCGTCGCCCCACAATTCCACCCGGATAGCCGTTTCGGCATTGGCAGGGAAAATATCGAGGGTATCACCACGCACCCGGAAGGTACCACGGTGGAAGTCCATGTCGTTACGGGCAAACTGCAAATCGAGCAGTTGACGCAGTAATTTGTCGCGGTTACGCACTTCACCCACCGCAATTGGAATCATTACTTGGCCATAGTCGACGGGGCTACCCAATCCATAAATACACGATACCGACGCCACAATCAACACATCGCGACGGGTCAGCAAGGCTTGGGTAGCAGCGTGGCGCAAGCGATCGATTTCTTCGTTGATCGAGGCTTCTTTTTCAATATATAAATCTTTGCTGGGGACATACGCCTCGGGTGTATAGGTGTCATAGTACGAAATAAACATTTCGACGGCAGCGTCAGGCAATAATTCACGGAATTCGCTATATAGTTGCGACACCAATGTTTTGTTGTGGGCGAGGACCAAGGCCGGGCGTTGCAATTCCTCAAAAACCCAGCTCATCACGGCTGTTTTGCCGGTCCCCGTGGCGCCCAACAAGGTTTGGTAACGCATGCCTTGGCGCGCCCCATCCACTAGTTGACGAATGGCTTTGGGTTGGTCACCGGTTGGTTGATAGGGCGCATTCGCCGTGAAACCCATAACATACTCAATTCATCGACGGGCCGTAGTAACCCACATGATAATTTACGCTATACCTAATTATACGCTGTCATATCTGATAAAAAATCAGAAAAGCGTGAGCTGTTCCACAATTGGTTTGTGTGCATTGCGGCGAGCGATTTGCATGGTACGCCCTGTCCCAAAAAACCGCCCATCAAACGTCACAAAATCAGCCACGCGTTGGGTCGCCGCCCCCAGCACGGCAATATGGACTGGTTCACGGAGCGTCCCTAGCGTCCGCAAGCGCAAAATTCGCTTCACGCCCAGCGGTCCCAACCCGGGAATCCGCAAGAGTTGATTGGCAGGCGCCCGATTGATTTCGATGGGAAATAATTCGGGGTGTTGCAAAGCCCACGCCAATTTGGGGTCATGTGCCAACGACAAATTAGCCTGACCATCAAACGCGAGTTCCTCGGCAGCAAAGCCATAGTGGCGTAGCAACCAATCGGCTTGAAGCAGGCGTTGGGTGCGTACTTGGGGCGTCGAGCGCGCATTAGCCATGGGGGTACCAGCCAGCGCCTTGAATGCGCCGTAGTAGACCCGCCCCACGGCCAGTTCATTGCGGAGCCATGCCGTCGCGGTGATTAATTCTTGGTCACTTTCGCCAGCAGCACCCACCACAAATTGGGTGGCAATCCCTGATTTAATCAGCCCGGCTTGGTACAAATCCCGCATCCAGCGCAACCGCAACACCACATCGCTACGCCAATCCCGACTAGGGTCAAGCACTGCTTGGCGAGCGGCACTAGGCACCTCGATGTTGAGACTCATGCGGTCTGCCACCCGGGCGGCAGCTTCTACCACCGCATGCGACACCCCGGGTGGTAATTTGAGGTGTAGATAGCCACGGTATGCGTAGCGGCTCCGCAGAATCTGGGCGCTTTCAACCACCGCCGATCCCGATTCATCTGCGGAACCGACCACCGCCGTCGACAACAACAATCCGGCATTGTGGCGTTGTAGTTGCGGGGCGACGGCGGCAGCAGCCTCGTCAGGCGTCAACGTCGCCCGGGGCACATCGCTTCCAGCCCGGAGCGGGCAATAGGGGCAATTGTGCACGCATTCGGCGCTGAGCAGCAAGCGCATCACCGGGCGACGTACCCCTTTAGCGTCGGCTTCGGCCGACAAGGCATTTTCGCTCCAGTGGGCTTTGGTTGATTGATAATGACGACCTGCGACCGCATGGGTGTCGCAGGCCTCGTAGTGCGCCGCCGGCGCAAGGATGGCAAGTTTTTCGGCGATGTCCATCGCATACACTCATTTCGCCGTTATCGGGTCGCGGGGGGATTTTCATCGGACGGGAGTGGCATCACATCGGTGACTTGGGAATCTTCAATGTCCGATGGAGAAATGGGAATGGTGGGCACTGCAGGCGTTTCGTCATATAGCGGGGCTACCGGCAACGGAGCCGCCACATCGGCCAATTCTGGGGCACGGGCATGATTCAACCACAACCCAATCACCCCGGCGGCAATCAGCACGATACTCGCAATTTGGGCGACACGCAACGCACTCGCACATGAACCGCCAACCAAATCGGTACACAAACTATCGGTACGCAGGCCTTCGATCCACAAGCGACCCAATCCATAAATAATGGCATAAAACAACACCATGTCGCCACGGCGCAACACATCGCGGAAGCGGCGCTCAATGGCAACCAACACGCCCACCCCGGCCAAGTTCCAGAGTGATTCATACAAAAATGTGGGGTGAAACAATGTCGTCAGCGGGTATTTATCGAGGTCGTTGTATGGCGGAATGCGGTATTGGGCATCGATAATCAACCCAACTCCAAAGGGCGTTGGCCGACCATAGGCTTCTTGATTGAAAAAATTCCCCCAGCGCCCAATTGCTTGTGCCAGCATAAATGTGGGCATCATGATATCGAGCCATTCCCGCAAATCGAGTTGGTGGCGGCGTGTGTAAATCAACGCAGCCAACACCGCTCCAATCAAGGCTCCATGAATGGCCAAACCACCGGTGGCGGGGTTGATAATCAGCCAAATGCTTTGATTGGCAAAACGTGGCCACTCAAAAATCACATAATATACCCGGGCGCCAGCAATCCCAAGGATCATCCCCAATACCACCAAATTCCAGACATGCTCGGGATCTTGGCTACGTTGTTTGGCACGATAGGCGCCCCACTGTGCGGCAATCATAGCGCCACCAACAATTAATACACCATACCAGCGCAATGCAATCGGAATTGAACCGAGCATAAAGTTCAACAAAAACGGATCGTCGGGTGGATAAATTTGCATAGTTCGCCTACATTACTTTGAATACTGCTTCTATCATACCGCAGTTATCTGATTTGGGGACAACTATTTGAGGCAAGTGCAATAGTGGTACAATGACTGCGATTTACTACGCTATAGAGTCAAAGGGATGATTATATGTTGCTTGCCATTGACATCGGCAATACCAATATCAAAATCGGCGTCTTTCGTGGCACCGAAATCATTGCCCACTGGCGGGTGCTGACTGAACGCCACAAATTAGCCGATGAATACGCCGTGCTGATTCGCAATCTGTTTGATTTGGCCCAAATCAACGTCGGTGACATTCATGGCTGTGTGCTGGCGTGTGTGGTTCCTCCATTAATGATGCAATTTACCCAACTCTGCACCAAATATTTAGGAATCAACCCCATTGTGGTCGGTCCACAAATTAGTTCGGGACTAACCTTTGATGTCGAAAACCCCGACGAGATGGGTTCTGACCGCATCGCCAATTCATTGGCCGCTACGGTCATGTATGGTAGCCCCGTGATTGCCATTGCCTTTGGGACGGCAACGACATTTGATGTGGTCGTCGATAACGTGTATATCGGTGGCTGTATTGCGCCTGGGCTAGGGATTTCCGCCGATGCGCTCTTTTCGTTGGCCGCTCGGCTTTACCAAGTCGAACTGGTCCGTCCGCCCAAAGTCATCGCCCGCAACACCGTCCACCACATGCAAGCAGGGGTCATCATCGGCTACACCGGCTTGGTCGAAGGCATCGTATCACGTATGCACGCCGAATTAGGTACGACGTGCCCAGTGGTGGTGACTGGCGGATTGGCGGATGTCATCGCCAAAGAAACGACGATTATTACTGCGGTAGAGCCCAATTTGACGCTCAATGGGCTACGTATGATTTTTGAACGGAACCATTAATTTACGGAATCATAATTAGAGGTTAGCGCGTTGTCAGTACTTCCTTCACCTCAAGAAAAAGCCGCATACGTAGCCCGCATGTTTGCGCGGATTGCGCGTGGCTATGACCGCATGAATCGCATCATGACCTTTGGGCTTGATGACTGGTGGCGGCGGATCGCCGTGCGCGCACTTGCCCCCCCACCCACCGCCACCATGCTCGATATCGGCAGCGGCACAGGGCCGTTTTTGCCCATATTACGGGCTGCCGCACCCGCAGGCTTCGCCGTGGGGGCAGATTTTGTGCTGCCGATGATGCAGTCGGGACTGCAACGTATCGACACTCGTTCGGCGTTTGTCTGTGCGGACGCCTTGGTACTCCCTTTTGGTGACCACACCTTCGATACGATTACCGCAGGGTTTGTTATCCGCAATGTCACCGACATCCCCGCATCGTTCCGTGAGCTCTACCGGGTCTGTAAGCCCGGCGGGCGTATCGCCATCCTCGAGGTCGCCCGTCCCCGCCTCGCCCTCGTGCGCTGGGGGCACCGCGTCTATTTCGAACAAATCATGCCCCGCGTCGCCGGGGTACTCGGGGCCGACCCTATCGCCTACCGCTACTTACCTGAATCATCACGCCAATTCCCTGACCCACCCGTGCTGGCAGAAATGCTCCGTCACGCTGGCTGGGATCAGGTCAGCTATCGCCATCTGCCACCCAACGCCGTGGCGTTACATATTGCCGTCCGACCGATTACACCGCCCGAGTCGTCCCATGAGTAACGATATGCCGCCACGACGGGGGGGAACGCGCCCCGGTGAGTTACCGCCACCACCCCGCATCACCGTCAATCGCATCGAGCACGACGATGACGACGGTGGGTACGCCCCACGGCGTTCACCCCGCCCGCCCCAATTCAACGGCGGCATATTGGTGTTGGTAATCATCGCTGGGCTGGCGGCGGCGTTTGCACTGCTGGCTGGCTCGTTTCGCCCCTATCTCTGTCAAATCAGCCGGGCTACTATCGGCGTGCAGATGGCAGATTGCCCTATTGACCCAAGTCTACCTGATCCGATTAGCGCCACTCCCACACCCAATACCATGATTGTGGTGATTACCCCCACGGCGATTATTCGCGACAAAGGGGCGATTTTGCTCAAAACCAAGAAGCTGTCTGAGCTTTTGACCTACCGCAAAATCTATAGCGACCAAATCACGTTGTCACAAGCGGCGAGTAATGCCAGCATGCAACAATTGCTCAATTGGGCCGAACAATTTACCCGTACCATCAACTACGACGTGCAACAGCACGGCCGTGATACCGTGATTGTCGATTTCCACGGTACGATTACCTACGGGGTGGTATTGAGCGAACTCACCGAGGATTACATCACCATTTCACCCGATCAACAAGATATCACCATCGTTTTGCCCCCCAGCAAAATCCTCAATGTCGATGTTGACCTCGAGCAAAGTCGGATTCTGGCCCGTGATCAAGGATTTTTGGCGCAACCACTGCTCAATATCGATATCGACGTATTGCATGTGGGCGAGTTGCAAATCCTCAAGCAATGCACCGGCGACGATATGCTGGCCGCCGCCCAACAAGCCCAAGTGGTACTGAGCCAAATTTTGGCACTCAGTGACTTCCGCAACATCACGATTACGCCTACAGCAGGTGCCTGTAGCACCACCTTGCCGCAACCATAAGCAATACAGAAAGAGCCTGCATGAACATATCGTATGACAACGAAGCTGGAACACTTTATTGGTATTTCGTCGATTTAACCGAAGGCGATGCCGTCGAAGAATATGAATGCCCCGTCAGCCTGCTCTGCGACGCCCGTGGCGGCGTGGTCGGCTTCCAACTCGACCTCAGCGAAGAAACCGACACTGCCACCAAGGTCAAATTTGCCCTTGGTCACCCCGAAAGCCAATGGCAAACCACCAACCAGCTCCTGACCGTGGCCATTGCGCCCCACGCCAGTGTCGTCCCCCTCGCCGAACCAGCGATTTTGGATGTCGATAGCGAAGGACGCATCCTCGGCTGTGACGTGGCCGATGTCGATCACGAAAAAAAATTCCGCTACCAGCGCCTCGAACCACATTTCGTGGCCATCGAAGACCCCCTCGAAGAGCTGGTCGCCTTGCCCCCCATGGACGAAGCGATTGTGCTCCCACAGGTCGAGCGTGCCGGCGTCGTCGCCATTGTGGGACGCCCCAATGTGGGCAAATCGACCCTGCTCAACGCCATCATTGGCCAAAAAGTAGCGATTACTTCGCCCAAACCACAAACCACCCGGAGCGCTATTCGCGGTATTTTGACCCGCAGTGACGCGCAGATTATTTTTGTCGATACTCCAGGAATTCACCGCCCCCGCAATCGCTTGGGCAACTATATGGTCGCGCAAGCCCGCCAAGCCGTTCCCGATGCCGACATCATTTGTATGGTGGTCGATATCACGCATATGCCCAATGAGCTCGACGAGCGGATTGCCACGATGATTCGCCGTAGTCGTTCACCCAAGATTTTGGTGCTCAACAAAACCGACCGCCCCAACCCCCACGCCGCTGAATGTTTGGCCGCCTTCCGGGCGTTGGTGCCTTGGCAAATGGAAATCGCCATCTCGGCTATCCGCAACGAAGGGGTCAGTAATCTCGTCGACGAAATCGTCACCCGGCTCCCCAAAGGCGAAGCATTCTATGCCGCCGACCAAATCACCGACCAAAACGAACGCACCTTGTGTGCTGAACTGGTGCGCGAACGCATCATGCACTTGATTGGCGACGAAATTCCCTACGGCGTGGCTGTCGAAGTCGAAGAATGGGAAAAACGCCCCCGCCATCGCTACATCCGCATGACGATTTTGGTCGAAAAAGAGTCGCAAAAAGCCATCATCATTGGCAGCGGTGGCACAATGCTCCGCAAAATCGGTAGCGATGCCCGCCCTGCCATCGAAGCGACCATTGGCGAGGCCGTCTACCTTGATTTGTGGGTCAAACCACGCACCAATTGGCGCGACGACCCCAGCGCCTTGCGCTGGTTGGGCTACCGCAACCAATAATATCGCCCGGTGGGTACCACCACCTCGTGATATGCCACCCTGTCAACCGGACAGCATGCTGACAAAGGAGTCAACGCATCCATGCAGAGCGCACCCAGCACCACCCTAAACGATGGCTCACGCAAATGGTGGGCCTTGGCGGCAGTCGGGAGTGGCACATTTATGTCTACTGTCGATGGTTCAATTGTCAACATTGCCCTCAACACTATCCAAAAAACATTCAACACCAACCTCGGTGCCGTCGAATGGGTGGTTTTAGCCTATTTATTAGGCATCGTCTGTTTGTTGCCGAGCATGGGGCGCCTCGGTGACATGATTGGGCGCAAACGCGTCTATATCGCCGGATTTACGTTGTTTATGGTGTCGTCAGCGCTGTGTGGCTTTGCCTGGGATATTAATTCCCTGATCGCGTTCCGCCTAATCCAAGCCGTCGGGGCTGCCATGGTTCAAAGCATGGGTGCCGCCCTCCTCGTGCAAGCATTCCCCGCGAGTGAACGGGGGCGGGCCCTCGGTTACAACGCCACCATTATTTCCGTTGGGGTCGCCTCTGGGCCCATGTTGGGGGGGTTGTTGATTGCGAGTCTCGGTTGGCGCTCTATTTTTACCATCAATTTACCCCTCTGTCTGATTGCTATTTTTGTGTCGCTACGGGCCTTAGAAGACGACAACAAACGGAGTCAACAACGCTTCGACTTTGTCGGTGCGGTATCACTGGCGGCCGCACTGCTGGCCATCCTCTATTCACTCACCGAAGGCCAACACATCGGCTTCCGCACCCCCTGGATTTTGGCGCTGTTTACCTGTGGCATCATCGGTTTCGGATTTTTCATTTGGTGGGAATTGCATACCACCAACCCGATGATCAACATGCAATACTTCAAGGTGCGTGATTTCAGCGTGGGACTGCTACAAATGTACCTCATCGCTTTGCCGCAACAATTCAACTACGTGCTTTTACCTATTTTTCTCCAAACAGTGGCAGGCTACGACGCCCGCACCACCGGCTTGGCGATGATTGTTGTGCCTGTTACGACAGCGCTATTGTCATCGTTTAGTGGCTATTTGTCCGACAAATACGGTCCGCACCGCATCGCGCCCATGGCGGTGGTGCTGTGGGGTTTCGGGCTCGTGCTGATGAGTGGTTTGTCGGCCACACCAACGCTGTGGGATGTCACTTGGCGGGTATTGTTAGTTGGGATTGGCATTAGTCTCTTTTTCACCCCCATCAACAGTAGTATTTTGGGCAGCCTCCCCAAAGAGCAAGGTGGCGTCGCCAACGGCATCATGTCGGTGGTGCGGACTATGGGCCAGATTAGCGGGATTTCGATTGGAGCCTTTATTTGGACGTACCAAGTCAATTTCATCGGTGGCCAACACTATAGCGACATCAGCCTCGCGCCACAGAACATCCTGCATCAAGGCTATGCAACCACCATGCTCATCGGGGCGGCGATTTGTTGGAGTGGGTTGTTACTTGTTTTGTTCCGTACCAAACGTCCACCCACGCTCACAGCTGCCAGCGCCTAACACGACGATACGCTTCCGATATACCGCACCATATGCGGTATATCGGGAAGCCGTCGCGTATAGACCGACTCTTATTCGTTTTTTACACCAGAAACGGAAAACCATGACCACGGATGCAAATCGCAAATGGTGGGCACTAGCCGCCGTCGGCAGCGGGACATTCATGTCAACCATCGATGGTTCGATTGTCAATATCGCACTCAACACCATCCAAAAAACCTTTGATGCTTCGCTCGGTCAAGTCGAATGGGCCGTCCTCGCTTATTTATTAGGCATCGTCTGTTTGTTACCGAGTATGGGGCGACTCGGCGATATGATTGGCCGCAAACGCGTCTACATGGCAGGCTTTGTGATATTCACCATCGCCTCAGGACTATGTGGTTCAGCGTGGAGCCTCGAATCACTCGTCGCATTTAGAGTGCTACAAGCTGTTGGCGCCGCCATGATCCAAAGCATGGGCATTGCCTTGCTCGTCCAAGCCTTCCCTAGTAGCGAACGTGGTCGCGCCTTGGGATACAACGGCACGATTATTGCCACCGGGATTGCCACCGGCCCAGTGTTGGGGGGGCTGATTATCGGCTCCCTCGGCTGGCGGGCTATTTTTTATGTCAATTTTCCGATTGGGATTATCGCCATGTTGATTTCGTTGCGGGCGCTCGTCGCCGACAACAAACGTTCCGAACAAAAATTCGATTTCCTCGGAGCAATGTTGTTGGGTGGATCATTGGTCAGTATTTTGTATAGTCTGACCGAAGGACAACACGTCGGCTTTACGGTGCCCTATATCATGGCCATGTTCGGTGCAGGCATCGTCGGTTTAATTGGGTTTGTATTGTGGGAATTACACACGCCCGAGCCGATGATCAACATGCAGTTTTTCCGCATTCCCAATTTTAGTTTGGGGATAATGACGGCCATGTCAGTAGGGATGGGAATTCAATTCAATTTCATCTTATTGCCTTTTTTTATGCAAAATGTCTTGCATTTCAATGCCCAGAAAACTGGTTTGATGATGGTTATTTCGCCCATCGCCATTTCGATTATGTCGACGGTGAGTGGACGGTTATCTGACCGGTTTGGGCCACGCTGGATCGCACCGATTGGGATGGCGCTTTTGGGCTTTGGGTTGTTCAATGTTAGTACCTTGACTCCTGATTCCACCGTGTTTGATATTGTCATTCGCGTCGTCTTTATCGGACTAGGCTTTGGTACATTCCAATCGCCCAACACCAGTAGTGTGATGGGGAGCTTACCCAAAGAACAAGGGGGTATCGCCAACGGGATTATGGGGGTGATGCGTACCGTTGGGCAAATCGGTGGCGTCACGGTGGCTGGCGCCATCTGGACATCGCAAGTAGCGGCGATTACCGGCATCGCCTATACCGACATCACCAAGGCACCAGTAATGGCACTGACCCAAGGCTTCCAGACGGCATTAATCGTGGCGGCCTGTATTGTGTGGGTAGGGATTATCCCGGCACTATTCCGCAACAACAAAATGCACGAAGCGCCTGCTACCACGTAAACGATGGTATCGCACGACGGGATACCAGCACCTGTCCCGTCGCCGCTAGATTGCCTCTATTCATACCCCTGACTTTTCTGGTATAATTGGGCTCACGATATACCGCAAGGAGCGTTATGATAATGTTTATTACCCTCGGGATTAGCATCTTGGTTAGTGCCATAATTCTGATTCGCCACCGCGCCAGCGCCCGCCACCTCGCCCCCCGCCCAGTCGTCATCCGCACCACGCCCCGACGCCGACGCTAATACCAACAGAGCACCATGACTGATATTTCAATTGATTTACTGGCCTTGACGACCACCGAAATGGTCGAATTCTTGGCCACCATGGGCGAGCCGGCCTTCCGGGCTCGCCAAATTTTGCGTCAACTCTATGTCAATTTGGTTGACGACATCCAACAAATGACCGATTTGTCATTAGCCTTGCGCCAAAAACTCGCCAGCCACGCCCATATCGGCTCACTCAGCCTGCAACGCGTGGTGAGTGCCGACAATAGTTTGACCCACAAGGCCTTGTTTAATTTGCCCACGGGTGAGCTCATCGAAAGTGTATTGATGATCTACACCGACCGAGCCACCGTCTGTGTATCGACCCAAGCCGGTTGCGCCATGGGGTGTACGTTTTGTGCGACAGGTCGACTTGGGCTACTTCGCAACCTCGAGAGTCATCATATCGTCGAACAGGTGCTGTGGGCCCGGCGCACCTTGCGCCAACTCCAACGCCAACAACCCACCACTCCCACCCGAGCCACGCATACCAGTGACGGCGATGAATGGTGGGGTACCGACGGCGGCCACCCCGATGCCCTGCCGCAAACCCTCGGCAACGTGGTGTTTATGGGTATGGGCGAGCCCTTCGCCAACTACGATCGCTGGTGGCAGTCGGTGGAACGCCTGCACGACCCCCAAGGACTCAACATTGGCGCCCGAGGCTTGACGGTATCGACCGTCGGCCTTGTGCCAGGCATCAAACGCCTCGCCGAAGAATCGCTGCAAATCAATTTGGCGATTTCGCTGCATGCCCCCAACGACGAGCTCCGTTCGTCGATGATGCCGGTCAACAAACGCTGGAATATTGCCGAGTTGATGGCAACGACCCGCGCGTATGTGGCCAAAACCGGCCGGCGGGTGTCGTTTGAGTATGTGCTGTTGCAAGGTCAAAACGACACTCCAGCCCATGCCGCAGAGCTGGCCGAACAAATCGGTGATTTGCTCTGTCACGTCAACTTGATTCCGTGGAATCCCGTACCGGGGTTGCCACTCGGGCGATCCGACCGGCAACGAGTCTTGGCATTCCAACGCGTCCTGCAAGAAGAACGCGTGCCTTGTACGGTGCGGGTGGAGCGAGGGGTGTCGATTGCGGCAGCGTGTGGGCAATTGGCAGGAGCACCCATTACCGGCCCCTAAAAGGACGTGTCATGTATTTACCCATGTTGATGTTAATACGCCGGATTATCGGGGCACTCTTTTTGATCATCGGTATTATTGGGCTTATCATGCCCATCCTGCCGGGCTGGCCGTTCCTCATCCCAGGGATCGCCTTGCTAGGAAGTCGCGACCCTTGGTTGCGTTTTATCCACCTTGGGATTATTCGGTTGCTCAAATTCATCAAAACCCGCCAGACGCCGTGGATTCGCACGAGTGGTGAACGCTTGTTTGAGGCCTATAAACAGACACGCACCGTCGTAGACCCCCTGATTATCCGGAGTGAACGGACTATCGAGCGCTGGGTGGGCTATAATACCCCAAAGAATCCACCACAGGCATAGACGTGCTATGAAAGAACCTGTCATATATTTACCCCTGTTGATGCTGATTTGCCGCATCATTGGTGCGAGTTTTTTGATCATCGGAATCATTGGATTATTCATACCCATCATCCCCATCATCCCAGTCTATCTGTCCCTCATCCCGGGGATCGCCCTACTCGGCAGTCGCGACCCATGGTTACGGTTTATCCACCTTGGGATTATTCGGTTGCTCAAATTCATCAAAACCCGCCAGACGCCGTGGATTCGCACGAGTGGTGAACGCTTGTTTGAGGCCTATAAACAGACACGCACCGTCGTAGACCCCCTGATTATCCGGAGTGAACGGGCTATCGAGCGCTGGGTGGGCTATACCCCAAAAAATCCACCACAGGCATAGACGTGCTATGATTTGGTAGAGTTTGTTTCGCTACCACGAGGAATGCATGAGCACCAAACCCCAAAACGTTAAGGGCATGCGCGACCTGCTGCCCCCAGCCATGATGTTGCGCCAACACATTATTCAGACCCTGCGTAGCGTGTTTGAGCGCTACGGCTTCGAACCCCTGCAAACCCCCGCCCTCGAATATGCCGAGACCATCGAAGGTAAATTAGGCGACGAAGAACGCTTGATTTATCGCTTCGAAGATCATGGCGGCCGCAAATTAGCCATGCGCTACGACCAAACCGTGCCCTTGGCGCGGGTCGTCGCCCAATACCAATCACAACTGCAAATGCCGTGGCGGCGCTACGCCGTCGGCGCATCGTACCGCGGCGAACGCACCCAACGCGGCCGCTACCGTGAGTTTTATCAAGCAGACGTCGATATCGTCGGCTCGGCCTCACCCATCGCCGATGCCGAAATCATCGCCGTTCTCAGCGATGCATTAACTGCCCTCGGCTTCGACAATTTCGTCACCTTGCTGAGCCACCGCCAAATCCTCAGCGGCATCGCCCGCGTGTCAGGGCTAGACGAATCTGCCGCCGGTGGTGTCTATCGTGCCATCGACAAATTAGACAAAATCGGTCCCGACGGTGTACGCACCGAACTGGCCAACAACGGCGTGGCCGCTGAAGCCATCGAGCGCATTCTGACCCTCGTGTCGCTCACCGGCGATAGTATCAGTGTGCTCGACACCCTCGCCCACGAGCTGGCCGGTGACGAACGGGCCCAAGCTGCCGTCACCAACCTGCGCGCCATCATCGCCGCCGCCAGTGCCATGGGAGTGCCTAGCAACCGCTATAGCGTGGCACCACGCCTAGCCCGTGGCTTGTCGTACTATACCGGCATGGTCTGCGAAGCAGTGGTTGAATCCCCGCCCATGGGGTCGTTGCTCGGTGGCGGGCGTTACGACGATCTCATCGGGCAATTTGCTGACCGCTCATTGCCGACCGTCGGGATTGCCTTTGGGCTGGATCGCTTGCACGATGTGATGGAAGCACTCGGTATGGGGCCCCGTGGCGCCATGGCTGATTTGTTTGTGACCATATTTAGTGTCGACAGTCTGGCAGCCAACCTCACCATCGCCAACCAACTGCGGGCTACCGGGCTCAACGTCGAAGTGGCGCTCGACGCCCACGAACGCTTGGGGAAGCAACTCCAGGCGGCCAATCGGCGCGGGATTCCCTTTGCGGTAATCCAAGGTCCCGACGAGCAAGCCGCCGGCGAAGTGGTGGTGCGTAATCTGGTCAGTGGCGATCAACACCGCATCAGTACGACCAATCTTGTCGCAGACATCCGTACCTTGTTACAAAAATAATTGAGGCCATGATGAATAGCGAACTCCGCCAGCAGAGCGTCCAGCAATTCCTCGATCAGCTTGCCTCGGGCACACCCACTCCAGGCGGTGGCAGTGTGGCGGCACTGAGTGGTGCCTTGGCGGCTGGCCTAGTCACCATGGTCTGCGACTTGACCATTGGGCGACCGCGCTACGCCGCATTTGATAGCGAAGCCCAAGCCATCCGGCGACAAGCCGAAGCCATCCGCGCCCAACTCACCGAGCTCATCCAAGGCGACATTGTGGCCTACACGGGGGTGGCCAACGCCTACAAACTCCCCAAAGAGGACCCACAGCGCCCCCAAGCCATCATTGATGCCACGGTGGTAGCCACGGATGTACCACTCATCATTGCCGAGCAGGCGGCGGCACTATTGCCGCTCTGCCTGCCTTTGGCGCAACATGGCAATCGCACCGCCGTCGGCGATGTCGTCGCCGGCGCGCATTTGGCGGTGGCAACAGTGGCGGCCGCCTTGGTCAATGTCACCGCCAATATCGGTGCCATTGCGAGTCACCCCCGCGCCGCCGAGTTTTTGCAACGCCAACAGATTACCCAAACTGGCATCGAAGCCCTACGTGATGAAGCAGTACAGGCGGCCATGGCACGGATGTAATGACCAAATCAAAATCCCCTCATCCACTGCTGGATGAGGGGATTTTTTTGGGATGAATCCAGTCTAGCCTTGGTAGAGTCGTTCGCGAATGGTATTGATTTCTTGTTTCAAGCGATTGTCAGTGATGATTTCTTCGCCGATTTTGTCACAGCCATACATGATGGTGGTGTGGTCGCGGCCACCGATAAGTGTGCCGATGTCAACCAAGCTCGAGTCGGTTTCTTCGCGGAGCAAGTACATGGCCACTTGACGGGGGCCGACGATATTGCGGCTACGGCCACGCCCTTGGAGCATGCGCAAATCAACCCCATAAAACTCACAGACTGCGCGCAAAATCATATCGCCAGTGACGCGTTTTTTGCGACTAGTATCGAGCAAATCGCTGAGGGCAGCCTGTGCGCTTTCGACCGAAATCGCCGTGCCGTTGAGTTTGGCGTAGGCCACCACCCGATTGAGGCTGCCTTCGAGCTCACGGATATTGCTTTGGATGCGTTGCGCCAAAAACTCAATCACGTTGGCAGGTACGTCGACCGTCATCTGCTCGGCTTTGGTGCGCATAATCGCCGTACGCGTTTCGTAGTCGGGCATTTGAACGTCGACAATCAAACCCCATTCAAAACGCGAACGCAAACGCTCTTCGAGGGTGAGAATCGCTTTGGGTGGGCGATCTGAGGTGAGCACAATCTGCTTGCCGACAGTATGCAATGTATTGAAGGTATGGAAGAATTCTTCTTGGGTGGCGTCTTTGCCAGCAATAAATTGAATATCGTCAATCAACAAAATATCAATATTGCGGTAACGAATCCGGAATTCTTCGGTTTGTTGGCGCCGGATGGCGTTAATCAGGTCGTTGGTGAATTTCTCACTCGAAACATACAGCACGTTGATCTCGGCATCTCGCTCGAGGGCGGCATTGCCGATGGCATGGAGTAAGTGGGTTTTGCCGAGTCCGACACCACCATACAAAAACAACGGATTGTAGGCTTGGGCGGGGTGATCAGCAACGGCCATACAGGCAGCACTCGCCAAACGATTACTCGAACCAATGATAAATCGGTCAAACGTAAAGCGCTGATTGAGCATGCCCCGGGTGGCAGTAGTAAAAAAATCACTCTGGGTTGGGGCATCAGCGTCAATGGTAGGCGATAATGACCCAAAGGTTAATTTGGGTTTGGGGGGATCCAATGGCAATTGTGGCTGCACCGGCACCGCCACTAATGGGGTGGTAGGAGGTGTTACCACGGCAACATCGTCACTATCACTTATTAGTGACGTGACTACCGTATCATCAACTACATCAGACGCTTCCGTTACCGGCACGTCCGCCGCAGGCACGTCCGTCACTGATACGTCCGTCACTGATACGTCAACAAGAGTACCATCATCGACTTGAATATTTAAGGCCGCCAACATTTCGTCGGTAATCAGTGGAATCACACTCGTAATCGACGAATCAAAAGGTACGGCAACCAGCGGGGTTGGTTCAGGTGCAACAACGACCACCGGCTCGGGGACATACGCCCCGACGATGACCCGTACCAGCACCGAATAACCGATAATATCGCGCAGTTGTTCACGGATTACCGCGCTATAGCGTGATTCAACGACTTCACGCAACATCGGCGTAGCCGTACTCACAACGGCAGTCGTATTGTCGAGATGCACCAACTCGGTACGGCGTAGCCACGTATTATATTCAACGCGCGGAAGCTGGATTTCGAGCGCTCCAAGCACGCTATTCCACGTTTTGGCGATATTCACGACGCCCTCCCAAGAGGTTAACTTATAGCGTAAGGGGGTCGAAAAAGCCCTGCCACTACTGGCGTTGCAGGGAGAAAGTCAGACCTGTGTTGCCTACTATCATACCCAATTTATGGCATACTTGCAACCTTAATATTCACAGGCTGCAATACATTTTACATTCCTGCGCTATCGACACCACAACATACTCCCACGTACGTCATTCCATGCCGAGTGCTCGCACTCGCGCGTGGAATTTCCCCAAGCAGGTCAAAAATCACATCGTTGCGGTTCTTCTGAAGTGCTGACGCAAAAAAGAGACGAAAATGCCGGTTTATCGCACAGTTTTGACCCTTGGGTATATATTGTATCAACCCACAGCTTGTGTGCTAAATATTGTAGTATACAATACCTGCGCCAATTGAAAGTGGCATAAAAATGGCTTTTCCCTTATCAATACCTGCGCCAATTGAAAGTGGCATAAAAATGGCTTTTCCTGTATAGTTTTA
>JBBAWW010000044.1:0-25169 GCA_040397035.1 Roseiflexaceae bacterium | reverse complement strand
TGGAGACGCAGTACGATGCAGCAGGCTGCGTCTCCACTGCGTCTCTACTTTATACGTCACTTGATACTTGATACTTGATACTTCGTATCACCATGCGTTGCATGGTGGAGACGCAGTACGATGCAGCAGGCTGCGTCTCCACTGCGTCTCTACTTTATACGTCAATTGATACTTGATACTTTGGCTTATGGTATGATTTGCACAACGATATAACAAGGAGCACAACAATGTTGCGGCGATTATTAAGTGGCCTCGGTATAGTCGAAATCAGCCTTACGGTTGTGATATTGCTGGTGGTGGTATTTGCGATTCGTCAGGTGCTCCAGTAGTCCGGGGCATGCGTAGGGCGCTCAGCATGCGGTAATGCGCAATAATCAAGCTGGTATGGCCCTGCCATGGTGCATGGTGGGCGCGAAGCTGGGCAATCAGATAGGCACCATCAATCAAATGACCAACAGCCATTGCTGGGGTGCCGCCATGATGCAACGTTTGCATCATGGCGGTAATGCATTGATCGAGGGGGCGTTGGTGGTAATTGGCGGGCAGGCGCATGACGACCAACGCCCCAGCTTGCCACTGCAATACCATCCCGAGCGCGGCGAGTGCCACAATATGCGGACTTAGTGCCTGCCGGGCACGGGCTGATAGTGGGTAGGGTGGCACTACCAATGCGCCACTGGGGAGGCTGATGATACTACAATGTGCCATGATGTTGGCAGGACAAAACACCGTCAGCCCGTCGCTGGCACTCGCCACCAGCCAGCTATGGTGGTAGCCCAATAATCGTTGCGGGGCCATGGCCACCAGTGGCGTGGTGGTGGGGAGTGGCATGAACAACGGTTGCCGAAAGGTACTGTACAACAACCGTGCGATGGCGCTGGGCGTACGGATACCTACTTCTTCTTTGCCGGCCCGCATATTGACGTCGATGCCGTCACTGGGGAGCTGGAAGTGTAGGACGACCGCCGGGTAGTGCTGGCGTTGCGGCGGGAGCAATTCATCGAGCAGACGGGCAATAAACCCGCGGGTGGCGATGGGGCGCTGGTTGATGGCCACGATTTGGCGCCGCCGTTGCGGGGCGGCGCTGGCGGCACTAGCAATCACGCCACTCAGGGTTGCGTCCATGCCGGTGAGCTGGCTGTGGACGGGCGTAACCTCGCCATCGTGCCATAATTCTGATATGGCTTGGACGACATCCCCGCTGCCACTTGTCAGTAGCGGCTCATGATCACCACTGGCATAATGAAAAGCAATGGCTGGGTAACACAAGGCATAGCGACTGACGATGTCGCCGATGTGTTGGGCTTCGCTATAGGGCTGCCGCCAAAAATTGCGCCGGTGGGGCGTGGTGTAAAATAAGCGCTCGACGGTAATCTGGGTACCTACTGCCCCTGCACAGGGGCGGATATCGTGGATTTCGCCACCGGCAATCCGTAACTCGTAGGCGTGAGGGGCATCGGCGGTACGACTCACGCAGGTCACCCGGGCGACCGCCGCTATACTCGCCAAGGCTTCACCGCGGAATCCCAAGCTCTGTAGGCCGACTAAATCGGCATAACAAGTAATTTTGCTGGTGGTGTGACGCGTAAACGCTAGCGGTAATTCGCTGGCAGTCATGCCACAGCCGTCATCGCACACCTGCATGAGCCCGTGATCGCCGACGTGAATCTGGATGTGGCGGGCGCCGGCATCGATGGCGTTGTCTATCAGTTCGCGGATGACGGCGGCCGGCCGGTCGAGGGTGGCACCAGCGGCTAATTGTGTCGCCGTAAGATTGTCTAATTGATGCATAATCTCTACTTTATTTTTAGCACAAATGTTCTATTTACAAAGTATAACGGATAGAGCGTGATTTTTCAACTATGGTGAGGAGATTGACCCGTACAATTTTCGTCGTCGTATGAGTTTTTAGCCAAATGCAATAATATCGCCACCGATGTCGGTGTCACGGGCGAAGTTACTGATTTTTTCGGGGCGATAGATCCCCCGGGCGGTAATGATGGCGTGGATATTGCTGGCCGCAATCGTGGCCTGACTCGCCATCGGCCCGTGTGGAGCCACGATATAGCGGGGCAGATTGGCTGCCGCGAGGATGTCGATATACGGTGATAATGCCTCATCCGCATTGCCTGATGCATCTACCGCACCGCTGATCACGGCCACGGTGGTGGTGGGGTCGAGTGGCCATGCGTCATTGGTGATAATAACGGTGACACTGGGCATCCCTTGTTCGCGGAGCAAAATGCGTTGCAGGTAGTGGGCAAACAACCCGTCGCTGTCATAGATGGTCAATACGTCGCTATCGCTACACAATGCGGTAGCGAGCCGGGCGGTTTTTTCGTGGGCGCGGTCGAGACGTTGTAGGCTTTGCGGGAATGCCACGGCGAGATTGGTGCTCTGGAGCAGGCTGGTCACGCTGTCTGGTTGGTTGGTCAGCGGCAAGCAGTGCGGGTCAACTCCATGATCGCGACACAACCAGATACCGCCGGCAATCACGGCTGTGGCCGCGTAACATTCCCGATCGTCGAGGGCTTGGCAGAGCTCAGCTGGGGTCTGGTATTGCACGGACTGACCCATCCAATCGACGGCATGCAGGGTGCGTTGTGGTGGATCATAGCGGACTGACTGGCTGGCGAGGTGACTAAATATCATTGAGATAGGTTCCTACATAATCGTGACAATAGGCTCTGAATTCCCCCCAGGCCTGCCAGGTGCCACCAATATCGGGGTGGTTGATGGCTGGCAGGGCGCGTAATTCGTTGGCACGCTGGCGCAATTGGGCTGGCGTAAGGGCTGCAAAGTGCTGGATTTGCTCGGCAGGGTCGTGTGATTGGGGCTGGGCGTCGCTTATATCACAGAGGTAAGCGTAAGTAACAAACGGTTTGACGCCATGATAGGTGATGGTGAAAATGAGCTGATGATTGCGGGGCTGTAGCCCAGTTTCTTCGGCGATTTCGCGGTAAAGTGCCGCCACCGGGTCTTCGTCGGGCTGAATCCCCCCCGTCAATAGGCGGGCGATATGCGCCGGATAGTATGCTTTGGCGGCACACCACAGCCGTCCGTCAGGGCGGCGGAGTATCATGCAGACTTCGCCGATGCGGCCATCACGGATAATCCGGGTCACAATGGCATCATCGATGGGGGCGGTGTCGTGTGGTGCGTGTAGTTGCATCGGCGTACTATCAGTAAAAGCCCCTCACACATCGTGTGCGAGGGGCGCATCGGTACCTGGCTTATTCGACGACGTCGTCGTATTCGGCCATCAAATCATGCCATTCGCCGATGAGCTCGTCGCGGCGGGCGGCATAGTAGATGTGATCGACGCCCTCTTCATCGCGGAAGATGAGATCGACTTGGCGGCGCATCGGGCGCATATAGCCGATATTGCCCCACCAGCGGATGTTTTCTTCGTTGATGGCTTGGTCGGCGAGGTGCATGCGGGCCGCATATTGGCGGATACTGCCTTCTTCGATGTCGTTCATGCGCCAGGGGTGGGGGCTGACTTCGTCGTTGCGCAAATTGCGGAATATAAAGCGGCGTTCGCTTTGATCGTCTTGGACGGTTTCGACTACTTCAATCCCGGTGCGTGGTTTTTTGACTTGAATCAAATCAATCCACGCTTGGTTGAGTTGGTCACGGGTGACGCCGTGGTATTCTTGGATTTCGAAGGCTTCGTTGCCTTCCGCATCGTCGGTAGTTTTGTTTTTGAGGAGCAAATCAAAGCGTGGTTTGTCTAATTCGTCACGCCAAATACGGGTGATGGCGCCACGGCCACGCCAGCGTGGTTTGCGGTCGCCTTGGAATGGTGGGAACTGCAAGGCGGGCATGTTGGTGGGATAGGCGACAGTCTGGGCAACGACGGCAGTGGTTGTGGGCGGGGTGGCAGCCGGATTTTCGTCGTCAAAGGTGACGGTATCGACGGGTAATTGGGGTGCATAGGTATTGATGAGTTGTTGCCATTGGATGCCGAGTCCCCAATCAGAGACGCCATAGAAGATATGGTCAATCACGCCGCTACTATCGCGGTGAACTAAATCGTATTTGGGGCGCCCGCCTTGGACGTAAGTGCGCCACAAGCCGATTTGATTGGTCCACTTGATGGTATCGAGGCTTTCGCTACCATCACGGAGCTTTTCGTGTTGCTCGATGGCATAGCTCCACAAGCCTTGGGCGCGGTCACGGGTGACGCCGGCGGTGGTACGCAAATCGCGCACTTCGTAATGCCAGACGCCTGCGCGGCGTTGCGCTGATACCACTGACACGCCACTGCGGGGCAGATCGAGGTCGCTACCATCGCCACCCGGGTTTTGGCAGAGCTGGCGAATCTCAAGGGAGGTAGCGGCTTGGGTTTGACCGTCACGGCGTACCATGATGCGTCCATCGCGGAGCACATAGGGTGGTTGCTCGCTCGCGCTAGGCCGAACCTCAACACGCAACAACTCATCGGCATCGATTTGGATTGATTCGCTGTTGATTTGCGGGGCAGGAGACAAAAGTTCGGCGGCTTTATTGACGGCGACGAGCGCTTTGTCGCGCTGTTTGAGCCCGACAATCTCTCCTTGTTCGCTACCGAGCAGCATGATGCCCCCGCCGGCATTGGCCAAGGCGGCGATGTGTGGTGCCAAATCGGCACTTTTGGCTTCGGGGAGTTGTACGATGTGATTGTCGTTGCTGGCTTGGAGTAATTGGTCGATGGCCCAGCGCCGAATCGGGGTATTGATAAAACTAATCGCCGTGTGTTGGTGGGCGAGGACGACATCCCGCAAGGCGGCAAAGGTAGGCGCCGTCAGAGTGATTTCGCTAAAGGCTGCCCCAATTGCATCGAGGGTCGTAGCGCCCGATCCACCGAGGATACACACATCGCTGATGGCTGGGTTCGTTTGGTCGATGGCATGTAGTTGGCCAGCGGCAAGCAATGATTGTACGACGCTGAGGTGGTCGTCGTCACTAGGATGCGCAATGGCGATACCACCGGCGGCATGCACCAAGGCACATACAGCGCTGGCAGGCATCTGGCTTTGGCCGGTAGGTGATTCGCCCCCGAGGTGTTGCAAGATGGTGATGATACTGGTAGTGGCTGTATCTGTTGCAAAAATCGCACTAAAGAGTACTGATTCACTACTGATTATGGAAAATCCCGGCAGGATCATGGTGCGGGCCCGCAGCTCGCGATGGAGCGCTAAGCGCACTTGATCTTGGGCATTGAGGATACCGGCTTTTTCGAGTAATACTAACTTCTCGAGGTCGCGCTGGAGTGATTCGAATCCTTTCAGCGTGCCTAAATCGGTCATGGCAATCATGTCCAATGCGGCGTTTGCTGCAGCCTGGAGCAATTCGAGATGCTCACTGTCATCACGTTGTTGATAGCGCACATAGGGATCGATGCGCAATACAATACTGCCGTGGCTACTGGTACTAGGGGACAAATTCATCGACGTACTCCGATATTTCAGTTTTTGCCTTTTGCAAATAGAACGCTTTGTCGCACTACATCAAAATAAACGGTACACAATCGCACCGGATTCGGTAATAAATTGATTGCACACGCAAAAATGTAAATGTACAACCGTATACAGTCCTACTATACGAGAAATAGTAATTCTTTGCAAATTAGAATAGTTTTGTTTTCGTAAGAAAACTATCGTGTATCATGACATATCGTACTATCGTTATTGTATTGGCACAAATGCGCTAAAACCGTCATAATGGGAGCGTAATGATGTTTATTTATCGTGTATATATGCGAGGTCACCATGACAATTCCAAGCCCAGAAACAATTGACGGATTGACATATCTGCCCGATCCAAGCTATCCATACCCATTCAATGTCGCAGTGCCACCGCATTTTTGGATGACCGAACAAACCGGGCGCCTCGCCCTTGCAATGGAATCATATTTTCAAGGTGAAACCATGATCGCGAGTAATCGTGCGGTGATTTTGAGTTACTTACGCCAATTTGTGGGTCGGGCATTATTGTTGCCTGGGATCAAACGTGATCCATTACTGCACGCACTCGAACGCCTACGCTCGCGTCATGACTTTGAGCAATTCGCTGACGAATTAGCCGCCGTCGGCATAGAACCCTTTTAAGAAGAAGACGCAGCCTGCTGCGTCTTCCCCATCGCAGCCTGCTGCGTCTTCCCCACTGCAGCCTGCTGCGCGCTGTGTGCCCTATGCGAGACAACGAGGATCTACCCCGTTTCCGCATATTTCATATTGCCAGTAAATTCGATTTGACAGTGGCTATAGTTGTAGCGTACTATTAGCGTGTTGGCATGACGGGGCGTAGCGCAGCCTGGTAGCGCACATGAATGGGGTTCATGAGGCCGGAGGTTCAAATCCTCTCGCCCCGACCAACAAACGCTCATTATGAGCACCCAAAACGTCGACCTTTAAGGGCGACGTTTTTCGTACATTGTATTGATGCGAGGTGTTATGGTACGACGTTTGGTAGTAATAATTGCTTGTGTAAGTATGTGGCTTGGCAGTGGATCAAGCGTGGTGCGGGCTCAAACCATTGAGCCACGCTGTTTTAGTGAAACAGGGTACTGTATTACGGGACGAATTCGCAGTTATTGGGAAGCCCAAGGTGGCTTGCGCGTGTTTGGTTTGCCGATTGGTCCGCAGGTGGATGTCTTGATTGAAGGCAAAACCTTGACTGTGCAACGCTTTGAGCGCAACCGGCTGGAACTTCATCCAGGCAACAACGCACCCTATGATGTATTGTTGGGGCGGCTCGGTGCCGATCGGTTGGCGCAACAAGGACGCGATTGGTTTGCCTTCCCCAAAACCGACAGTGGCAAAAATTGCCGCACCTTTGCCGAAACAGGCCATACCGTGTGTGGGCGTTTTTTGAATACGTGGCGGCGCTATGGGCTCAACCTCGATAGCAAAGACGCGGTGGCCGAAAACGAAAGCCTGGCATTGTTTGGTTTGCCGGTCTCTGATATCATCACCGAGCGTTTGAGTGATGGCAAAGAATACCAAGTGCAATGGTTTGAACGGGCGCGCTTTGAGTTACACCCCGAAAACAGCGACCCGTACGACGTGTTGTTTGGCTTGTTGGGCAACGAAATGCGTGATTTTTTGCCAACCCAAGCTCCTAAGGATTTACCCATCCTTGGCTTGCCGAGTGGCACTGTCGAAGAAGCCGTGCGGGTACTCGCACCACGCGCCGTCAACAATGGCTATAGTTACGACGATGTACGCGCCATTGTGCAAGCCTACGAGCAGGTGGGTTCGAGTGTGGGTGTCGACTGGTTCCTAGCTATTGCCCAAATGGCACACGAAACAGGGTTTTTGACGAGTTATTGGTCGGCACGTCCCCAAAATAATCCGGCGGGGTTGGGCGTTGAAGGCCAGTCTTCGCCGACAAACCCCAATCAGCCGGGGTGGGTCTTTAATACGCAACGTAATATGTGGGAAAAAGGCCTTAGCTTCCCCACGTGGAGTGACGATGCCGTGCCAGCGCATATTGGTCGCTTGCTGGCCTATGCCTTGCGTGATGACCAAGCCACCCCTGCCCAGAAAGCAATGATTACCAAAGCCCTAGGGTACCGTGCGTTACCGAGCAATTTGCGTGGAATTGCACCGACGGTTGTTGGCTTGAATGGGCGCTGGGCCTATCCAGGCACTACCTATGGTCAACGGATTTTGGAAGTCATGATGCGCTTGCGCCAATTACCCTAAGTAGCTAATTTTGCGTTTATTGCGATCCCACCCCCGAATGCGTCAGCATTCGGGGGTGGGATTTTTGTAGTGGCTGTTTTTTACGCAAAAATACAATACCTACGCCAAAACACCTCACTCCTAGCGTCATTCCATGCCGGTTGCGCTGGCAACCGTAGCGTGGAATCTCCCTAGGCTTGCCACAGTGACGGGGTGTGGCTCTCAGTAGGAGATTCCACGACCGTGGTCATAGAATGACGTGGGAGGGAGCGACTCTGCACCCGTTGCATACTCGGTGTGCCATACGATAGCGGAACATAACGACTGCGGTCACGAGCGCACCAACACAAATGGGTGTATTAAAATTACTTCCGCAAAAATTGCACAACGAATTAAAATCACAGATTAATCGGATAATTTCCCCACTTGGGCGTATCAATCCACCACCACACGACCAGCGTGCGGCTTAGATTGGCGTAGGTATTGAAAAATAATGAATATTGTTGCCTATTTGTAAATAACTACATTTTATAGTATTGATTTATATGACAAATCATGGTAGTATATTTTTAGATGTCATCAAACTGTAATTTAATACCATTGGAATTACCGAAGTAGGGCTTGGTTGTAGGGTAAAGAGGTCATGATGAATAAAATGACGTTGCAGAGTGCATATGAACTCATGCGTGAGGCGGTAGGGAGTGGCGAACACGAGCGGTTAGCCGGGATTGCGCGGCATGTGCTGAGTGCATTCCCGCAAAATCTCAAGGCCAAGTTGTATTTGGGTGAGGCGCTGATTGCGGCAAATTCATTGGCTGAGGCGCGCGAGTTGTTTGAATCAGTATGCGAAAGTGATCCAGAGAACATTATTGCCCAAGTGGGATTGAGTACGGTTGCCGAGCGCGAAGGTGATTTGGCAAGTGCGACGAAATATCTCGAGCGGGCGATGGAAATTCGCCCCGATATGGGTGAATTGCGGCCGCGTTTGTTGAATTTGTATCAACGCACGGCGCGCCACGATGTCTATTTGCATCTGAGTCGGTCTGGGCTGGCACGATTGTTTATGCGGTCGCATGCATATAGTCAGGCCATCCCAGAATTTCATCAAATGGCACTTGCCAACCCCAATCACCGTGAACATGTGGTTGCGTTGGCGGAAGCGTTGTGGCGGCATGGTGACGAAGCCGAAGCGCATGAAATTTGCCAAGAAATATTGTTGCAAGCCCCGCAATTATTGAAGGCAAATTTGATTGAAGCGCGCTATCAAAGTAGCCGTGATAGTGTAGTGAGTAATAAATGTTGGGAACGGGCGCAAGCACTTGATCCATTATTAGAAACTGCGCACGAGTTATTTGGCAGTGATGCCGTGCCAGCCCAACTTGAGTGGGTGCTCCCGGCCTGGGACGATACGGTATGGTACCAACAACAAGTGCAGTCCAAGGCGAGTTCGGGTGTGCGAGTGACGTATCTTGTCACCGCCGAAATGCCGACGGTTGCGGCGCACGAAGTCGAATCGGTACTAGGGCAGATGCGCCAAATGGGTCGGATGACGGATATTGATCATGATCATGATTGTGCGTGCATGCTTGATGATACGGCGCATGACAGCACCGGGATTTTGTTGCAACGGACGTTACAACGCCAAGCGGCGTTACATGCAGATTCCGGTGTGGCAACGCTCCCTGTAGCGGCAACAACGGTAGCGAGTGTCGTCACAAATCCCGCGGTTATGGCGCTGGCAGCGAATTTCACTTCTGCAGTCACGGCAGTTGCGCCGGTAATAAATGCGTCAATGATTCAGACGATGGCATTGGATCCGCAGATGCTGGGGGAAGGTCCACCGACACCGGTCGCAACGGTGACGGTAAACAACAACGTCCGTGTGCCAACGACGACCCCAGTAGCTCCTGATGTCGATGAGGTTGCCACCGAACCCGTCCAATTCCACGGCAGTGGCGGCAATATCACGGCAATACCGTTTGATATTGATTATCCGGTTGATGATGATGACCGCTTTTTGGCATCCGTTATGCAAAAAAATTCGGCTGATGTGGTGAATGAGCCTGAACCAAGTGCAACGGATATGCCAGTGGTTGTGAGCAATCGGATTGATACGTCCATGATTCAAACTACCCCGTGTAGCGATGATTTGTATGTCCTATTAGCGCGGTTGGAAATCAAGTATCAACCGGCACAGACCGAAGATTTACGTGATGTAGTGGCGCGGACGCTGGGTGGGGCGCATGTGATTGAACGTACCCGCACTCCGGTAAACCGTGATGATCGCTTGGCGAAGCAAGCGGTAGTAGCTGCGGCAGTGACACTCGAATCATTGCTCGATGTGCAAACGCCAGACTATGAAAGTAGCATCCCTTTGGCTGAGCCAGCATATGGTGGCGACAATTTATTGGCATCGTTGTTGGCGCAACCAGGCAGTGGATTGACTGAAGGAATGCGTGGCTTGTCGGCGACTCTGCCACGTGTCGACTCAAATACCCGGATTAATCTTGTTGAGCCAGACGAAACCTTGACGGAACTGCTTGAACATGGCTTGCGCAAAGGCATCGTCGCTGCCGATGATGTGGCTCGGGCAAGTGCCGGTGATCAAGCAACCCATGACGCGCTGCTTGCGTTACTCGAAGATGAATCAGTAATTGTGCAACGTCAACCGGACTTTAGTCAATTGTCCGTGAGTCATGGTATGCGGTTGCATGACTTTCCTGCTGATACCCAACCCAACGAGGTCGATGTGTCACAAGTGATTCGTGACTTGGGGTTGACTTCAGGGGAAATGGCCCCGATTACTCCCGATCTCGCGCAATTATTGGTCAGCGAAATACCTCTTGTGGCGGCACCCAAAGTCAATCCGCCACTAGCGAATTTGGTGCCACCCGTCGCTACGGCGAGTGCGGCTATTTCGGAGAATCTGGCAATTGACGGTTATTTGCGGGCGCTCCAAGAAGACCCCGAAAATGGGGTATTGCGGTTGTCGGTGGCACGGGTGGCGGTACAATGCCGGATGTATGACACGGCACTTACGCAATATCGGTATTTGATTCGCAATAGCGTATTGCTCGAAGATGTGGTGAATGATTTACGTGATGTGCTCGCAGAAATCGGCGAACCACAGATTCGCCGTGAATGTAGTCGTTTGTTGGGCAATGCCTACGCCAAGCAAAACAAAGTCCAAGAGGCGGTAGAAGCCTATCGCATGACCTTGAATAGTGGTTCGGCGCCGTTGTTATAAAAACAATGGTGATTGCTATGGGTGAAGGGGTGTATGCCAAATACACCCCTTTGGCATGCACTCGTATAATGAATAATGGTATGATAGATACGGTAATTGTGTCATCTTGTGATGAAGGAGTCTGTTGTGGAGCGTTCATTAATTATTTTGAAGCCCGATGCCGTACAACGTGGGTTGATTAGTGCAATTTTGGGGCGGTTGGAGCAACGCGGATTGAAGTTGGCTGGGTTGAAGTTGATGCAAGTCACCGAAGAATTGGCTCGTACCCACTATGCCGAGCATGAAGCCCGCGCCTTCTTTCCATCGTTGATTGAATACATCACCTCAGGTCCAGTGGTGGTGATTGCCGTCACCGGCAAAAACGTCATCGAGACGGTGCGCACTATGGTTGGTGCCACCAATCCGGTCAAATCAGCCCCCGGCACGATTCGTGGCGACTACGGCCTCGAAATCGGCCGTAATTTGATCCATGCCTCAGACTCCCCCGAAAGCGGCGAGCGCGAGACGGCTATCTTTTTTGCCAGCAATGAGTTGGTAAAAGTAGAGCGCAGCGTGGATCGCTGGATTTACGAGTAAGTAAGCATGAAGATTGCGATTATTGGGTTGGCCAACAGTGGCAAAACCACGGTATTTAATGCATTGACGCGGGGCACTGCCGAAACAGCGGCGTATAGTTCGGGGCAACTCGAACCCAACATCGCTACGGTCAAAGTTCCTGATCAGCGCTTAGATGCGTTGGCTCGGATGTTTAAGCCGCGCAAATTTACCCCTGCCGACGTGCAATACGTCGATGTGGCGGGTATGAGCGGTGGCAACAAAAGTGGTCTACCAGCAGCAGTGTTGAATTATATCAGTGGTGCTGATGCGTTTTTGCATGTGGTACGAGCCTTTGATGATTCGGGTGTGCCGCACCCAGACGGGAGCGTAGACTTTCGGCGCGACATTGAATCAGTCGACCTTGAGTTGGCGTTCTCGGATTTGGCAATCATCGAAAAACGCTTGGTGCGTTTGGGTGGTGAAATCACCAAAATGGCTGGGCGTGATCGTGACCAACGTATCATCGAACGTGATGCCTTGGTGCGCTTGCAAGAAGCACTCGAAGCCGGGCAACACGTGCGTGATATCGACCTCAACGAAGACGAATCACGCTTGTTGCGCGGGTATCAGTTTTTGACTGCCAAACCGATTTTACAAGTCATTAATGTCAGTGACGATGCCGTCAATGGGTCGTTTGACTTTAATTATGACCATCGTATGAGCGGTGTGGCGGTGATTGCGGGCAAAATCGAAGCGGAATTGGCACAGATGTCTGATGATGATGCAGCAGTCTTTATGGAAGATCTCGGTATCACTGAGCCGGCCCGTAATCGCGTGATTCGCATGTCGTATGAGTTGCTCGGATTAATGAGCTTTTTGACGGCCGGCGAAGACGAAGTGCGTGCTTGGACGATTCGGCGTAATACGCCGGCAGTGGAAGCCGCTGGAGCTATCCATTCAGACATTCAGCGGGGCTTTATCCGTGCTGAAGTGGTCGCATTTGATGATTTGATGAAGGCCGGTACTATGGTTGACGCCAAAAAAGCCGGTACCGTGCGACTTGAAGGGAAGCTCTATATCGTCAAAGACGGTGACATTTGTCACTTCTTGTTTAACGTGTAGGGGCTGTCTGTCAAACCAAACTTCAGCGCAGGGTGACATAATCGTCAGCCTGCGCTGAACTGTTTTTTGGCGTATTTGCGGTACGAGTATAATACAGCTATACGCATGTATCGTGCGCTAGGTACAGGTGAATTATGTATTTTTTGCGCCGGTATATCCGGTTTGATGAATTATTGTTGCTCTTACTGGTACTCGTGTTGTATGCCGTCGGCTACGTACAACTCACGTTGACGACGGGGAGTACGGAATTGGTCCCTACGGCGCGGGGGGTGTTGCGGATTTTGTGGCCATCGATGGCACCATTGCTCTGCTTCGTGGTGCTGTCGGTGTTGATGCATCGCTTGCAACCACGGGCTGACCAATTATTGATTCCGTTGACGGCGTTTTTTAGTGGGATGGGGCTATTGTTTACCGCACGGCTCGACCCGAGTTTAGCGGTGCTTTATCCTGATACCTACCCCAACATTGATGTGCGGCAAGCGGTGTGGGTTACGATAGGGATTATCGTGTTTGGGTTGATTGTGCTGGTACCGTGGGATACGGTATTGCTCAAACGCACGCGCATGACGCTGATTGATCATCTTGGTCATTATCGCTATGTTTGGTTGTCGCTGGGGTTGTTATTGATTGTGGCGACGTTGTTTTTTGGGGATGATCCCAACAACAGTGGCGTGCGGGCGTGGCTCAAAATCGGCCCGTTGTACTTTCAACCATCAGAATTATTGAAACTCGCTTTGGTGATTTTTTTGGCGTCATACCTCGATGAACAACAAGGACAATTGACGAGTGGCGTGCAGTGGCGGGGGATTGCGTTACCATCAGCGACCGCTATGGTGCCGTTGCTGGTGATGTGGGGCCTCGCCATGGTGTTGATTGTGATTCAACGCGACCTCGGTGCTGCCTTGATGTTGTTTAGTGTCTTTTTGGCGATGATTTATGTGGCGACTAGTCGCGGCTTATATGCCGGGATTGGGTTGGTGGCATTTGTGATTGGGGCCTATGCGCTCTATCATTTTTTGCCGATTGTGAAATTACGGGTAGGCTTGTGGCTTGATCCTTGGTCCCAAGAGCGTGGCTACCAGTCGATTCAGTCGATTTATGCCTTGGCGTCGGGTGGCGTGCTGGGGAGTGGCATCGGCAAAGGCATGCCAGGCATGGTGCCGGCCTCGCATACCGACTATATTTTCACTAGTATTGGCGAAGAATTAGGCATGCTTGGTGCGGTGGGGCTGTTGATGGGCTATTTGTTGTTGGCAGTGCGAGGATATGGGATTGCAATGCGGTTGGCGGGTAAATTTTCGATGTTTGAACAATTGTTGGCAGTGGGGTGTACCACGATTTTGGTGGTGCAATCGTTTATCATTATTGCCGGTAATTTGCGTTTGATGCCATTGACCGGCATCACCTTGCCGTTCGTGTCGTATGGTGGCTCGGCGGTATTGATGAATTTCGTGGTGATGGGGTTGTTGACGCGCTTATCGATTAATCAGCGTGATGTGAGCGAAGCGAGCTAGTCGGAGCACACGCAGTGTTGGTATACATGACTGCAAGAAAATTTTGGTATGATGGAGTGAGTAACATCGCAGGAATAGAAGGAGCGACCGCGTGACGACCTTATTATTGATTCGTCATGGTGCCAATGATTGGGTGCATGGGCGCTTGGCTGGACGGATTCCAGGCGTACACCTCAATGAAGAAGGACGCCAACAGGCCCAGGCCGTAGCACAGCGTCTGCATGGTATTCCCTTGGCGGCAGTCTATGCCAGCCCACTCGACCGCACGCTCGAAACAGCCCAGGCCATCGTGGCAGAGCGTGATATGCCAATCAGCCAAGTACCTGATTTGCGTGAAGTTGATTATGGTGAATGGCAGGGTGCTGAGCTCAAAGTGCTGTACGAGCATGAGTTATGGCCAGGGGTGCAACATTATCCCAGTGGCACGCGCTTCCCCGGTGGTGAAACACTCGGTGAATCCCAAATGCGCATGGTACAGGCCCTCGAGCGCATCAAAGCCAATCATAATGATCAAGAAGTAATTGCAGTGGTATCACACGCTGACTTGATTAAATTGGCTTGTGCGTATTACATCGGCATGCACATGGACTTGTTTCAACGCCTCGAAATCGGCACCTGCTCGGTGACGGCGTTTCGCTTTACCAAAGCCGGCCCGCGTTTGTTGGTAATGAATGACCAGGGCTCACTCGCACACCTGCGCCCCAAACCACCTGAGGTGCCGGCGCAGCCTAGTACAACGACGACAACCACACCATGAAGTACAGCTATGATTTTGATCCAGCAGCCTATTTGACTGCCGGGACGGTTGGCAAACCTGGCCAACGCACGTTTTATATTCAGGCCCGCCGTGGCCGTGAGTTGGTCGCTTTTTTGACCGAAAAAGAACAAGTACGCGCCTTGGGGATTGCCCTCGATCGTTTGGGAGAGGAAATTGTCAACAATAATTCGTTGCTGTCACCCAAAGACGACGATTTGTTGATTCGCGATATGTCGTTAATCGAACCCATTGAACCAGCCTTTCGGGTGGCACAATTGGGGTTGGGGTATGACGCCGAGCGTGATTTGTGTGTGATTATCATGCAAGGGATTAGTGACGACGAAGACGAAGAATCGCCGTCGGCACGGATTTGCATTCCCCGTGACCAGATGCGAGGGCTCAGCAAACATATCGTGCAATTGGTGGCAGGTGGCCGCAAAATCTGTGGTAATTGTGGGCGCCCCCAAGACCCCGAAGGTCATTTTTGTCCGCAAATGAACTAATTAGGTGTTCCTGAATTGATAGATGAGTACGGCGATGAGCGATGAACGACCAGCCTTGGGGATGAATGAGATATTGGCGTTGCTCACCTATGGCGAACTAATCCCGCAAACCTCGATGCCGTGGAGTAGCAATGCGACGATTTTGTGCATTGCGGCCCATGAAGGTAACCAAGCGCTTGCGATTTATAAGCCGCAACGTGGTGAGCGCCCGTTGTGGGACTTTATCCGTGGCACGTTGTGTCAACGCGAGGCAGCAGCCTTTGTGATGAGCCAAGAGCTCAAATGGCACCTCGTGCCACCCACCGTGTTGCGTGATGGACCGTATGGGCTCGGCTCGGTGCAACTCTTTATTGAAAACGACGAAGAAGCCCATCTGTTTACGATGCAACAAGAGGGCGGATTTGAATCATACCTGCCCCGCCTCGCAGTTTTTGATGCCGTTATCAATAACGCCGACCGCAAAAGCGGCCATTGCCTCAAAGGCCATGATGGACGCTTGTGGGCGATCGATCATGGCGTCTCATTCCACCACGAAAACAAATTGCGGACGGTGTTGTGGGATTTTGCTGGTGAAGCAATCCCCGACGAAATCATGCAAGAATTGGCGACGTTGCGCGGGCGCATCCACCGCCGTGAACAAAGCCTGAGCTTGCTCGATACCTTGTTGAGCCCCGAAGAAATTCAGGCCTTACAACGCCGGATTGAACGCTTGCTCGCCAAAGGCAAGTACCCGCAACCATCGTCGGAGCGGAGCTACCCGTGGCCCCCAGTCTAACGCACCGCTACAAAGTGATACTAGATAGGGAACGTCTCGCATGCTGTTATCGGCTAAAATGCGATATCGCCTGTTGATGAAAAGGATGAAACCATGACACACCCCATTGCGAGTGCCGACCGACCGCTTTGTGTGGCGGTGGTTGGATCGGGGCCGGCGGGATTTTATGCGATTGAATCATTACTGAAAGCTGATGCACCGGTACGCGTCGATATTTTTGAACGTTTACCCACGCCGTTTGGTTTAGTGCGGTCGGGCGTCGCCCCCGACCATCAATCAATCAAAGGGGTGACCCGCATCTACGAAAAGCTTCTCGCCGACGCCCGCGTGCGTTTTTTTGGCAATGTAACCGTGGGGCGTGATGTCAGCGCCGCCGAGCTCTGCACCTACTATGACCAAGTCATCTATGCGGTTGGCGCCCAATCTGATCGCAAAATGGGCATCCCGGGTGAGGATTTGCAAGGAAGTGCCCCAGCCACGGCGTTTGTGGGCTGGTACAACGGCCACCCCGATTACCGTGATGCCCAATTTGATTTGACGACCGAGCGGGTGGTAGTGATTGGCAACGGCAATGTGGCTATGGATGTGACCCGGGCCTTGATGGAGTCGGTCGACGAACTCGCCACCACCGATATGGCCGATCATGCCTTGGTCGCCTTGCGACAATCAAAAGTAACGCAAGTGGTGATGTTGGGGCGACGTGGTCCGGTACAGGCCGCCTTTACGACCCCCGAACTCAAAGAATTCGGCGAAATCCACGACGTCGATGTACTGCTGGATAGCGGCGATTTTGTGCTGGACGAAGTCAGTACCACCCAACTCGCCAACGAAAAAGTCGCTAGTCGGAATTTTGATGTGATGCAAGCCTATTTGCAACGCCAGCCGGCCCATTCACGGAGCATCCAGATGCAGTTTTTGTGGTCACCGGTCGAAATTGTGGGCGCAAACGGCAAGGTGACGGGCGTGGTGGTCGAACGCAATCGCCTCGTTCCCGATGGCAATGGCGGCGTCAAAGCTGAAGGCACTGGCGTACGCCGGACGATTGCTACCGGCTTGGTACTGCGCTCGGTTGGTTACCGGAGTGTGCCGATTGATGGGGTGCCGTTTGATGACAAACGGGGGCTGCTCCCCAATCGTGATGGGCGTTTGCTGGATGGCGCTAATGGCGCCGTCGTGCCACAGTGCTATGTGGTGGGTTGGGCCAAACGGGGTCCGTCAGGGATTATCGGCACCAACAAACCCGACTCAGTGGCGACGGTCAATGCCATGAAGGAAGATTTGCCCACACTTACAGGCATTGCGGATGAACTACGTGATGGCCAAGCCGTGGATGCCTTGATTCGTTCCCGTTGTGAGACGGTGGTGAGTTATGCCGGCTGGCGTTGCATCGATGTGCATGAGACGGCGATGGGCAATGCGCAAGGGCGGCCACGCGTCAAGTTGACCAACATCGCCGCTATGTTGGACGTCGCTAAAGAATAAGCGCAATTATTCGATTTGATCTGTGAATCACCCCTCGTGTGCAATCCGCACGCAAGGGGTGATTTTTTGGCGACTACGGGGTGGTGGTGATGGTTGATTGTAGGGTATTACGGTTCCATTTCATCCCAGCGTTGCCCTTGGCGGGCGCGGCTGGCCAGCTGGTGCATTTTTTGGAAATCGTTGTGCATCCCAGCGAGGCCACCCGGCATATGTCCGCCCGCAAACCAATCCAAGCGCACATCACCACCTTGGGCTTTGAGTGCTTCGGCGTATTGCAGGGCTTGCTTCGGTGGGGTACGCGAGTCATACAGTCCTTGATTGAGCCAGACTGGGGCCCGCACACTTGCGACGTAGGTGATAGGTGAGGCTTTCTGCCACGGAGTGATATCGTCTGCAGGGTCGCTGCCCATAAAGCAGCGCCAGGCTGCCTGGATGGCGGGATTCATTTGTTGGTAGGCTACGACCCAGTCACATAATGCGACATGGGCGAACCCGCCCCGAAAGCGATCGGGCAGTTTGGCGAGCGCCAACAGCGTCAAAAATCCCCCGTATGAGGCGCCGGTGATGAAAAATGTATCTTTTTTGGCAGGGTTGCGTAGGGTTAACCAATCAATGGCTGCCTGGATATCTGCTATTTCGCCGACGCCCACATTGCGCCAGTATTGTTCGCGAAATTCGCGCCCATTGGTGACACTGCCACGGTAATTGAGCGACGCAAAGACCCAGCCTGCATCAATCCAAGACTGCGCAAGGGCATCGTAGCGATCAACGGTGACAAGGTTTGGTCCGCCGTGCAGGTCAATGATGGTGCCGTGGATGGCGTCCCGGTTGGTGGGCATCCCGACCCACAGTTGCAGGTTGGTGCCATCGCGACTAGTGATTTAATGGGACGTGAATGGCGTGGCGCTTGGCACCGGATGTGGTGCCATGACCGTACGGGGTGGCTCGCGTTGCACGGATTCGAGCAGATGCAGGGGAACATCCCAGCTGCTCCGTGTCAGCCGCTTGGTGCCAGTCTGGGTGTAATAGCTGGACCAAATCATGGGCGCTTCGGCACCTACGTCTGGTTCGAAATATGACCCGGAAGGATGCACTAATTTGTGGGTGATACCGGTCACTAAATCGTGCTCAAAGAGCTGATGAATACCCTCTGCCACGTGTACCAACAGAATCAACCCACTGGCGGAATGCCAATCGAGGGGCATCACGTCACCGTGCAGTGCGGGGAGTGGGATGTCGATGCGGTCGCCGCTGCGTGGGTCCCAAATCAATGGCCGGGCAAATCCGCTGGCTTCGGTGTAGGCCAATAAGCGCATGTCGCCTGCGGTCTGGGCAAAGCGTACGGGGCGTACTGGCCCCAATGGACCATCGCTCAACACGGCAATGACGGTACTGGTGGTCACATCGATGACTGAGATTGCAAATCTGCGGATGCCGGGATTATGGTCGGTTGTTTCAACGGCGACGAGCGTGGTATCAGCCGAAAGTATGCCCAACCAGGCCTCGTTTGGTGATACAAACAGGGTACGGGCGTGACTTGGATTGTGAATGGGGGTCATGATGACAAAAAAACCGCTGTCATCGGCACCGGTAATAACGACGGATTTGCCATCAAGCGAGGTATCGATGCCCCGAATGGTGTAGGCCCCTTTGTGGGGCGTGAGATCGATGGCTGGACCTCCGGCGATGGGAAAGGCGTGCACATGGCCTAATTCTGACCCAGTGGGATCGTCGAGATCCAAAATGAATTTTCCATCTGGGGTGATGGTGGTGGCAAAACTCACATTGGCAAAGTCCACTGGCGACAATTGCTGGTTATGCCCATACCATAGTGAAAGTGACAAGCCAGCGTGGTCTTGCATGATAACCACCGCCAGATCTAAATCACCTTTGATGCCTCGAATCACGATGGGATATGGGGCGTGTAAGTGTGGTGTTGTTTGGGTATCATGCATATGGTTTTCCCCATAAATAGATTGGCGTCGGATTATTTTGTGGGAGTACCGGCAAATCGCGCCGTCACGAAGTAATGATCACTCGGGTAGCGCCCGTTGTCGTGTGATTTGTCGATCTGGGCAGCAACGACGCTGAGTTGCTGGTTAGGGTCACGAATACAAATCCAATCGATGCGGGCATCGTCGGGTTCACCCGAGATACTCGGCCAACTATCGCCTTTGAAGCCGTGGAAGGTCAGTACACTAGGACCATCGGCATGCCCGGTGGTCTGCCAACTATCCACAAAGCCGTAGCTCCGCAAGGCGGCGTGGGCGGCGCTGGTAGGAGCGACGTTGAAGTCGCCCATGATGATGGTCGGCAGGTGGGCGAGGGGCGCGAGTTGGCTGGCGATGACATGGATTGATTCGGTGCGTGATTGCGCACCCAAGTGGTCGAGATGGGTGTTGCAGATGCACAATTCTTGCCCACTAGGGATGTGCGTGACGGTCACCCAATTGGCGACGCGGGTCCACGTACAATCCCATGACCGCGATTGGACATGCGGCGTCTGACTCAAAAAACAGTTGCCATGGCCGGTAACGGTAAACAGGTCATTGCGCAGCGCCAAGGCGGCGTATTCGTATGGACCGTGGTTGCCATAGGGTAGCCCTGGCATGATGGTATAGCCGGCAAAGGTAGCACGCAACCAATCGAGCTGGGTATCCATACATTCTTGGACGCCGATGATGTCGGGCTTGAGCGTGCGCAGGGTTTGGGCGAGTAATTGTTGGCGGTGTGGCCACGAATCAGCGCCGTCGTCGGCGTTGGCGTTGCGCAGATTGGCACTACAAACGGTGAATTGCATGGATATGCTCCTGATGGGGGGTATTAGAGACCGATGCTCCGTAGGTAGGCGCGGTTATGGGTGGCACTGATGCGGGGTTCGCCCATGCCGGGCAAGACGTCTTGCTCAACCACAATCCACCCTTGATAGCCGATGGTGGTGAGGGTGCGGGCGATGGCGGCAAAATCGACGGCGCCCCGCCCCAGCTCACAAAAAATCCCGGCCTGGATGGCGGCAAAGTAATCGAGCTGGTCGTGGCGGGTGCGGGTGGCAATCTCGGGCTGACAATCTTTGAAGTGGACGAGGCGTAGGCGGGGTGCAAGGCTGATGAGTGCCGCCACGAGGTCGGTATCGTTTTGGCCCGACCCAAACAAATAGTGACCGCTATCAAATACGATGCCGATTAGGGCGGGGTCGGTGTGGGCGAGGAAGGTGGCGATTTCGCTGGGGGTTTCGACGATGCCCGCACAATGATGATGGAAGGCACCGGTGAGCCCACTACTCTGATTGACGGCGTGGGCGACGTGGCTGGCAACGGCGCCGGCCTGGGCGAGGATGGCATCGCTACTTGGCGTGCTGATGCGGCCAGCGTGGGCGGTGCGATAGGGGTCACTGCCGTTGTCGTCGGCCAAAATAATCAGGGGGTGATGTGCTTGCCCGAGGATTTGGGCGGTACGGGCCAGCAACTCGGCGGTGCGTTGGGCCTGATCGGTGGCGGTGGCAATTTGGGTCGTCGTCCCTTGCAGTGCGACGGGGACAAAGGCACCGATGAGGGTCAGTTGGCGTTGCTGGAGTGTGGCAGCGAGTTGGCTGGGGTCGGTAGGCATAAAGCCCCAATCGCCTAGTTCGGTGCCGGTATAGCCGGTAGCGACCAGTTCGTCGAGCATCTGGGTATAGCTGATGCGTTCGCCGCTGAGACCGGCAAATTCGAGGGTGCCCCACGAACAAGGGGCATTGGCAATCGAAAAAGTAGTCATGGGTAAAACCTTCTAGTGAATGGCTAGGCTGATTAGCGTAATTCCTGTTGTCGATTCCCGTCGTAGCCGGGTTATTTTTTATCAATAGCCATATGAAAAAACTACCTGGCCGCTGGTGAAATGGCGTGCAACAACGCGAGGGTGGCCACCCGGGCAGGGCGCAGGGGTGGTCGCACGGTATCGGGTCCCCAGCCATACAGGTGCTGGGTGGCGGCACCACAAATCCGCCCTTGGCAGGGTCCCATGCCACAGCGCTGTTGTAGTTTGGCGGTGCGCCAGTCGCGGGAGTGGGCGAGCTGACCATGGCTGACGTCTTCGCAACGGCAGACGATGGTGTCGTCAGTGAGGGGTGTGGTGGTGGGGGTGGCAAATGTGGTAGCGATGGCAGTGGCCAGCTGGCGTTCGTATGCGACGCGCTGGTGCCACTGGCTGATGGCGCTGGCGTCTTGGCAAATCACGGCTGCCACGAGGTGCCCCTCGGCAATGGCACAATCGAGTCCGCCAATCCCCCGTGCTTCACCGATGGCATAGACGTGGGGGACGGTGGTGGCCAGTAGATCGGTGGTGGTGACGGCGGCGGGAGTGGTGGCGCATCCCAGGGATTGGGCGATGTCGAGATTGGGGACGAGGTGGTGACCGAGCGCGACATAATCACAGGCCAGCTGGAGTTGATGATCTCCCCGTTGGATGCGTACGCCGGTGCTGTGTGTTGTACCGCTGATGGCAATGACATGACTATCATGCCAAAACGGCACGCCTATCAGTTGGGTCGCATAACTCATGGCCTGCCAGAGTTTGCTAGGATAACGGGCCAGATGCAGTCCAAAACGCACTAAGCGGGGCAACGATTGTTGCTCGGCGATGGCCACGATGTGGGCACCATGCTTGCGCAAAAACGCCGCCACCGGCCAGATGAGTGGTCCGGTGCCGGCGATGACGACCCGTTTGCCGGCGATGGGCATGCCTGCTTTGACGAGGGCTTGCAGACCACCAATCCCCGTGACGCCAGGCAGCGTCCAGCCCGCCACCGGCAAGAGCAATTCACGGGCACCGCTGGCAATCACGAGCTGGCGGTAGTGCAATAAATGGGCGTCGCCGGGCGTTTCGACCAACAATTGTTGTGCTGCCAAGGTGGCGATGAGGCGGGTTTGGTAGTAGGTGGTGATGAGCGGCGAGTGCAAGGCTGTACGGGCTGATTGGGTCGCGTGATTGTGCACACCCCGCCAGATTTGGCCACCGGCAGCGGGATTATCGTCGATGATGGCCACCTGTTGGCCGCGGCTGGCGAGGGCGTGGGCAGCGTGCAGGCCGGCAGGCCCGGCACCGATGATAATGACGTCGTAGCTATGCATCTGCGGCCTCCCCGTAGGTAACCTGCATTCCTGCCGCCACAAGGGTTTGGCAGGCGAGTTGATGGGCTACTCCATTAATTGTGACGCGACATTCAAAACAAATCCCCATGCCACACACTGCAGTCCGCGGCATGCCATGCACCGATTGGCGGGTGGTGACAAGCTGTTGGTGTGCTTGGGCAATTGCGCCAGCGACACTATTACCGGCGTCGCAGGTGTAGGGGTGATTGTTGATAAATAGGGTAATGGTCGCCATGGCGGCTCACTTTTTTATAATAGTGATTATGTTGCTGGAAAAAAACGACTGGGCAAATACGGCGTAGGGTCGATGGCTGGGGTGGTGTGATTCATCAACGCCGCCAGCAAATCGGCCGTCCCTAGTGAGGTGGTAATCCCCAAGCCTTCGTGACCGGTGGCCAACCACAGGCCGGGCTGCTGGGGATGTGGGCCAATCAGCGGCTGGCCGTCAGGGGTGGCGGCGCGGTAGCCGGTCCAGACCCGCAGTGAGCTCAGGTTGGCGAGGGCTGGCATGAATTCGAGACAGCGTTGAAGCATCTGCCCGAGCATGACGGGGTCGACTTCGGGGGTGTGGATGTCGTATTGGCGGCATGACCCGATTAAAATTTGGCCGGTGGCGCGTGGTTGCACGTTGAATGCCACCGAATCGACGTCGGCGAGGTGGGCGTTTTTGACGTAGCCCATTTCAGCCACTTGGTGGTGGATGAAGCCGGGGTAGCGATCGGTAATCACCAGATGCCCTTTTTTGGGGCGGATGGGCAGTGCGGGTACGAGGTCACGGGCGCGTGAGCCCGTCGCAAGTACCACGGCATCGGCACTCAGGTGCCGGCCATCGGCGAGGGTGACGCCGCCGGCCTGAATGGCGCTGACTTGGGCGTGGATCAACGTGCCGCCGGTTTGTTGCCAAAGCCAGTCCGCACTGCGTGACGGATAGACCACCGCATCGCCGGCAATCCGCAAGCCACCGGGCAAACCGGGGCGCAGGTTGGGTTCATGGCGGTAGAGGGCGGCGGCATCGAGCAGCTCGGCGTGCAGTCCGGCGGCGTGATAGTTGGCCACTTTGGCGGCGGCCATGGCCAGTTCTTCGTCATCACTTGCTACCCAAATCGTGCCACAGGGGGTATATTCGTGGACGAGGGGATTGGCTTGGCCGAGGGCATGCCAGCGCCGTTGCGAATCAGCCGTCAAGGCGAATTCGGCCGGCGAATCGTCGAGTGCGACGACTTGTCCCATGCCGGCGGCAGTGGCGCCACTGCCGATAGTGTCACGTTCGATCAGGGTGACACGCCAGCCGGTGGCGGCGAGGCGCTGGGCGCAGGCGGTCCCGACGATGCCTCCGCCGATGATGATGACGTGTGATTGACTCATCGTTGGATGCCGTTGCTGAATGGGTCGTCTATCTCAGTAATGATTTGCCCCACCATGGTGACATAGGCCCGACCAGTAATCAGCGGCCAAATCTGCCCAGCATCATCACGGCGATAGCGGGCTTGGAAGCGACTACCGATGATACTCTCTTGGATCCATTCATGGTCGGGGGCGAGGAGTCCGTCGGCAGCGAGGCAGGCCAGTTTGGCGCTGGTGCCGGTACCACACGGTGAGCGGTCGTAGGCCTCGCCGGGGCAAAGCACAAAGCTGCGGCTATCGGCGCCGGGTGCGGCGGGACCAAATAATTCGATGTGGTCGATTTCGGCATTGTCAACCCCCGTAATCCCTTGGGCGACTAGTGCCTGACGGATGGCATTGGCGGCCTGTGTGAGCGTCGCGATAGTGTCGTGGTGCAGGTCGTAGCCGTGGTCATGGCACAAAAAGAACCAATTGCCACCCCAGGCCACATCGCCATGAATGGTGCGCCCATCGGGCAGGGTGAGGGCGACGTGGTGGGCGTGGCGATAGGAAGCGACATTGGCGACGGTCACACTGCCGTCAGGGTGGAGTTGGGCAGTAATCGTGCCGACGGGGGTTTCGATGCGATGTTCGCCGACAGTGATGCGCCCGAGGTATGCCAAACTAGCGACCAAGCCGATGGTGCCATGGCCACACATCCCCAAATAGCCCACATTATTGAAAAAAATCACGCCAGCGCTGGCACTTGGATCGTGTGGGGGGCAGAGCAGGGCGCCGACGAGCACATCGCTCCCCCGTGGTTCGTTGATGACGGTACGGCGCAGGGTGTCGTGGTGGTGGCGGAGGCGGGCGAGGCGCTCAACGAGGGGACCAGCGCCGAGCTCGGGGCCACCGGCGATGACGAGCCGGGTTGGTTCGCCGGCAGTATGGGAATCGATGATATCGATGGGATTTGGCATGTGGCTACCTCATGCTGATGGTAAATCGGTGATTGGTCTATTCTACGACAGCTTTGTTGCGACTGAATTACGGAGCAAATGGAAAATGGAAAATGGAAAATGGAAAATGGAAAATGGAAAATGGAAAATG
>JBBAWW010000043.1:0-25584 GCA_040397035.1 Roseiflexaceae bacterium | reverse complement strand
GCTTTTCCTTTGTTTTTGATAGTGATATACCAAAACTATACGGAAAAGCCATTTTTATGCCACTTTCAATTGGCGCAGGTATTGTGAAATTAAATACTAATATTTGACTATCATGTGCATAGTCGAGTGATTTGCGCTGGGTGATTTTGCATCAGGTAGATACGGAATAACGTGTGATGATGAACCGGAAATTACTCATGCTGGTTATAGGGATAAGTATTTGGTTGGGGGTTGTAGCGGTATTGCTGATGCAATATGTGCCACAGCGTCAGGTCTATGATCAAACACATAATGATACACGGCGTATATTCCCTAATGCGCATGAGATAGAGATTACCAAAGATACATATCGGCGTTCGTTTCGGTGGGTAGCGCAAGATGGTTTAGTGCAGTTTTTTATGAAGCCCAATCGCGGGTTGTCTGTGGTGGCGTTTGATGTCAATGCCGCCCCATTACCGGTGGTACCAGTACCGAAATTTAATCTCACGATGCACGGGAATACGGTGGTAATGCCGATCCATGCCGGATGGCGGCGATTATTTCTTTTGGTGCGACCGCCAGATATCACCGATGGATATACGACATTTCAATATCGTGTAAAAAACGTATCTATTCAAGATGATCGTGGGTCACTCGGATTTGCGATGCATCGTGTGATGGTGATGCCAACACGTTTGGTCGTCATAGATTGGTCGTGGTGGGTATACATTGCGATAGTGAGTCTGTTGTTGGGGGGAATGTGGTATCGATTGCACCTGCCGTTGGTTTGGTTGGCAGGTGTTGGGGTTGTTGGTGGAATAGGAATTCGATATATTTTGCCAATAGCAGAATGGTATATTCCAACGGCATGGAATATGTTGGTGATTTGTGCATACCCCTGTGTCTTGTATATTGTGAGGCCATTGTGTCGGCCGCGCGAAGTTACTCCGTTGCAAATGGCCGTAGCGGTCGTTTTGTGTATTGCAGGATTACGCTGGGCGACTCCGTTGGGGTTGATTGTGGTGGCAATCGTTTATTTATGGGGACCGCGGCAATTTACTGCTGCCAATCAGATTGGCCAAGCGCCAAGTATGAATGAAAAATGGATATTACTGACGTTTGTTGTACTCGCGAGCATGGTGCGGTTTTGGGATCTCAATGCGACTGGGATGGGGTTATTTCGTGATGAAGCGCGGCATGGGGTGTTGGCCACGCAAATCATGCCAGGCATCGAATATGTGTATAGTCCGTGGGCTAATCTGCCAGCGGGGTATTTTTATTTGTCGACATTGCCGATTGCATTGTTTGGATCATCGCCGTTTGCGATTCGTTTTGTCGCAGCCGTGGCGGGTGTGCTGACGGTGCCGATCGTGGCATGGGTGGTGCGGCCGTTGTGGGGGCGTCAGGTAGCCTTGGTGGTGGCAGCGTTGTTTACGATGTCGTTGTGGCATATTAGTGTGAGTCGGATGGGTTTCCCGATTTCGTTAGGCCCACTAGTGACGTTAATTGCGATTGGGGCAATAGAGCGGAGTATGCGTGCCAATCGAGGGGTATGGTCACCGCTGGGGTGGGCGTTGCTGTGTGGTGTGATGATGGGGAGTATGACGCTGTTCTATCACTCGGCACGACTATTGCCTGTGGTAGTTGTGCTCTTTGGGGGAGTATTTGCGTGGCAACGGCGCCTGCCATGGCCGGTGCTTGTGCGGGTGATTGGGGGAGTTGGGGTTACTACCGTGGTGGTCGCATTCCCGATTTTGTATTACGCAGTGGTCCATTCGTATGAATATTGGTGGCGAATAACGGCAACATCGTTGCCGTATTGGGCTCAATTAAATGGGCAGTGGTGGGGAATATCACTACTCAATAATTTGCGTGCTTATGCAGGGATGTGGTTTGTGCAGGGTGACACGAATCCGCGGCAGTATAGTTTTGGGTTACCTCAACTTGACATATTGGCGGGGAGTGGTTTTTTGATGGGGTTATGGTTGTGGTGGCAATGTCGGCGTGATCTGTTGACACTTGCTGTGGGGGTGTGGTTCGTTGTGACACTAATACCGGGGATAATGAGTGTAGATGCACCACATGCGTGGCGGAGTGCCGAAAATATCACGCCGACGTTGATTTTGGCAGCATGGGGTATCGTGGCATTAGGACGTACGATCCCATTGCGGCAATGGCATCATTGGTTGCTGACTGTGACCGTTGTAGGTGCAATCTATAGTGCTGGTACGTATTTTGCGATTCAACATACGCCTGCCGCGTATGATGCATTTGATGGTAACACGTTCGCGGCAGTGCAAATGGCAACCAAACTGCACCAAAAAGATACTCGATTGGGGGTAGTGTCGTCGTTGTACAAAACCGATGTAGGCCAGTATTTATTGAAGAATAGTGGCGTATTCCCGGTCGCAACGACGATTCCGATGGAACCGATTACCACGCGCCGTCAAATTGTGATAACGAGTATAGACGTGTCTGTGGCTTGGAATGCGCCACATTTTACGTATGTGGCGCATGACCCATGGGGTCGGCCTGCGTATCGGGTATTGTGTCGCGGTGATTGCCAATCAGTGGCTGATTTGATTACTGCCCCACAAACGGGAACAACCGCGCAATAGCCGTTGCATCGAGTGGTGCACCGTATTCACACCCTTCGAAGGCTTCGGCGTATTTGATGGTGGCGCCGTGGATGACGCCGTAGCTCGTGATGAGTTTGTGGCGGTAGGTATGGGCGTCACGTTGCAAGCGCTGGTCGAGGTGATTGCGCAACCATGCCCGGCGGGCACCTGCCTCAGCGGGGACATCGTTGCGGTAGCCGCCATTCCAAGGCAACCATTCATACACCTGTGACACATGACAATCAAGCATATCGACTTTGGCTTCGACGGTGGTATCGATTGCGACGACGATATCTGGGGCAAACGGGGTGGGTTTTTGGAAGGTGTCACTGACATAGGCAATGACTGGGTTATACATCAGATTGGGCACACCAGCCCGGACATTGGGCACAGTAACCATGTAGGCCGCGTCTTGGATGAGTTGGGCAGTGTAGCGATGGTCGGGATGGTAGTCGTTTGGTCGGGGTGACAAAATCAAGTCGGGTTGGTAGGTGCGGATTAAATCGATGATTTGATGGCGGATGGTGAGGCTCGGCAAAATCTCGCCATCATGATTGTCGAGGATAACGTATTCAATGCCGATGATGGCGGCAGCTGCGAGTGCTTCGGTATGGCGGCGTTGGGCGAGGCGTCCGCCGCCCATTTCGTGATGACCCGCATCGCCGTTACTGACTGACACAAAACAGACCTTGTCGCCACGTTTGGCCCATAATGCGGCAGTACCTGCTGCAGTGAATTCACAATCGTCGGGGTGGGCGCCAATAATTAAAATACGTAGTTGATTTGACATAAAAATCCTTCTATAGTGCAATCGATAGTTGAAGTATTGTATAATGAAACCGATTATGCATATGGTTATTTCTGAGTCTATAAAACGATATTGGCAATGGTTGCTTATTTTGCTCAGCATGGGTGTTGGGCAGTTTGTGTTGCTGGTGACATTGCCAGTGACAACGTTGACCTATGATGTCCAAATGCCACAAATCCGTAGCGTGTTACCAAATATCGGCCCACTAGAATACGAAAATGATGATCCCGACCATGGTGCACCGTTGCGTTGGATTGCCAATACCGGTGAACTTCGTGTGTTGGGGGGGGTAGTGCAATCAGATGTACTTGTATCGTTGTTGGTGCATACGGGGCGTCCCGCGGGAAGCATTACTACTCTGCAGATGCGGGATCAATCAAACAAACTATTGATTCAGAGTGGACTGTCGGCTGGATGGCGACGTATTTGGTTGTTACTGCCGGCCCCGACATGGAGCAATGGGTACCAGACAATACGGTATCAGATTGAGGGTGTTGCATTAGCCGATCGGCGCATGCTGGGTGTGGCAGTAGGGAAGTTCGCACGCCACGGATTAATTACTACGCTATCTAGCGCGCAGTTCATCGCCGGATGGAGTTATGGCGTGCTGTGCGTTTTGGAGATGATGTTGGTGTGTTATCGGCAGCAGTGGCATTGGGGATTTGTCGGGGCAGGTGTGCTTGGTATATTGCTTGGGCAGACGCTATGGCCAATCCAATGGTCATTGTATGTACCAACAGCGTGGTCACACCTCGGGTGGGGATTGTGGGCGTGTGTGATGTGGTGGGCTGTCCCCTATCGCCGCCCATATTTATCAATATGGAGTAGCATATTGGGGCTAGTTTGTGCAGTCGGGTTATTCCGATTGGGCTACGTCGAGGTGGGTACATTGGTGCTTAGCGGAGTCTGGTTTGGGATGCCGGCACTGACCTCGCCGCAGGGTATTGGGTGGGAGCCACGGTGGTGGCGCTGGTTGTTATTTGGTGCGGTGATTGCGGGCGCATTATTACGCATCGTCTGGTTAGATGGGTTGCCCCAAGGGATGTTCCGTGATGAAGCCCGGCATGGAGGCTTGGCGCAACAAGTGTTGAACGGTAACTGGATGATTTATAGTCCATTTGCCAATTTGCCGGCAGGGTACTTTTATTTATCTGCGCTACCGATTTGGTTATTTGGACCATCGGCATTTGCCATCCGGATTATGGCGGCACTTGTGGGAAGTGCGACGATTGTGGTGGCCTATTGGGCGTTACATCCTTGGTGGGGCAAGTCGTTTGCACTATTGACAAGCATTGTTTTGGCGCCTTTTTTGTGGCATATGGGATTAAGCCGGATTGGGTTTCCTACCACCATTGGTCCGTTTTTGACGTTGCTGTCAGTCGGACTGTTGTGGCGTGGTTTGACGCACCCCGTGTCATGGCGGACCGGATTATGGGGATTGGGTGCGGGGATTGCAACTGGAACGATGACATTGGGATATCATTCGGCGCGATTGATGCCCTTGGTAGTGGGATTGATGATTATTGCTCATTGGTATACGTACCGTTGGCGCTGGTTCGCGCAGTGGCGCGTATTGTTGAGTTGGGCTATCGGGACGGCATTCACTGCGGCGCCGATTGTCTGGTACGCCACTACCCAATCCTATAATTACATGAAGCGGATTGATGTGACATCATTGACGAGTAGTGCTGCATCCGCAGGCATCCCGTTGTGGGTGGCACTCCAACAAAATGTAATTGCCTATGCCGGGATGTTTTTGTTGGTTGGTGATGATAACGCACGGCATTTTTTTATGGGGATGCCCCAACTGAATGTAATCGAGGGCTTAGGGTTTGTGGTGGGAATTGCGGCATTGTGGTATCGACGTGATGCGGCCACGATTTGGTTGGCTGGTTATCTCGCCATTGCAATTGCACCTGGGATTTTTAGTGTGGATGCCCCACATGCCTTGCGCACCGTTGAAGCAACGATACCGACAGTCATGATTGTTACCTACGGTATGTGGATGTTGTTGCAGGAAGTGCCACTGCAATGGCGTGCAAAGGTCGTCGTTACGTTGATGTTGTTGGGGTGTGTATGGAGTGCGACTACCTATTGGCAGTGGCAAATGGATCCGCGCAGTTATAGCGAATTTGACGGAGAATTAACCAATGCCGTCCGTTATGTGCAAACAACCCAGCCGCTGGCCGTCGCACACACCACACAATGGTATCTGCCTGACAAATGGCGTCGTGGGGATGTAGGGGTGTATTTGCTGAATGGGATGGCGATCGGTCGCTATGACCCTGACCACGGTCAACAAGTGCCTGAGACCGCTGCGACGATGTTGTTTCTTTTAGATGCACAAATGCCGGCACCGAACGCGACACGCGAAGTGCCACTGCCACCATCAATGGTGGGACATAATGGTGAGTTGCGCTTGTGGTGTGGCGGTGGATGTGATGATTTAACGTGGTTAGATTGATACACGTTGCCACCGTAATGATGGTTTATGGTTAAATATATACGTAATTCTAATACGGAATTACTTGATGAGTATGTATGGTGTGAATAGGCGTAAAATAGTACTATTGAGTGCATGATGGTAGCGCAATTGGTCGTGTAGCTACGTAACGAATGGTGTGAATCTTATCAAATTGGTGCAGGTCAACCTGTACGTACCGACATAGTGAGGCATGCGGCATGGCACAACGTAATTATTATGAAGTATTAGGTGTCCCACGTGATGCCAGCGACGACGAAATTCGCAAGGCGTATCGGGCGTTAGCACGGAAGTATCACCCTGATGTAAACCCTAACAACCCGCAAGCGGAAACCCGTTTCAAAGAAATCAACGAAGCGCATACGGTATTGGCAGACAAAACCAAACGGGCACAGTATGATAGATTTGGTACGAGTGGTGGCCAATCCTCATACCCAGGCGCTGGGAGTACCACGGGGTCGACGTATGGTGGCGCGGGTGGGGCTGGTGGTCCTGGCAGTGTCGATTTCAGCGATATTTTTGAATCGATTTTTGGTGGAGTTGATCCACGTGGTCGCGCCGCTGCTGCAGGTCAAGATGTCGAACAAAAAGTCGAAATCACCCTCGAAGAAGCCTTTACCGGCACCGATCGCCGCTTTCAGTTCCATACCGCCAATGGCCAAGCCCGGACGATTACCGTCAAAATCCCCCCAGGTATCGAACATGGCGGCAAAATTCGGATTGCCAATGAAGGTGCCCCTGGCTATGGCGGCGGGCGCCGTGGTGATTTGATTGTAGTGGTCAATATGGCGCCACATCAGCGACTCGAACGACGGAATCATGATTTATATGCCAAAGTACCCGTTGATTTGTACGATATGATTCTTGGTGGCGAAATCCGCATCCCGGTGATGGGTGGCAAATCACTGACCCTCAAAGTCCCACCCCTTTCGCAAAACGGCACCACCCACCGCATCCCCAATCAAGGCATGCCGTTACGGAGCAATCCGACCCAACGTGGTGATTTATATTTGCAACTTGATGTGGTGTTGCCGACCCAATTGACTGAAGCCGAGCGTGACCTATTTGCTCAACTCCAAAAAAAACGTGATGTGACGAAATAACACGCCACGATAAATCAGTCATACCCGTGCGCAGGGCTCGCCCTACGCATGTTTTTTGGTGTGTTCATTTGCATATATGTGGTCGTTTCGATTTTTGGTGCATCACAATTTGGTATGATGGAACGGGATTTATGACAGATCACAGGTAATTATGCAATCGAGCGAATTGACTCCGGCAGTCCGTGAATCAGCCTTGCGACTTTCGATTGTCGAAGGTGCGTTGGCGAACGTGTTCGTCAGTATTACTGCCAATGGCTTGGTGACTGGTCTAGCATTGTATTTAGGTGCAGGGCCACTGGTACTCGGCATATTAGGGGCATTACCGTTCATCAGCCAGTTGTTCCAGTTGCTCGGCGCCTACCTCGAAGAACGGAACGGTGAGCGGCGCATGTTGTCGGTGTGGAGCGAGGGGCTCAGTCGTGCGGTATGGATTCCGATTGCATTGTTGCCACTCTGGCAATTATCCCAAACGATTTCGTTGCCGTTATTTGTTGCTTTACAACTGATTTCGGCAGCGTTGATGGGTATCGCCGTCAATACGTGGACTAGTTGGATGACCGATTTGGTGCCGGCGCATCGCCGCGGTCGCTACTTTGGGGTGCGTAACACAGTTGCAAGTTTCGCTGCCATGGTGGCCGGTTTGACGTCGGGATATGCCCTCGATTACTTCAAAACGAACGCTAATGAAGGCCTCGCATATGCAGCAACGTTGGGATTTGGGCTGGCAGTGGCAGCGATTGGACTCGTCCTATTGCGCCTGCAAGCAGAGCCACCGATGCAACGGCGCGAGCACCCTGCCTTGCGTACGATGTTTCTGGCACCACTCGCTGATGTCAATTATCGCAAATTGATTGCCTCTGCCACGGCATGGGCATTTGCAGTGGGGCTGGCAGGCCCGTTTTTTACAGCCTACGGCATCGATACGTTGCATATGAACTTTGCAGATTTGGCCTATATGGGGATTGTAACCAGTATTGCTTCGATGATCTGCTACCCATTTGTGGGACGACTACAGGACCGTTATGGCGACAAAATAGTGTTGTTGGTGAGTGCAGCCTGTGTGGTGCCATTGCCCATCGGCTGGTTTTTGTCCTCCCCAGATTGGTTGTGGCCGCTATTTGGTACATCGTTGTTTGCGGGGATTTTTTGGCCAGGTATCAACCAAGGTTTTGCAAACATTTCGATGGCGCGGGCACCGAGCACGGGCAAAGGAGCCTATTTGGCTGCCTATGGCGCAGTGTCGGGGATTGGCGTCGTCGTATCAGGATTGCTCGGTGGTGTGATCGCCGAGCTCCTCAAACACCATACATTTTTGGTGTTTGAGGTAACGCTGAACCACTATGCCGTGTTGTTTATCTGCTCGATGGTGGTGCGCTTGTTGTCAGTTATTTTTGTGTTGCGGAAGCTGTAGCGCGCACGTCGATGCGTTCGACTTGGCCACTACGCATCCGGCATACATGGCTGGCGTAGCGCTCGGCGGCGGGGTCGTGGGTCGACATTACAATCGTGATGCCTGATTGACATAATTCAGTAAATAATGTCAGTACTGCCGCCCCCCGTTGGGCATCCAAGTTGGCGGTTGGTTCGTCTGCCAGCAAAAATTGAGGGTGGATGGCCAGTGCGCGGGCGATGGCGACCCGTTGTTGTTGTCCACCCGACAATTCGTTGGGGCGGTGGTGGGCATGATCGGCGATATCGAGTTGGGTCAAGGTGTGCATGATGCGTTCTTGCCAGACAGGGCGGGGTACATCGGCAATCCGCAAGGCAAATTCGATGTTTTCGTAGGCTGATGCGGTAGGAATCAAGGCAAAGCGTTGGAAAATAAAGCCAATCCCACGCCGAAAAACGGCTCGCTCACCATCACTCATGGCACCAACATCGTAATTGTTCAGCAAAATAGTGCCACTATCAGGGCGATCGAGTGCCCCAATCATATTGAGCATGGTGGTTTTACCACTGCCACTCGGTCCCATCAGTGCAATCAAACTGCCATGTTGGAATTCGGTAGAGATGTCGTTGAGCGCCCGTACTTGGGTGTCACCGCTGCCAAAGGTGCGCGTGACATGCTGTAATACAATTTTTGTCATGATTGGGAGGGTATTTCGCTGGGTGCGACGGGCTTGATTTGGATGACGCCGTCGACGATTTCGACAGTGGCACGTTGACTAATCCCGAGGCGTTGGCGGATTTCGAGGGGAATTTGTAGGCGACCGACGCTATCGATCACGATGGTTTCGATGTCGTCTTGTCCGATTTCGCTACTGGTGCGTCCATCGCGGATAGCGATGGTACGGTCGGCACTATCGGCGACACGCGGGTCGTGCGTCACCAGCACAATCGTCAGTCCGTATTGTTGGCGCAAGGTATGGAGCAACGCCAAAATCCGTTGGGCGGTGGCCCAGTCGACTTCGCCGGTCGGTTCGTCGGCAAGGAGTAATGTCGGGCGACAGGCCAGCGCGGTCGCCAAGGCGACCCGTTGTTGTTGTCCGCCCGACAAGCGCAAGGGGTCGCTGTCGGCAAAGGCCGACATTTCGACGGCGGCCAACAATTCGTCGGCGGTCGTCTGAGTTTGGGCATAGGGGTGACCTGCAAGCAATGCGGGCAAGGCGATGTTTTCACGGGCTGTTAGCCCTGCAACGAGGTTGCGGGTGGTCTGTTGCCACAGAAATCCCACCAGTGACCGCCGGTAGTGGGCTCGCCGTTGTTCGTTGGCGGCAACCAAATCCATGTCGCCGACGTGGAGGGTCCCGGCATCGGGACGGTCAAGGGCGGCGAGCATATTGAGGAATGTCGACTTGCCGGCACCAGAGGGCCCCACCAGCGCCACCATTTCGCCTTTGGTGACGGTCAGATCGAGTCCTTGGAGGGCAAATGTTTCGATGTCGCTACTGCGAAAAATCCGCACCAGCCCACTGGCCTGAATATATGCAGTCATAAGTTTTTTCTATCACGAATCAATACTGCAAATAATTTGGGTATGCTCCCTAGGGGATTTATTCCCCTAGGGAGCGAGTGTTTTTTAGAGGTCGAGGTCGGTAACGGCGCCGAGGCTGGCACTCGATACCAGCTTGGCGTACTTGGCCAGCACACCACGGCGGTAGCGGGCCGGGCGTGGTTGCCAGGCGGCTCGGCGGGCGGCTAACTCGGCATCGCTGATATTGAGTTGAATCAAGCGTTGGTAGGCATCGATGGTAATCGAGTCTCCTTCGTTGACCAAGGCAATCGTACCACCTGCGGCGGCTTCGGGAGCGATGTGGCCCACGCACATGCCGTAGGTGCCACCTGAAAAGCGTCCGTCGGTAATCAATGCCACCGAATCACCCAACCCGGCGCCGATAATGGCTGAGGTGGGGGCGAGCATTTCGCGCATACCGGGACCACCTTTGGGGCCTTCGTAGCGGATTACGAGCACATCGCCTGGGTTGATTTTGTTGGCGAGGATGACCTCGAGACATTCTTCTTCGGACTCAAATACCCGGGCTGGGCCAGTGATGACCGGTTGTTTGACGCCGGAAATCTTGGCGACACACCCTTCTTCGGCCAAATTGCCCCGCAAAATCGCCAAGTGACCTTGTTCGTACATGGGGTTGTCCCATTGACGAATCACGGTCTGATTGGTGTCAGGCGTACTAGGAACGGATTTGAGCGATTCGGCGATGGTTTCGCCGGTAATGGTCAAGGCATCGCCATGGAGCAAGCCACGTTCGAGCAAAATCTTCATGACTTGGGGCGTGCCGCCCACTTTGTGCAAATCGGTGGCCACATAGCGCCCTGATGGCTTGAGGTCACAAATCACTGGTACGCGGGTCCGCATGCGCTCGAAGTCGTCGATATTGAGGGGCACATTGGCCGCGTGGGCAATGGCGAGCAAATGCAACACGGCATTGGTCGAGCCACCGGTGGCCATGATGACGGCGATGGCGTTTTCAAAGGCTTTGCGGGTCAAAATCTGGGCCGGCAAGATTTGCTTGCGGATGGCGTTGACGACGGCAATGCCTGATTGATAGGCGCTGTCGTTTTTTTCTTGAGCAACAGCCGACATCGTCGATGAGTTGAGTAGGCTCAACCCCATGGCTTCGATGACCGACGACATGGTGTTGGCGGTATACATGCCGCCACACGAGCCAGGTCCGGGGCAGGCGGCTTTTTCGACTTGGAGCAACCGAGCAGCGTCGATTTTGCCGGCGCTGTATTGACCGACGGCTTCAAAGGCGCTGACGATGGTTAGGTCTTCGCCATCGAGATTGCCGGGTTCAATCGTGCCACCGTAAACGAAAATTGACGGGACATTGAGGCGAGCCATGGCAATCATGGCGCCGGGCATGTTTTTGTCGCAGCCACCGACGGTGACGACGCCATCCATCGATTGGCCGTTGGTGACGGTTTCGATGGCATCGGCGATGACTTCACGCGATACCAGCGAGTATTTCATCCCTTCGGTGCCCATCGAGATGCCGTCGGCAATCGTAATCGTGCCATAGAGCATGGGCATACCGCCGGCGGTTTTGATGGCGCTGGCAACGGCTTTGGACAACACGTCGAGCCCGTCGTTACATGGGGTGAGATTGCTATAACCATTGGCAATCCCGACAATGGGTTTGCTAAAATCTTCGTCTTGGAATCCGACCGCCCGTAACATGGCGCGGTTGGGGGTGCGTTGCACTCCTTCGGTGACGATTCGACTGCGGCGATTATCGCTCATTGAGTCCTCCCTTTTGCCTGAACCTGGTCTTTTACCATTGTAGCACGATGCATGCAATCATACATCCTGTGGCATCGCAAATACGTATTACTTTTACCGCGTAGATGCGTAAACAACACATCATTGTCGGAATTTGAAAGAAGCAGTGCATGACAAATACCACAGTACGATGGCAGATTGGTGACAACGCACCCCAGTTGACCATGACTGATGTTCACGGTGTGGCACACGATTTGCCGACCGTATGGCAACAAGGTGGCTTGGTGATTTCGTTTTTGCGGCATTTCGGCTGACCGTTTTGTCGCAAGACACTGGCTAGGTTAGCCAGTTTGCAACAGACGCTTGACCCGCAATTTACCGTGATGGCGGTAGGTATGGGTGATGCCGTCGAGGCGCGCGCTATTGTGCAACAATATGCTCCCAATATCATGTGCATGATTGACCAAAACCAACAAACGTACCAGCAATTTGGCGTGGGTCGGGCTGGATTGGGGGCGTTTTTTGCGCCACAAGTGGCCATCGATGCGGTCAAAATTACCCGTGAGGGGTTTAGTGCTGGTGCCACAATCGGCGGTGATGTGATGCAGATGCCTGCGACATTTGTGCTTGATCGGACGGGACAGTTTCGTTTGGCATATTACAGTCGGAGCATCGCCGATCACCCGAGTGACGACGTAGTACGTACCGCATTGATGGGATAGGTGTTGATGAAAAAACACTATTGGCTGATGGTGTGTATCGTGATAGTCGGGGTGGGATTTTGGCTCCAGCCACCCCGCTACAATTCTTTTGGGGATGCAATCAGGGCTGATTTGCGGCAGCAAGGGATTGCGGTACGACGCATCGAATTGGTGCATGCCTGGCCTGACTCGGTCAACACTATTTCATATGGAGCGAACCTCCGCGTGACACTGGTGAGTGGGCGGGTGGTTTGGGGACGCCTCGAATGTCAGCATTTGACGCAAAATTGTACCTATCAAGTGAACATAAATAACATGGGGCGCAGAGCGCTTTTGGACTTAGTAGATGGCGTATCATGGCCACAGCAGATTGTTCAGTTGATTACTCAAATAATCCAAGAATTTCATTAAAATTTGCTAAAATGCGATTATATTGTGGTGATTATTATGCGTGTTTTGTACGCACCAAGTAACTCATTAAATGAGTTATTTCGCATAGTAATCACATAAAAACCGAAACAATAAAATCAAAAATTACTGTTTGACAAACACAGAGTAGCGTAATACAATCTAATTGAAGCCGTAGTTCAGGTTCATTACTTGGATGTTCATCTTCCGCAGATGGCAGACGGTTTCGAGCGGAGTACTACAAATTTCGCGCACATGAGTAAGTTACGCAACGTTGCGACCCTCATGTCAAGGAGGAAAATCCATGAGTGCAAAGCTGCATCGTCGCAATTTCTTGCGACTGTCAGCAATGGGTGCTGCGAGTGCCGCAATTGTCGCCTGTGGCGGCAATACGGGTACTGCAGACAACACTGCTGCCGAGCCCACCAAGGCTGAAGAAGCCAAACTCCAACCCACGACTCCCCCCGTAGCCACCGCCATTCCTGCCGTCCAGACGACCTTCAAACAGTCACCATCATTGGACCAGGACGTCGCAGACGGCAAGCTCCCCAATGTGGACGAGCGTTTGCCCAAGTCACCCTACACCCCACCTCACGTGTGGTTGACCGTAGGTAAGTACGGCGGCAAGCTCCGCAAGACCTACGCCAACACCTGGGGTATTGCTGGCTTCCAACAAGAGTCAATGTATGGCCATTCGATCCTGCGTTACTTGAAGGACGGCTTGGCAATCGGACCTGGATTGGCCGAGAGCTGGGAAGCAACGCCTGACGCCACCAAGTGGACGTTCAAGTTCCGCGAGGGCTTGAAGTGGTCAGATGGTCAGCCTTGGACCGTAGCTGACATCATGTACTGGTGGGAGAACATGGTCGGTGGTAACGGTAAAGAAGCCACCTTCCCCGCAGGTCTCAAGCCGGTCGAAGGTCCCCCCGACGAAGCCCGTTCGGGTAAGGGCACCTTGGTCGCACTCAACAAAGTTGATGATTACACCATGGAAATGGTATTTGATGCCCCAGCTCCGTTGACTGCTGACCGCATCGCGATGTGGGTCAATGCCGGTATCGGACCGCGCTGGATGGCTCCTGCCCATTACATGGAGCAATTCAACCCCGTGTTGAACGCAGACAAAAACAAAGACTGGGAAATGCACTCCAAGATGATTGACTTCATCAATCCTGACTTGCCCCGCATGTCGGGTTGGTACTTGACCAAATACGAGGACGGCATTCGCACCGTATGGCAACGCAATCCTTACTACTGGTGTGTTGACGCACAAGGTCAGCAATTGCCATATATCGACACCATCGAAATCGCCTATGTGAAGGACAAGGAATCAGAGAAGTTGGCTTACCTCAACGGTCAAGTCGATCACGCTCACTTCCACACCCAAACCCTTGGCGACATCAAGGACTTCAAGGATGGCGTTGCCAAGAGCAACTTGAACGTATTGTTCTGGGACTCGGGTTCGGGTACCGGTTCAATGTACTTCTTCAACTTCGACTACAAGGATGCCAAGCTCCGCGCCGCATTCCGCGATCCGAAGTTCCGCCAAGCCTTGTCACATGCCTATGATCGTGCCGACGTCCAAAAGGCCGTCTACTTCGGTCTTGGCGAGTTGTCGAACGGTACCATGAGCCCCAAGGCGATTGAGTACAACTTCAACGACGAAGCCAAAACACGCTACGCTGAGTGGCGCGATAGCTACAAAAATTATGATGTAGCAACTGCCGAAAAGATCCTCGACGATGCCGGTTACAAAAAAGGTGCCGACGGCAAGCGCACCTTGCCTGACGGTAGCCCGATGCAGATTCTCGTGACCTACCCGGCTGACGAGAGCGCCAACGGCGAAAGTTTGCAAAAGAACGAGCGCTTGATCAAGAACTGGCAAGCAATCGGTATTGATGCAGTGCTTACCCCGATTCCGAACAAGGAATACGACGACAAGTGGCGTGCCGGCGATATCATGATGAAGACGGCTTGGGAAGTCGGCGACGGCCCCAACCACCTCGTCTACCCACAATGGGTTGTGCCGATCGAAGGCGACCGCTGGGCTCCTGTCCACGGTAAGGGCTACGATGTACGCGGTACTGCCACCGAAACAGAAGAAGGCGATATCGATCCATGGGCCCGCAAGCCAGCCCGCTTGCAACCCACCGATAAAGACTTCGATCCGGTAATCGGCAAAATTTATGACATCTATGACAAGACCAAGGTCGAGCCAGATGTCATGAAGCGCCACCAAATGGTGTGGGACATCATGAAGATCCACGTGGAGAGCGGTCCGTTCTTCTCGGGTACGATCACCAATCAACCCCGCATCATCTTGACTCACACCGAGCTCAAGAACGTCCCAACTCGTGATGATTTGGCCAAGGAAGGTTTGGGCGGTTTTGTGAACCCCTGGATTATTCCGGCACCGGCCACCTACGATCCCGAGACCTGGTTCTGGGACGACGGTAGCAAGCACGCCTAATTGTCCATGTGGCTCTGCCACACAAGAGTACGGGTGGCAACACCCGTACTCTTCCCCTACATCACCCCCCACTCTTTCACTTTCAAATGGGCATTGTGGCCTGAAACCCAAAGCGGGAGCGACGCATGCTGAACTATATCGCGCGGCGGCTCATCAACATGATTGTGCTGCTCGTTGCTGTTTCATTTATTGGATTTTTTATTATTCAGTTGCCACCCGGAACGATTCTTGATGTGCAGTTACAAAAACTGCGCCAAATGGGTGGTGATGTGCCCCGTGACCAAGTCAAAGCACTTGAACTGCGTTATGGTGTCAATGACCCGTTTATCGTGAAGTATTTGAAATGGGTCCAGCGCTCTGCAGAGGGCGACTTTGGCACTTCGTATTTAACAGACCAATCAGTGGGTGAACGTATTTGGGGGCGTCTGAGTGTTTCACTTGGATTGTCGTTATTTGCGTTGATATTTACATGGCTGGTATCAATCCCCATTGGCGTTTATTCGGCAACCCACCGCTATACAACCCCTGACTACATCGTGACATTTATCCAATTTATTGGTTTGGCTGTGCCTGGGTTTTTGTTGGCGCTGATTATTCTTATTTTTGCCACCCGCTATTTTAATCAACAAGTCGGTGGAATCAACTCGAGCGAATTCATGGATCAGCCGATGAGTTTGGCGAAATTCATGGATATGGTGAACCATTTGTGGATTGCAGTGCTGGTATTAGCGTTTGGTGCAACTGCTGGCCTGACCCGTATTATGCGTGCAAATTTGCTCGACGTTTTGAATATGCAGTATATTCAGACTGCACGTGCCAAAGGTCTTGACGAAGCTGTCGTGATCTGGAAACATGCGGTTCGTAATGCGATACATCCGCTCGTCATGTCTTTGGGTACCTTGTTGCCAGCACTCGTTGTCGGGGAAACATTGGTTGCGCAGGTGTTGAGTCTGCCTACTATCGGCCCGATGTATCTTGATGCCTTGCGTGCCGAAGATATGTACCTTGCCGGGACTATTTTGGTGATGTTGTCGGCGTTGTTGTTAATCGGCAATTTGCTGGCAGACCTGTTGTTGGCGTGGGTTGATCCCCGCATCCGCTTGGAGTAGAGAGAGAAAGGGTACCGGAATGGCTGTCGATGCTACTCAACTCCCACACACTACAGCGACGCAGGTTGAAGATGTCGGTCAAATCCCTCAGTGGCAACTGATGGTGCGCCGCTTCCGCAAAAGTAAGCTGTCAGTTGGTGGAATGTATGTCTTGATCGTGATGTATGCCATCATGTTGTTTTCGGATTTTCTTGCCCCCTACGAACACAATCGCCTCGATTCAAATTATGCGTGGGGTCCCCCATCGCAAGTCCAAATCGTCGATGGTAAGCTTTCGACTTTTGCACTGAAACAAACGTTGGATACGGAACGTTTGCAATGGTTGTATGTCGTTGATGAAAGTAATCCACTGCCGATACAGTTTTTTGTGCAAGGGTATGAATACCGCTTTTTGGCTATTTTCCCAAGTAAACTCCATTTATTTGGTGTCAAAGACGGTTTTCAAATCAATTTGCTGGGTGCAGACAAAGACGGCAAAGATGTGTTGTCGCGCTTGCTCAAGGGTAGTCAAATTTCATTGACATTAGGGTTTGTGGGTGTGGTGATTTCCGTTATCATTGGCTCAATTGTCGGCACTGCATCAGGCTATTTTGGTGGTGCCATCGACAATATGATTCAACGGGTAATTGAATTACTCCGTTCATTCCCTGATATTCCGTTGTTTTTGAGCCTGGCTGCTGCGTTGCCACAAAATGCCCCGGTGGAAGTACGGTTCTTTTTGATTACCATAATTATTGCGGTAATTGGTTGGACAGGGTTGGCTCGTGAAGTACGTGGTAAGGTCATGTCGTACCGCAATGCTGATTATACTGCGGCATCGGTGGCCGCTGGTGGTTCGCACTGGCATATCATTACCCGCCACCTTATCCCCAATTCACTCAGCCATATTATTGTGGTTGGTACATTGGCAATCCCCGCCGCGATTGGTTCCGAAACCGCCTTGAGCTTCCTTGGCTTAGGGATTTTGCCACCGGCAGTATCGTGGGGTGTGATGGTCCGTGATGCGCAGACGATTGAAGCTATTACCACGTATCCATGGATGTTGTTACCCGTCTTGGTGCTGATTATTACGGTACTTAGCTTCTATCTATTGGGTGACGGTATCCGTGATGCCGTTGATCCTTACGCCTAGGAGGTCGCACATGACGAGTCAACCAACCACGCCAATCACGACCACCGCTGATGATGTGGTACGTGTAGAAAATCTCAAAGTCAATTTTTATACGCAACTCGGTGTCGTACGGGCGCTGAACGGCGTGAGCTTTAACATCCCACGGGGCAAAGTGTTGGGGATTGTCGGTGAGTCGGGCTGTGGCAAAAGCATCACCGGTATGTCGATTATGCAATTGGTAACGAGTGTGGGTAAAACCGAAGGTGGCAAAATCCTCTTTAATGAATCTGCCGGTGGCAACCCCATAAACATCCTCGATTATGAGCGCAATAGCCCCGAAATGCGCAAGATTCGTGGTAACAACATCTCGATGATCTTCCAAGAGCCGATGTCATCGCTAAATCCGTGTTACACGATTAGCAATCAAATCGAAGAAGCGATTCGCTTGCATCAGACCAATGATAAAGTCGAATCACGCAATCGGGCGATTGAGGTATTGACCAAGGTAGGGATGCCCAACCCCGACCGGATTGCTGATTCGTTCCCACACGAATTATCGGGTGGGATGCGCCAGCGGGCCATGATTGCCATGGCGTTGTCATGTACTCCAACATTGTTGATTGCCGACGAACCAACCACCGCCCTCGACGTCACCACAGAAGCCAGTATTTTGGATTTGATGCGCGAATTACAGAGCGAAATCGGTACGTCCATCATGTTCATCACCCACAACATGGGTGTGGTCGCCCAGATGTGTGATGAAGTTGCCGTGATGTACTTAGGACGGGTAGTCGAACGTGCCTCGGTTGATGATATTTTTTATGAACCACGACACCCCTACACCATTGCATTGTTGCAATCAATTCCCCGTTTGGGTCGTACCAAAGGACGGCTTGCTTCAATCGAAGGAAGTGTCCCTGACCCCTATTCACGGGTAAATGGTTGTCCCTTCCACCCCCGTTGCCCGGTAGCAATCAAGGGTGTGTGTGATACGATCCTCCCCGAAGAAACCATCGTCGATGCAGCCAAGGGTCACACCGTGCGCTGCCACCTATACTCGTGAGGCGCCCATGACGACCGATGATATGTTGCTAGAGGTACGTGGCCTCAAAAAGCACTTTCCTATTCGCTCGGGTTTTTTACGCCGCGTCACCGGGACGGTGAAGGCTGTCGACGGGATTGACTTCCACATCAAGAAAGGCGAAACGCTGGGCTTGGTGGGTGAATCAGGGTGTGGCAAAAGCACCGCTGGCCGCGCATTACTGCGGTTGCATGAACCAACTGCGGGCGAGATTATTTTTAATGATCCAACCCTTGGCAAAGTTGATGTCGCCAAACTTGACCGTGCCACCATGCTCAAGTTGCGCCCTAACATGCAAATCATCTTCCAAGACCCGTTTACATCGCTCAATCCACGCTTGACTGTAGGTCAAATTGTGGGTGAACCGCTCGAAATCCAGCACCGTGCCTCAGGGAGTGAGCTCACTGATCGTGTGGCTGAATTGCTTAACGAAGTGGGTATCCGCCCTGAAAACATGTCGCGTTACCCCCACGCATTTAGTGGTGGGCAACGCCAACGTATCGGGATTGCCCGGGCCCTGGCACTCAACCCCAAGTTGATTGTGTGTGACGAGCCGGTATCAGCACTTGACGTGTCGATTCAAGCCCAAGTCTTGAATCTGCTCGGTGAACTCCAAGCCAAATACGGTTTAGCGTATTTGTTTGTAGGACACGATTTGAGTGTGATTGAGCATATCTCGGATCGGGTAGCGGTGATGTATGTCGGCTATATCGTCGAGATGGCCAAAACCGACAAACTCTACTTTACCCCCAAGCACCCCTATACCGAAGCGTTGCTCAACGCCATCCCCAAGGCAGATCCGCGTATGCGTACCCGGCCGATTCGCTTGCAGGGTGAAGTCCCCAGCCCCGCCAATCCACCGAGCGGCTGCTACTTCCACCCCCGTTGTCGCTATGCCAAAGATATCTGTAGCCATGAACGTCCGCCGCTCCAAGATATCGGTGATGAGCATTTTGTGGCCTGTCACTTCGCCAAAGAATTATCATTGGTTGGAGTCCAGCCATTGAACGACATCAAGCTCGAAATGCCCGCCAAAAAATCCTAGGGTGCTGCAAAAACGACTCCGAGATGGACTGCATCTCGGAGTCGTTTTTGTGTGATAAGTACCACTAGATTGACAAGAATGTGCTACCATAGAACCACGAAGACGTGAAGAGCAAGGAGGCTCGTATGAGTGACACAGTACGCATTGGAATCATTGGATGTGGTGGCATGGCTCGTCACCATGGCCGTATGTTTGATGCATTGCCTGGTGTCCAGGTTGCGGCTTTGGCCGAACCATCTGCTGATAACCTCGAGCGATTTATCCGCGAAACAGTCTCGGACAAAACCACCCTCCCCACCACGTACCACGATTATCGTGATATGCTCAAAAACGAAGGCCTCGATGGTGTGGTGATTGTGACCCCACATAACCAACACTTCCAACAAACCATCGATGCCATGAATGCCGGCGCACATGTGTTGGTCGAAAAACCAATGGTGATTGATACCGAAGATGCCTTGGCGTTGATCGAGCATTCCGATAAGACCAAAAAAATCTTGTCGGTGGCCTTCCCTGGCCCATTTACCTGCGAATTTCAATATATCCGTGATACCATTGCCGCTGGAAAACTCGGTAATTTATCGCTAGTAACGGGCGTTTGTGCCCAGCCTTGGATCCAAACCCAAAAAGGCACTTGGCGCAGTGACCCGGTGCAATCGGGTGGCGGTAATTTGTATGACAGTGGTGCACACATGTTTAACGCCATGTTGTATTTGTCGGGGCAAGCGGTGACAGAAGTCTATGCCTGTGTCAACAACAAAGGTGAAGCCGTCGATATTGCTGGCACCGTCGTGATGCGCTTTGCCGATGGCACGTTGGGCAGCGCCGCAGTCAGCGGTGATGCCACGGTATTTGAGCAGGGAATCTATATCCAAGGGACGGGTGGAAGCGTCAAAACCAGCATTTATGGTGGTACGATGGAGCATTGGCAAGATGGCCAAATGATTAAGTACCCCGCAGTGCCCACCACACAATCCATCCAAGAAAACTTCCGTGAGTGTATTCTTGGGCGTGCCACCACCCCCAGCTCAGCATGGCTGGGTTTGCGGCAGGCACGCCTAATGGATGCTATATATGCTTCGGCTAAACATGGCCAACCCGTGGCCGTGGTCGCAGATTAGGTATCGTCAGAGAGGGGTTTTTCCATGAAGGTTGGTATTTTGACCGCACCCGTAAGCCGCGAGCCGCTCGACAAACTCATCCCATGGGCGGCGTCAATCGGGGTACAACAAATCGAACTCGACGTTGGTCCTGGCGGTAATTTTGATGCCTTGACGGTGACTGATAGCGACATTGCCTCACTCAACAATTTGTTGACCAAGCACAACATTACGTTGTCGAGCATTGTCTGTTACTGGCACACCATGATGACTGGCGTGACCCCCGAGCATTTGGCGATGTCCAAAAAAGTCTTTCCGGCTGCCATTAAACTGGCTCCTAAATTGGGCGTTGAGTTGGTCGGCGCCATTGCCGGCTTCCCCACTCCAGGCAAAAACCGGCTCCAGACGATTCGTGAAGACATGCCTGAACACATGACCCCCATGATGAACCTGGCCAAAGAAGCCGGCGTCAAAATCATGTTTGAAAACTGGTATGCTACCAATTTGCAGAACCTCGAGCACTTCCAGACCTTGTTTGAAGTCTTCCCCGACGAGCATATGGGCCTCAACTACGACCCATCACACCTCGATTGGCAAGAGATTGACTACATCGATGGCGTGCGCGAATTCCAGAAGCGTATCTTCCATGTCCATGCCAAAGATGTATGGGTCAACCCCACTCGTCGCGCCCGGGTCGGTTCAAACGGTGATGGCTGGTGGCGCTACGTGTTGCCCGGTTATGGCCGCATCCGCTGGGGTGAGTTCTTGACCACCTTGCGCCAAGTGGGCTACGACGGTGTGATTTCGGTCGAGCACGAAGACGACGCCTTTGGTCCGCACGAAGGTTTTGTTAAATCAGTGCGCTACTTGCGCTCATTGGTCGATTAATTATCCCTGCGCCCGTGACGCCGCCTCACCTCCGTGGGGCGGCGTTTTTACCAGAAAAATATGCAAATACCACCACCCACAAATGAACAACTCGCCATCATCGCCCACCCGCTCCGCCAACATGCCCGGGTCCTTGCCGTGGCCGGCAGTGGCAAAACTACCACCATCGTGCTCCGTGTGGCCCACCTCATCAAAGAATTGGGGGTCGACCCCCGCGGCGTGCGGGTGTTTGCCTACAATGCCTTGGCCCGCAACGAATTACGCGAACGGATTGCCACGCTCCTCACCGACAAAGCTGACCAACCGCGAGTCGATACCTTCCATTCATTTGCCTATCGCTGGCTCAAACAAGCCATCGGTGAGCAACTGATCGAAGAACCCAAAGAATGGTGGCTCGACGAGCAAACCGACCGCTCGCGCTTGATGATGCACCGCGCCATCCAATCGCTGGTGCAAGAAGGGGTGGTCGAAGATGGCGCGGTGGATGTCGATGCAGTGGCGGCGGCGATTACGCTGTGGAAGGCGGCACTCATCCCGGCGGGGAGTGACAGAGCGGCGCATGCCACCAGTAGCGATATTCCGTTGGTGTATGCCCGCTACGAAGAAATGCGACAAGGCTATGGGGCAGTGGGCTTCGATGATTTTGTGCCGTTGTTGGTGCAATTAGCCGATGAGCAGCCCAAGTTTTGGCGCAAAGTCACCGGGGCGATGCGGGTATTGATTGTCGATGAATACCAAGATGTCAACTTTGGTCAACAATTGTTGGTGACCAAAATGGCCGGTACCAGCGCCGATGTGATGGTGGTGGGTGACGACGATCAAACGATTTATGAATGGCGGGGTGCCCGCCCAGATTATCTGCTTAATCGCTTTGGGGCGGGGTTGGCAGATCGCCAGATTGTCGATTACCCGCTCACCCAGAGCTTCCGGTTTGGGCCACTGTTGGCGCAATGTGCCCACAACGTGATTGTGCGCAACAAAGTGCGCTTTGCCAAAGATTTGGTGGCGGCAGACTGGCAATCCACCACCAACGTGCAAATCTGTGAAGACCGCAGTAGTCGAGCCGGGATTATCGACGATGTGCTGTGTGACCAGTTGGTAGCGTGGTGTAGTATGCATGCGCCCACCAGTGTGGTGGTGTTGGGGCGGACGCTGGGGCAGTTGCAATCACTCGAAATCGCCTGTCTGCTCCGCAAAATCCCCTACCGCATCCTCGGGCGTGGTCCGTTTTATCAACGGCGTGAACACACCTTGCTGGCAGATTATGTGGCGACGCTGATGGCGCTCGACACGCCCCTCAACGAAGAAATCGCCACGCGATTTATCCGCATCGCCAACACGCCGATGCGCGGTTTGCAACGCGAGGTGTTGCAACAGGCGGTACGGGAAGATAGTGCCCAAGCGCATACATTGCGGATGATGTTGACGCGCCTGAGTGAACAAGCCGAGATTTCGTTGTTGGCCCGTGAACGCATCACCGACTTGTTGATTTTGTTTGAGCAATTGGGGCGCTTGTTGCGTGACCAAGCCAGTGGCTACGAATTGTTGAGCACCCTGAGTCAACAATTGCGCCTCGACGAACATTTCGTGCGGGCCTATGGGCGGGGTGAAGCCGCGGCCGAGCGCAGTATTGCGGTGCGCCATCTGATTGCGGTGGTCGAGCATTTGCAAATCAGCGCCAATGATTTTTGTGGTTGGTTGGCAGGCTTTGATGCCACGGCTGGTCAAGCCGACGAAGCCCTGCAGGTGTTGTTTACCACCGTGTACCGTGCCAAAGGGCTGGAATACGAGCATGTGTTGATACCGGCGGCGCTCGAAGGCTACACGCCGGCGCACGGCAGTTCCCCCGAAGTCTTCGACCGCAACGATCCGCAGGCAGTGCCGGCAGGCTCTGATGCCATCGAAGAAGAGCGGCGTTTGTTTTATGTGGCGATTACGCGCGCCAAGCAATTGCTCACCATCGGTGTGCCATTGCCAGCGGCCGGATTGGGAAGGGATGCGTTGCCGTCGGCGACGCCGTCCCGTTTTGTCTACGAAATGAAACTGGCGGCCAGTGAACAAATCCTGGCTAGCGCCCAAACCGACGCCGAAGCGTTGCAAGAAGCACTGACGGAATTTGGCGTGAGCCCTGGTATGTTGGTACACTTGCAGCGTTATTTGCACGATGATGCGGCGGCGTTGGCGGTACTTACGCGCTTCCGTGGTGAAATTTGGCCGATGCGCCCCCTACGCCCCAAACGGGCATAATCAGACTAGTAGCGGAATGCTGAAAGGATTGCACAATGGCAATGTGGCCGTTTGATGCGAATGGAGTGCGTAATCAGTGGACGACGATTGTGGCGGATGGATTTGCTGCACCCGTGCCTGGGGTAGTGTACGATGGCCACCGCCTCGATAGTGGCGTGCCGATGGGTGGCTTGGGGACTGGCTATTTTACGTTGGAGGGCACCGGCAAAATCGGCCTCTGCTCGATTTTCAATGATATCGTCCCACCCCGCCGTGACTTCAAAGAATGGCTACAGGTGCAGGTCAACAACCACTATAGTGTGCCACTTTCGACCGCCGATATCGCCTATTGGGGGCACTTTCCGGTTGCCGATATGGTGTGCACGTTCGACAATCAACCCTTTACGTTGGGGATTCGGGCAGTCACGCCCTTGATTTTGGGGGATGCAGTGGCCAGCAACATTCCGGCCACGTTATTTGAAATTGAAATCAGCAATACCAGCGATCAACCCCTCGATATCGCACTGGTGATTACACCGCCGCAATCAAAAAACAGTAAGGCCGCACAGGTGACGTTGCATGGTGATGGGGTCGTAGTGGCGGCTGATGATGGCCCCTTGACGGGGCGGATTGCCTGTCCGCTCGCGCCCCACCAATCACAGCGCGTGCGGGTGGTGTTGTCGTGGTATGCGCCCCATTGGCGCGATAGCGGCAACGAAGCGCATGTACATCAATACGGGGTGCGCTATGCCAGTGTGCAGGCGGTTGCGAGTGAGGCCTGGCAACGGTTTAGCGAATTGACGACGCGGGTGCTGGCCTGGCAACGGGTGATTTATACCAGCGGGATGCCAGATTGGCTATGTGACGGGTTGGTGCAGAGCCTATATAGTCTGGCTAAAAACTCTATCTGGATTGCCAAAACCCGTAAAGACGAATGGTGGGGTGCGGAGGGCTGGTTCACCCACAACGAGAGTCATTTGGGCTGTCCCATCACCGAAACGATGGTTTGTCGCATGCATGGCCACTTCCCGATTTTGTTTTTTTATCCCGAACTCGAAGCAGGCGTGCTGGCCGCCTTTCGGCACTTCCAAATTGCCGACGGCGAAATCCCCTTTTCGTATGGTGGCGGGACGTCGATGCGCGACCCCCGCTACCATTGCCAACACCCCTTGAATCCGGGGCAATACGCCCAGCAGGTCTATCGTTTGTTTGCGCGCACCAATGACCATGCGCAATTGGGGCAGTTTTATGCCTCGGCCAAAGCCGCCATCCGCTATCAATACACGCTTGACGACGACGATGATGGGTTGGTCAATGACCAAGCCCATGTACAACCGGGGCAACTTTGGCCCGCCAATCAGTTTTATGATATTTGGCCATGGTGGGGCACGTCGGCGTATGTGGCAGGGACGTGGTTAGCCACGTTGCGGGCGGGGCAGGCATTGGCCACCGCAATGGGCGATAGCGACTTTGCGGACGAATGTACGCAGTGGCTGGTGCGTGGTCAGACTGCCTATCAAGAAAAGCTTTGGACGGGCGAGTATTATCGGCTGTGGCACGACCCCGCAAACACCAGTGGCGAGGGGACGCACAGCGATGTGTCGCTGGGCAATCAATTGATGGCGCAGTGGTGTGTTAAAGTGGCTGGTTTGGCGGACGTATTGCCCAGTGACCAGGTGGATAGTGCGTTGCACGCAGTACAGCGCCTCAATATGCAGAGTACCGTCCATGGGTTGGTCAATGGGGCCACGGCGACGGGGCAGCGCTATGATTC